>JBLRWU010000037.1:0-3005 GCA_047921155.1 Desulfurivibrio sp.
CTAGTACAAAAAAGCTTTGCCGGATCTTTTCTTTGACCGCCCCTTGTGCCGATGATGCTTTTTCGGCATAATGGCGCGGATGACCGTTGACTACCGTAGAACACCAAAGTACGCAGCAAGCGATCACACCATCGAGGACACTGATTATGACACATGGGGCAGCAGTAAAAGAGAACGACCGGGTAACGGTACAGTACGAGGGTAAGCTGGAAAACGGCGAGGTGTTTGAATCTTCCGTCGATTCCGCCCCCATGACCTTCAAGATCGGCGACCAGATGGTGCTTCCCTCCCTGGAGCGGGCGATCATCGGCATGAAACCGGGCCAGACCCGCACCATCAGCATCCCCCCGGAGGAGGGCTACGGCCCCCACCATGGGGAACTGGTGCTGACCGTCCAGCGCGACACCCTGGGCGAAGGCGAGGTCAAACCCGGTATGGTGGTGGCCATGAACATGGAGCGCGAGGGCAAAACCCACCGTCTGCCCGCCCTGGTGCTGGAGGCCGACGACAGTCAGGTCAAGGTGGATTTCAACCATCCCCTGGCCGGCCAGGAGCTTTTTTATACCATCACCCTTACCGAGATCGAGCCGAGCGCCGATTCCGATGCCGACTGAAAAACCGACGGCCCTGCTCAGCATTGCCGGCTCCGACCCCTCCGGCGGGGCCGGCATCCAGGCCGACCTCAAAACCTGCACCGCTCTGGGGGTTTACGGCGCAGCGGCCATCACCTGCCTGACCGTACAAAACACCCTGGGAGTGCGCTACTTCCAACCCTTGGAACCGCAACTGGTTTACGACCAGATCCGGACGGTTCTGGATGATCTGCCGGTCAGCCACGTCAAGATCGGCATGGTGGGCACCGCCGGGGTGGCCGACGCCATCGCCGCCGCCCTGCAAGGCTTCACCGGTGAGGTGATCTACGACCCGGTGCTGCTGGCCGGTGATGGCCACCAGCTCTTCGCCGTCGCCGATCTCCCCGGTCTGGCCGACTCGCTGCTGGCCAGGGTTACCGTGCTGACCCCCAATCTGCCCGAGTTGGCCACCCTGTGCCGGCTAACCCCGGCCGCCGACCCGGCCGATGATGAGCTGCTCAACCGGGCCGACATCCTGCTCGACCGTTTTCCCAACCTGCGGGCGGTGGTGATCACCGGCGGCCATCGCGGGCAGGAGGAGCCGATGATCCGCGATCTCCTGGTGCAGCGCCAAGCTGTCGGAAAAGGCAGGGTGGTTCAAAGCTGCCACCCCCGCCTGGCCAGCTCCAATCTCCACGGCACCGGCTGCACCTTTGCCAGCGCCTTGGCCGCCTGGCATCTGCGCTGCCACGACTATCCGGAGGCGTTCCGCCGGGCCTCGGCCTTCACCCTGGCCGCGATCCGGGCCGGAGCCGGGCTGAGCATGGGCGGCGGCAACGGCCCCTTGGGGCATCACCTGCTGGTAAGACTGAAAGAGGTTTAGGATGCCCTCCTTTATCGACCAAACCGGTCATTTTCGGGTTATTGTCCATCGCCCCGGCTACCGGGTGCGCAACCTCCGCCGCCACGACTACCCGGCCACCCTCGGCCTGACCACCACCGGCCAGCCGGTAACCAACCGCGCCAACTTTCCGGCCGACGACCTGGAGGTGAGCGCAGCCGACCTGGTTTATGAGATCCCCAACCCCCTGACTTTTCGGGGAACCACCTTTATCAGCCGCTCCTGGGCCGAAGCCAGGGTCGAGAACCCGGCCGGGATTGCCCTCCCCACCCCGGCGCAAACGGCTTCCCTGCGGGAAAAACTGCCCGCCGACCTGGGCCTGGATGAGGTCCTGCAAATACTGCCCCGGCCCCTGCGGCTTACCCTGGCCGCCACCTCCCGGGATTCCGCCGAACTGGTGGCCCTGGCGACCGCCAGTTGTGAGTTTATCTACGGGGAGGGAGACCCCGCCCCGGTGACCGGTTTGCGTTACCGGCAGACAGAGGACGGACCCCGGCCGGTTATTCACGATCATGACCTGTACGAAACCGTGGCCAACAACCCCCATCTCCCCGATCCCTACAAGCGGGTCATGGTGTTGCGGCCCGGCGCCCAGGGCGGCAGCGAAATCGTCGGGGAGTACGGCGAGCCCGGCGGCGCCACCCATATTTTCGAGTATCTGCGGCGCAACAGCTATATCCCTTGGGGACATTACGCCGCCAACCTGGCCGACGACGCCATCCGTTATCGGATCAGCGATCTCACCCCGGCCGATATGACCGGCCTGCGTCACCTCTACTATCAGCGCACCTACCTGCGCCTGGCCGAGATGCTGGGGCTGTCGGCGCCCCGGCGGCGGCAGAACCTGAGTCCGGCGGAGCTGGAGGAGTTGCGCCGCCAAATCCTGCCCCGACTCCAGACCGCCGCCGGCCTCCTGCCCTTCACCGCCACCCTCTGGGGCTGGAACTTCGGCTACGATTTTTCCGGCAGCGGCTTTCGCCTCCATGCCTCTCACCAGCAGATCCACCAGCAGTACGCCCTGATCCCGCCGCCGCCGGCCTTTGCCTGCGGCGATCAGGTCAGCCGCTGTTGCGAGGAGCACCGCCGGGAGACGGGACGGGGACTTTTCGCCGACTACCTGCAAGCCCTGAAAAACAACACCCGCACCGACGGCCGCCGGGAGGCTCCGGCCAACCTGATCATCCATGAAGACCGGCAGGTGCTGCTCTTCGTCCCCAAGGCCCAGCTCTCCCAGTGGGAGCTACAAATTGTTTGCAAAGAGCCGGTGGGCAACATCCTGGAGGCCGATACCGCCTGCCGGGCTGCCCTGGATAACGCCCTGTTGCTGGGACAACAGCTCCTGACGACCCTGGGAGCCACCCTGGTCACCAGCCTGGAGTACGCCAAGCGGCTGGACAACCCCGATCCCGATCAGCGCCTGCTCTACTCCCTGCTGCCCAAGCTGCCCTGGTCCATGGGGGCCTTCAGCGAAGCCCAGCAACGTTTTATCTGCGGCCACTACCCGGAGGATTTCGCCGCGATCTGCCGCCAAC
>JBLRWU010000037.1:3105-15291 GCA_047921155.1 Desulfurivibrio sp.
CGGGAAACGGATTCATCCTTTGTCATCAACCGCCAGCAGCAGTTGCTCTACCAGGGGCGCCACCTCCTGACCCTGACCGTGCACAAGGACTATACCCAAACCGAGGTTATTCTGATTGAAATGCGCAACCGCCTGCTGGCGATCTCGTTGATGATCACCGCCTTTTTGGGCTTGATGCTCTGGGTGGTCTTCCGGCGCCTGGCCATCGAGCCCTTGGAGCGGGAGATCGGCCGACGCCGCCGGGCGGAGCAGGAAATGGCCGCCACCAACCGGGAACTGGACTCCTTTGCCTACTCGGTATCCCACGACCTGCGGGCCCCGCTGCGCGGCATCGACGGTTTCAGCCTGGCCCTGCTGGAGGATTACCGGGATAAACTGGACGAGGACGGCCGGGACTACGTGCGCCGGATCCGGAGCGGCTGCGTCCGCATGGGCCTGCTGATCGACGATCTCCTGCAACTTTCCCGCCTCTCCCGCAGCGAGATCAACCGGCGGCGGATTGATCTCAGCGCCATGGCCGGGGAGGTCGCCGCCGAGTTGCAAAAAGCTGCGCCGGAGCGCCGGGTGCGATTCAATATCGAGCCCGGAATCAAGGTGGAGGCCGACCCCGTTCTGTTGCGGGCGGTGCTGGACAACCTGCTGGGCAATGCCTGGAAGTTTACCGGCAACAGTGCTGCGCCTGAAATCAGTTTCGGCCGGATCATGGAGGATGGCGAGCAGGTCTGTTATGTCCGCGACAACGGCGCCGGTTTCGATATGACTTACGCCGATAAACTGTTCACCGCCTTCCAGCGCCTGCACACCGTGCAGGAGTTTGAGGGCAGCGGTATCGGCCTGGCCACCGTGCAGCGCATCATCCACCGCCACGGCGGTCGGATCTGGGCCGAGGCCGGGGTAAACCAGGGAGCGGTGTTCTACTTTACCGTCTAATGAGGAGGGGTACGGGCATGAAAAACAGGGTGATCCTGCTGGTGGAGGACAATCAGGACGACGAGCTCCTGACCATTCGGGCCCTCAATAAAAACAACATCCTCAACCAGGTGGTGGTGGCCAGAGACGGGGCCGAAGCCCTGGACTTTCTCTTCGGCCGGGGCGCCTACGCCGGGCGGGACCCCGAAGAGTTGCCGGAGCTGGTACTGCTCGATATCAACCTGCCCAAGCTCAACGGCCTGGAAGTACTAAAGAAAATTAGGGCTGACCCCCGCACTCAACTGCTGCCGGTGGTGATGCTGACCACCTCCAACGAGGAGCGGGACCTGCTGGGCAGCTACCAGCTAGGGGCCAACAGCTTTATCCGTAAGCCGGTGGATTTCGTCCAGTTCAGCGAAGCTATCCGCCAACTGGGGGTTTACTGGCTGGTCCTGAACCAGGGTCCGCCGCCGAAACCGGGATCATGACCACCAGCTACCAAGGAAAGATCATGACCGAGAAATTGCGGGTTTTGCTGGTGGAGGATGCCGATGATGACGCGACCCTGATCCTCCGCGCCCTAAAAAGAGGCGGGTATGCCCCCGAACACCTCCGGGTGGAAACGGCGGCGGAACTCCAGGCGGCCCTGGACCAGCAGCCATGGGATCTGGTGCTTTCCGACTACGCCATGCCCAGCTTCAGCGGCCTGGCCGCTTTGGAACTGGTCCGGGGACACGGACTGGACGCGCCCTTTATCCTGGTTTCCGGAGCGGTGGGCGAAGAGACCGCCACCGAGATCATGCGCAAGGGCGCCCGGGATTATGTCATGAAGGACAAGCTGGCCCGACTGGTGCCGGCGGTTCGGCGTGAACTGGCGGAAACCCGGGAGCGGCAGCAGCGCCTGCAAAACGAAAAAAAACTCCAGGCCCGCTTAAGCCAGGCCCAGAAGATGGAGGCGATCGGCACCCTGGCCGGCGGGGTGGCCCACGACTTCAACAACCTGCTCACCGTGATCAAGGGCTATGCCGAAATCGCTTTGCTCCGGGTCAAGGAGGATCAGCCGGGTCATGAGGAGTTGCAGGGCATTTTAGAAGCCGCCCGGCGCTCGGCCGAGCTTACCCGACAACTGCTGGCCTTTGCCCGCAAACAGACGGTGATCCCGCAAAGGCTGGATCTCAACCAAACGGTGGGCGGCATGCTCACCATGCTGCGGCGCCTGATCGGCGAGGGGATCGACCTGCGCTGGTTGCCCGCCGCCAATCTCTGGCCGGTGAGGATCGATCCCGGCCAGGTGGATCAGATTCTGGCCAACCTCTGCGTCAACGCCCGGGACGCGGTGGGCGGCGAAGGCCGGATCAGCATTGAAACCACCAATATCCTCCTGGACCGGGAATATTGCGCCGGCCACGCCGATGCCAAGCCCGGTGAATATGTGCTGCTCACGGTCAGCGATAACGGGGTCGGCATGAGCCGGGAAACCCAGGAGCATATTTTCGAACCATTCTTCACCACCAAGGCGGTGGGCCAGGGGACCGGCCTGGGCCTGGCCACGGTTTACGGCATCATCAAGCAGAACGAAGGCTTCATCAATTTTTACAGCGAGCCCGGCCAGGGCACCACTTTTCGCATCTACCTCCCCCACCGGAATGAACCCCGCACGGAACCGGCCGCCCCCGGACCGGCTCCGGCCCATCCCGTCGGAGGCCGGGAGACCATCCTGCTGGTGGAGGACGAGGAGGCGATCCTCAAGGTGACCGCCAGAATTCTCGAAGGGCTGGGCTACCGGGTGCTGGCCGCCGCCGGCTCCAGCGCGGCCCTGGAGCTGGCGGCCCAGTACGCCGGGAAGATCGATCTCCTGCTCAGCGACGTGGTGATGCCGGAATGCAACGGCCAGGAGCTGGCCCGGCAGATTATCGCCCTTAATCCCGCGATCCGCTGCCTCTTCATGTCCGGCTACACCGCCGATGTGATCAGCAGCAACGGCTTGCTTGAACATGGGATCAACTTTCTGGCGAAACCTTTTTCGCTGCCGGAGCTGGCCGCCAAGGTCCGTTCCGCCCTGGCGTAACGCCCGGCAGCACCGCACCTGACGCTTCCCTCTGGTTCGTTTAGCTGATTTACAAAATTGGGCGGTTGCGGTAGACTGCCCCCCTTTTCGGGGCCAGCCCCGGTTCGTGATTCAATGCGCTAAAACAGGGAAAACTATCAGGATGAAACAGGGCTATTACGGCGACTGGGGCGGGGCCTTTGTGCCGGAGATTCTTTACGAAACCTTCCGCCAGCTCAATGAGGTTTTCAGCACGGCCAAGCAGGACCCGGACTTCTGGCGGGAGTATGTTGCGTTGATGGGCAGCTACTCCTGCCGCCCCACCCCCCTGACCTTCGCCGAAAATTTGAGCCGCCGGTTCGGCGGGGCCCGGATCTATATCAAGCGGGAAGACCTTAACCACACCGGGGCCCACAAGGCCAACAACGTCATGGGCCAGGGATTGCTGGTGCGGCGGATGGGCAAGAAACGGGTGATCGCCGAAACCGGAGCCGGCCAGCACGGGGTGGCCACCGCCACCATGGCCGCCAAATTCGGTTTTGAATGTACGATCTACATGGGGGCCGAGGATGTCCAGCGCCAGCGGCCCAATGTCTTCTGGATGGAAAAACTGGGGGCCACGGTGGTGCCGGTCACCTCCGGCTCGCAAACCCTGAAGGATGCCATCAACGAGGCCTTCCGCGACTGGGTGGCCAACATGGACTCCACCCACTATGTGATGGGGACGGTCTGCGGCCCCCACCCCTTTCCCGAGATGGTGGCCTGGTTCCAGAAGATCATCGGCGACGAAGTCAGGGAGCAGATTCTGGCGATCCACGGCAAACTGCCGGCCCGGGTTTACGCCTGTGTCGGGGGAGGCTCCAATGCCATGGGGATCTTCCAGGGTTTTTTGCAAGATCCCCAAGTGGAGCTGGTCGGGGTGGAAGCCGGAGGCAAGGGGCTGGCGAGCGGCCAGCACGCCGCCCGGCTGGCGGGGGATGACGCCTCACCCGGAGTGGCCCAGGGCTACAAGACCATGTTCCTCCAGGACGATGACGGCCAGATGCGGGATACCCACTCGGTGGCCGCCGGGCTGGACTATATCGGGGTCTCTCCCATCCTGGCCGATCTCTGGCAGCGGGGCCGGGTCCGCATGACCGCCGCCACCGACGCCGAGGTGATGGAGGCCCTGGACCTGACCATCCGCCAGGAGGGGATCATCCCGGCCCTGGAATCGGCCCACGCCTTTGTCCAGGCCTTCAAGGAAGCGGCGGAGCTGCCGGCCGGCGAGGCGATCATCATCAACCAGTCGGGCCGGGGCGACAAGGATATCTTTACCATCGCCCACGCCTTCAACGATCCATCATGGAAGGATTTTATCCGGGCCAAGGGGCGGGAATATGCAACTTGAACAAGAGCTTCGGGCCAAACTGGCCTCAAAAAATGATATCCTGCTGATGACCCACCTGGTCCTGGGCTATCCCTCCCTGGCGGTTAACCGGGAGGTGATCGGCCAGATGGTGGCCGCCGGGGTGGATATCATCGAACTCCAGATCCCCTTCTCCGAGCCGGTGGCCGACGGACCGGTGATCCTCAAGGCCAACCAGGAGGCGATCAACTCCGGGATCAGGCTGAAGGAGTGCCTGGAGTTCGCCGCCGAGATGGCCGCTACCCACCCCATCCCCTTCCTCTTTATGACCTACTACAATATTCTGTTCAAATACGGGGTGGAGCGTTTTCTGGAACAGACCAGGGCTGCGGGCCTGCGGGGCCTGATCATCCCCGATCTGCCCCCCGAGGAGGGGGAGGAGTATCTGGCCGGTTGCCGCCGGCTCGACCTGGCTCCAATCCAGATCTTCGCTCCCACCAGCAGCGACGACCGCATGAACTACCTGGCCGGCCAGGGCGGGGGTTTTATCTATTGCGTGGCCCGCCGGGGGGTAACCGGGGCCCGGACCAGCTTTGACCAGGAGTTCGATCACTATATCCGGCGCTGCCGCCGGGCCACCAGGCTGCCCCTGGCGGTGGGCTTCGGGATCAGCAACGGCCGGGATGTGGAGATGTTGCGCGGCAAGGCCGAAATTGCGGTGATCGGCTCGGCCACCATCCGCCTGGTCGAAGAGCAGGGACCGGCGGCCGTCGGCCCCTTTATCAGGAGTCTGCGCTAAATACTTTCGCCGGAGGGTAAAGTCGCGGCGGGGAACTCGTCGGCCCGGCGCTGGGGGGCGACGATGCAGTTGCGGCCGATCACCGCATTTTCCGGAATCTGGGCCATCTTGCCGATCAGGCTGATCCCGGTATAGAGATGCTGGGGATGGGCGCGGTTGGCCACCCCCCGGTCCTCGCCATGCCCCACCCGGGCACCCCGGCCCACCAATACCCGTTTGTCCAGGATGGCCAGATCCACCACCGCCCCCGCCTCCACCCGGCCGTCGTGGAAGATGATCGAATCGCGAACCACCGCGCCGGGCGCAATCCGTACTCCCGGAGAGAGGACCGAATTGATCACCGTGCCCTCGATCCGGCAACCGGCGGCAATCAAAGAGTTTTTTGCCTGGCCGGCCCCGACGAATCGGGCCGGACAACGGTCGTAAGGCAGACCGTCGGCCTCGGGATTGGAGCGGATGCCCCAGGCGGCCGGATTGATCGGGGAATCGGGCAGCAGCAGATCCATATTGGCCTCCCAGTAGGCCTGGATCGTACCGACATCCCGCCAGTAGCCCCGGAAAGAGTGGGCGTAGACCCGATCCACCGGGATGGCCCGGGGAATGATATCCATCCCGAAATCGACATCGCTCCGATATTTCTCCAGGCTGTTGAGCAGATAATCGGTGTTGATCACATAAATTCCCATGGAGGCCAGATCGGTGCGGGGCACCGTCGGTTTCTCCTCCCAGTCCACCACCCGGCCATCCTCGCCGGTGATCGCCGCCCCGAACTGATGGATCTGCTCCCGGGGCACCACCATGGTGGCCACGGTCAGATCCGCCCGCTTGCGGCGATGATCCCGCAGCATCTCATCCAGATCCATGCTGTAGATATGGTCGCCGGAGAGAATAATCACCTCCTGGGAGGGATAGGCCCGAATAAAATCGATGTTCTGGCGCACCGCGTCGGCGGTGCCCTTGTACCAGTCCGACTCTTTGGAGCCGGTGCGGGGCGGCAGAATCTTGACCCCGCGGGTACGGCCGGTGAAATCCCAGGCCGCGCCATCACCAATGTGCCGCATCAGCGACAGCGGTTTATACTGGGTCAGCAGCCCCACCTGGGTAAAACCCGAGTTCATCACGTTGCTGAGGCTGAAGTCGATGATCCGGTAGATCCCGGCAAAGGGCACCGCCGGCTTGGCCCGGCTCTGGACCAGATTGTTGAGCCGGCTGCCCACCCCGCCGGCCAGCAGCAGCACCAGGGCGTCATTCTTCCCCCAACTCATCGCACCACCTCCCCGTCGGCAATGACCCCACGCACCATCTTCTCGGGCCCCAGATCCGGATAAAGGGTGCAGCCGGCCCCAATCTTCATCCCCACCGGAATTTCATTGTTCCAGCCCAGCACCGTAACCCCGGCCCCGGTACCGGATTCGACCCCGATCTTCACCCCCTCGCCCAAGGTGACGTTGACATCGGCGATCACCTTGCTCAGGCGACAGTCACGCCCCACCACGTTATCGAAAAAGAGAACCGAATCACGAACCACCGCCCCGGCTTTCACCTGCACTCCGGGGAAGAGGATCGAATTTTCCACCCGCCCATCCACCCGGCAGCCGTTATAGACCAGGCTGTTGACGATTTCCGCCTCCTTACCCGCCCTGAGCGGCGGATAATCCCGAATGCCACGGTGGTCGAGGTTGGTGCGCAGTCCCCACTGGTCCAGGGGCAGTTTGGGATTTTCCCCCAGCAGATCCATGCTGGTCTGCCAGTACTCCTCCAGGGTCCGGGTATAGCCCCAGTAGCCGCGAAACTTATAGCCATAAACCTTGCGCCGGGCCGCCATGGCCCGGGGGATGATATCGCGGCCGAACTCGAAGGAGTGATCCTCGCGGGCGTTGGCCTCCAACAGGGCGTAGAGGGTTTTGGGCTTGAAGCAGTAAACGGTCATCGAGGCCTGATTGAAAGAGGGCTTGGCCGGTTTTTCCTGGTATTGGAGAACCCGGCCGCCCCGGGCCCCATCCTCGTCGTCGATCTCGGCCACCCCGAAACGGTGGGCCTCGGTGAGGGGCACCTCGACACAGGCCATGGTGCAGTCGGCATCCTTCTCCCGGTGGTAATCGATGATCTCACGGTAATCCATGTGATAGACATGGTCCCCGGAAATTATCAGCATGGTTTCCGGGTCATGGAACTGGATGAAGTCCAGGTTCTGGCGCACCGCGTCGGCCGAACCCCGGTACCAGCTGCTCTGACCGAACCCCTGGTAGGGGGGCAGGACAAAGACCCCGCGGTAACGGCCGAGCATATCCCAGGAAGCGCCGATGCCGATATGGTTGATCAGGGAGAAGCTGCGATACTGACTGAGCACCGCCACCAGTTCCAGTCCGGATTGGAGCAGATTGCTCAGGGCGAAATCGATCACCCGGGCAAAGCCGCCGAAAGGGACGGCGGACTTGGGGCGGTGGGCGGTAAGCACGCTCAACTCATCGACCCGACCCCCGGCCAGAACCACGGCCAAAACCTGCGGCTTCAACTTGGGCATGCTAACCCCTCCTTACATATGTTTGGTGGTGAGGCGGATCAGGGTGTTGGTGTTGATGCTGCTGGCATCCTTGTCCATGTTCTTAAGCGGCACCTCGGCCCGGGCCGACTCCCGGTGCCCCCCGGCGCTCCCGGTCTGGCCGAAGATCTTTTCCGCCAGACGACCGGCGTTTTTCTTGTATCCGTCACAACGAAAAATAACCACCAGCTTGTCGTTGTGGATTCCGGAAACGAAAACCCAGGCCGCCTCATGGACCTGCTTGAGAAAATCGGCAATCAGCACCAGGATATCGGGGTTGGGCACCTTGCCGACATGGGCATAAAGCCGCTGCTTGCTCAGCTTCATTTCGTTGAGGGCGGTGCGGAAATAGTTCAGCTCCGAACGGCGCAGGGAGGAGAGCTCAATCTTGCGCACCAGGTTGAGGTTGGCCAGATTGAAGAGATAACGGAAGGAGATGGCATCGGCCAGGGTGACCTTCTTCTCGAAGTTCTGGGTATCGACCTTGATCGCGTAAAAGAGAGCGGTGGCCAGGGCCACCGAGGGCCGGATCCCGGCGGCGCGCAGGTACTCCACCATCATCGAGGCGGTGGCTCCGTACTCTTTGCGGATATCCACGAAGGTGGCGGCCCACCCCTTGGTGGCGGGGTGGTGATCGAGCACCACATCGAAAGGGATATTCTCGAAGGAGGGCAGATGGGGGGGCTGGGAGTCCAGGATCACCCTTTTGCTGAACTCGGCATGTTTGACCGTGTGCAGCCGTTCGGCGGGAATCTTGAGCAACTCCAGCATCACCAGGTTGTTGAGCCGGCGAATTTCGTTGGGATAGGCGATGGTGACCGCCTTGACCCGGTAACGCAGCAGCCGCTTGATCGCCATGGCTCCGGCCAGAGCGTCGGGATCGGCATTGATCACCACCAGCACGGTATCCTCTTTGCCGAAGATGTTCCAGAACTCCTGCAGGCGCTCTTTGGCCGTCTTCTTGGAGTTGCGCTTACGGTTCGGGTTGGCTCCGGGCACGGGCTGGCCGGGCGGCGCGACGCCTTTGCCATTGGTTGCTGCACCATTGTTTTTCATCACCGCTCTATACCATATGCTGCCGGCCAACCGCAACCGCGGCCGTAAGGAGTCCCGCCGGGACAGGAGCGCAAATCACATGACTTCAGGAGGAAATTATGCTAGTTATCTCCCCACACTAGCCATGAAAAAACTGACCGTTACCGCATATCTCGATGGCCGTCCCGGTCACGAGAAACAGACCCTGGCCCTGATCCAGGCCCTGGGTCGCCTGACCCCCATCTCCACCAGGGTGATCCGGCTGGCCGGCTCGGCCTCCACCGCCGAAGATCGCGCTGCCGCCGGGCCCGAGTGCTCAACCCCCACCGACCACCTGCTGGTCGGCAGCGGCCGCCGGACCCATCTGCCGCTGCTCCTGCACAAACTGAAGTCGGGGGGCCGGGCCAAGGCGGTCTGCTGCATGAGCCCCAATATCCTGCTGCGCTGCTTTTTCGATCTCTGCCTGGTGCCCGCCCACGATGGAATTCGGGAGGGAGCCAACATATTCCTTACCGACGGTCCCCCCTGCCTGACGGAGGATCGCCGGCAGCATGGAGATGATAAAAGCCTGCTGCTGATCGGCGGCCTTGATCCCAAAAGCCACTCCTGGGACAGCCGGCAGGTGATCGACCAGACGCAAACCCTGCTCACCCACCGCCCCGGTCACCACTGGACCATCTCCTCATCCCCCCGGACTCCGCCGGCAACGGTGGCTAGGCTGGCTACCCTGGCCGCCTCCGACGGAGAGGTCCGGTTCTACCCGGCCACCGAAACCCCGCCCGGCTGGATTGAGGAGCAGTACCAGCGCCACCGGGAGGTCTGGGTCACCGCCGACAGCATCTCCATGGTTTACGAGGCCCTGAGCGCCGGGTGCCGGGTGGGAATCCTGCCGGTTAAGTGGCGGCGCCAACAGAACAAGTTTCAACGCAGCCTGGACCGGTTGCACCACAGAGGTCAAATTATTTACCTGGCGGAACGACTGGCCGGAACGGAATTCCCGCCGGCAGTCGCGCCACTTGCGGAAGCTGAACGCTGCGCCAAGGAGATTTTACGAAGATGGTGGCCGGAAAAATTGTCGTAGCCCAGGTGTTACCCGAGTTGCAGAGCGGCGGGGTGGAGCGCGACACCCTGGAGCTGGCCGAATACCTGGTTGAGCAGGGGCACCAATCGCTGGTGATCTCCGGGGGCGGCCGCCTGGTCGCCCAACTGGAGGCTGCGGGGAGCGAACATATCAAGATGGACCTGGGCAAAAAAAGCCCCGCCTCACTGGCCTATATTCCGCCCCTGCGCCGCCTGCTGCGGGAGCGCCGGGTAAACATTCTCCACCTGCGCTCCCGCATGCCGGCCTGGATTGCTTATCTGGCCTGGAAAAGCCTGGCGCCCAAGCTGCGCCCCAGGCTGGTCACCACTTTCCACGGCTTCTATTCGGTTAACCGTTACAGCGCGATCATGACCAAGGGCGAAAAGGTGATCGCCGTCTCCCGGGCCATTGCCGACCATATCCGGGAGAACTACCAGGTTCCGGAGCACAGGATTGAACTGATCCACGATGGGGTGAACACCAGAACCTTCAGCCCGGAGGCGGTCTCGCCCCAACGGGTGGCCGCCCTCAAGCGGCAATGGCAGCTCCCGGAAGCAGAGCCGATCATTATGCTGCCGGGCCGGATCACCCGCCTGAAAGGGCACGATATCTTTCTCCAAAGTCTGGCCCAAATCAAGGAATTGCCATGGCAGGCGATCTGCGTGGGTGACACCGAGGATAACCCGGAGTACGCAGGGCAACTGTTGCAGCTTACCGCCGGCCTGGGCCTCGACCAGCGAGTCAAATTCGTGGGCCACTGCTCGGAGATGCCGGCCGCGCTCCTGCTGGCCGACCTGGTGGTTTCCGCCACCTCCACCGCAGCCGAGGCCTTCGGCCTGACCACGGTGGAAGCCGGAGCCATGGGTAAGGCGGTCATCGCCACCGCCCACGGCGGCAGCCTGGAGACCGTGTTGCCCGGCAAAACCGGTTGGCTGGTCGAACCCAACAACCCCGCCGCCCTGGCCGCCGCCATCAAAGAGGCGCTCAGCGATGCCGACCGGCGCCAAAAGCTGGGCGCTGCCGGCCGGGAGTGGATCAATCGCAACTTTACAACGGCAAGGATGTGTGCTAAAAGCCTGAATCTTTACCAACAGTTAATGAGATAATCCGCCGACGGCCACCCCGCAGGGCCGGTACGCTCCAACCGGCTCCGCTTGCCGCTTCGGCTCCACACAATCCGGAATTAACCATGAATTTTATCGACAAAGCAATGAGCTCAGCCCTGGGACGCCAGGCCTCCCTGCTGTTGATCTTCGCCTTTCTCCTCCTGCTCCCCTTCCGGCGCCTTTTCGAGCTCCCCTTGAGCCTGATGGCCCTGCTGGGGCTGATCATTCTGCTCAGCCAGCGGACCAGTCTCTGGCAACGGCCGGGAATCCGTCTCTTCTCTCTGATTTTTGCCGCCTTCTGGCTGCCGATGCTCCTCTCTCTGATCGGCGCGATCAACCCCGAACGGAGCATGACCACCATCGCTGGTTTTTTCCGGCTTTATCTGGCGGGAATTTTTATCATCATCACCATCAACAGCGCCGAAAAATCGGAACATCTGCTCCGGCTCAGCGCCTGGGTGCTACTGATCTGGGTCGCCGACGCCCTGCTGCAGATTGCCGTGGGCTACAACAGCTTGGGCTACACCGCCCCCTACGGCCGAATCAA
Source organism: Desulfurivibrio sp. (assembly GCA_047921155.1). Taxonomy (GTDB): domain Bacteria; phylum Desulfobacterota; class Desulfobulbia; order Desulfobulbales; family Desulfurivibrionaceae; genus Desulfurivibrio. Next base: position 14,520 of record JBLRWU010000037.1, read on the forward strand.
CGGCTTTTTTGGTGAACTGCGCCCGGAACTGGGGGTACACCTGCCGGCCCTGGCGCCGCTGCTGCTGTTTTACGCCTATCGCTTTTGGCCCAAGCTTGGCCAGCTTATCCTGCTGGTGGCCGTCGCCTTGGTGGTGTTCATGGCCGGCAGTCGCAACGGCTGGATCATGTTCACCATGGTCTTCGCTGGCCTGGCGGCCTGGATGGTCTGGCAGGACCGGAAAAAGGCCCTCCGCTGGATCGCCCTGGCCGCCATCTTGATGACCGCCACCCTGACGGGGACCTACTTCGTCTCTTCGACTTTCGCCAGCAAGGTCAACCATTCACTGCAGGCCTTCAGCGGGGATATGGATTCGTTTGACGCCGCCACCAGCCGCCGGGTTCCGATCTGGCAGACGGCGAGCCGAATGTTCATCGACAACCCGATCAACGGGGTCGGAGCCCGGGGCTTCCGCTATGCCTACCGAAGCTACGCCGCCGACCCGGAGAACGACCCCTTTCTCAGTGAGCCCGACTCGTCGGGGGCCTACCATCCCCACCTCACCCTCCTGGAGATCGGGGCCGAAACCGGGGTCATCGGTCTTGCCGGTTTCGCCGGGGCCTGGGGGATGCTGATCATGGTCTGGTGGCGGGCCGGACCGAGCCAGCGCCAGGAGTTCTTTCCCTACATCCTGGCGGTGGCGGTGGTGTTTTTTCCACTCAACTCCAACCACGCCCTGTACGCTTCCGACTGGTCGGCCGTCTGTTTCTGGCTGACCGCCCTGTTCTGCGCC
>JBLRWU010000038.1:0-15289 GCA_047921155.1 Desulfurivibrio sp.
CGGACTGGAAGAGATACTTGCCATCCTCGGTGAAGTACTGGCGGAAGGTGATGGTGCCGCCGGAGGCATCCCGGGGCTTGCCGGTGATGGTCGCTTCGGCCACCTTCTTGATCTTACCCTTCTCCAGGGCCTTCATGTCCAGCAGGATCAACTGGTTGTTGCCAGTGAACTTGGTGTGGCCATCGGGGGTCAGGTTGAGGGAAAGCAGGAAGTGCTTCATATCCGGAGTATTGGTGCCGTGGGCGAAGGTGTAGGTCCCGGACTTGTAGCCCAGATCATCGAAGAAGACCCGATGCTTGTGGGAGAGGTCGCCCTTGGCAAATACATCGATATAGCCTTCGTTGCCCATGTAAACCGGCAGATAATGGTCTTTGGACTGGCCGGAGCCGCAGTAGTTGGCGCCGGTCCAGGTTGCCCGCTCATCCGGGGGCAGAGCCACGTCCTGAATAACCTTACCGGTGGAGAGATCGGTTTTGCCCACATGCAGGTTGCCGTTCTCATCGGGCCGATAGGTTGACCAGAACATGATATTGCGATCATTGGCATCAATTCGGGCATCGTGGGTGGGATGGGACTTGGGAGAACCAATGCTGACCATCCCGGGCATCCCGCTCAGTACGATGGGATTTTCGGTATTGTTGGGATCGATGGTCACATCGGCTTTGGCAAAATGACCGCCCATGCCGGCCACATAGAAATTGGCCTTGTAAGTCTGTTTGCCGGCAACCGCCTGGGCGGTCTCCGAATCCACGGTGGTAAACGTCAGGTATCCGCCAACCAGCATCGTCAATGCCACCGCTGTCGCCATTACTTTCTTCATATTCACTCTCCTTAATATTGCATTTACTTTGAACTTTGCCGATCGGCAATAAAGCCGAATCCTTCACGACCGCATACCCACCGACACTAAAACCAGAAATCCGATGCGACATTTTGTCACACTGAGTAGCATAATGCCCGGATCAGGGGGCAACCGCAAGCACTAATTTACTGATCAACCCAAAAAAATCACCCAACCGCAGGTATATAGAACAAGCGTTCTTTCTTTGGGCCGCCCATAGCACCCTGGATCTCCCCGGCTTAACCCGGGTTAACCGGCAGCAACCTGGCCTGAAGTTTTACCAGGAAAAACGGTTGACCACGAAGCCGGAACAAACTACATAAAAACCACCTCTCGCCACCGGACTGACGAAACGGGAGCCTCCATCCATATAAATAACAAAGGGAAGGAATCAAGATGGTCACCATCGCCACCCCGGGCCCGGAAGGCTCGCATGCCTGGCAGGCGGCAAGGCAACATGCTCCCCGGGCCGAACTGCTGTCGCTGCCCGATCCCGCCGCCGTCTTCGCCGCCCTTGCCGCGGGGCAAGCCGATCACGCCCTGCTGCCCGTCTATAATACCCGCGAGGGGCGCAACCGGGATTTTTTCCACCTGCTGGCCGAAAACCCCGGCCATTACTGGATAGATAATGTGGTTCTGCCGGTGCACCTTTCACTGGGGGCCCTTGACAACCGGACCCCGATCACCACCCTGATCGGCCGCCCTGCCCTGCTGCGGCAATGCGAAGAGTATATCACCGCCCAGTTTGCCACCGCCGACCTGCTGGCGGTCCACGATCTGGAGGCGGCGGTGGCCAGACTCAAGGCCGACGGGCGGAGCGATTGCGGGGTGGTCGAAGCGGAACCGGCCCTGCTGGCTTGCGGCCTTACCCTGCGGGAAAGGGAGATAACCCCTTACAACCGTACCCGATTTGCCCTCCTGGGCAAGCAACTGCCCAAGACCAGCGGCTATGACGCCACCGCCGTAATGACCACCCCGCTCAAAGACCGGGTGGGACTGCTCCACGACATGCTCGGTCAATTTGCCCAGCGGGGCATCAACCTGCTGGATATGGACTCGGAAACCGACCCCGGGAGCCAGAAGCTGCGCTTCTACATCGAGATGGAGGGACATATCGATGACCCCGGACTCCGTGAGGCCCTGCGCCTGATCACCGACGAGGTGATCAGGGAAACCGGCAGCATCAGGGTTCTGGGCAGCTATCCCCGGGTGGACATGCGAACCAAGCGGATCAAGAGATGCGGCTTTATCGGCAGCGGCGAGATGAGCCGGTGGTTTGCCCGCCGCCTGGAGGGTGAGGGTTACCAGGTGCTGCTCACCGGTCGCAGCAGCGAATTGCGGCCCGAAGAGATGATCCCCCAGGTGGAACTGGTGGCGATCTGCGTACCGATCAGCGCCACTGCGGCCGCAGTGCGGGAATACGGCCCCCTGCTGGCCGAAAACCAGGCCCTGATCCTGCTGGCCGGCGAGGCCGAAGAGAGTGTCGCCGCCGCCCTGGAATGCACCGCTCCGGGGGTGGAGGTAATGCTGGTTCATAATCTCTGGGGCCCCAAGGCCGCCACCATGAAGGACAAAAATGTCGCCCTGGTCCGCACCCAGCGCAGCGGGGTACTCTGTCGTGAGTTCGAAGCCTTTTTGTACAAGCATGGCGCGGCCATTTCGCTGGATTCCGGCCCCCGCCACAACCTCCTGATGGGCGTGGGCCAGAAGCTGCCCAGCGCCACCGCCATCGCCCTGGCCATGACCTTGCGCCAGCACGCCCTGCCCTCCGGGGAGATCGAACGCCACTCCACCCTGACTTCGGCCTACTCGATGCTGGCCATGGCCCGGGTCCATTTCCAGAATCCCCGCACCTATGCCGAAATTCTGGCCTGCCCCGGCCAGGGAAGGCGGATTCCCCGGGATTTCGCGGCCAACCTGGAGAGCGTCCTGGAACTGGCCGAAGCCGGTGAGATCACCGCCCTCTGTGAACTGGTCGAGCAAAACCGGGCCTTTCTGGGGGAGGAGTTCCTGCGCCCCGCCATGGAGCGGGCCCTGGCGGTGGACAATATTCTGGGTAAAACCCGATATTGATAAGCGCCGGCTTTTTTTCGGAACCTTTTGATCGGGCCACTGTCTAACAAGACAAAAGCCCCTTTCCTCCTTCCAAAGGTTTTGTGCTTTTTACCCTCTCTCCTTTATAAAGCCCGCAAGGGCACAGCAAAAAGGCCGTCACCCGGAAACGGGAGACGGCCTTTTTTTTCACTGTTACCCGGCTCGGTTTCAGTTACACCGCACTTCGATCCGACGCGGCTTGGCCGGTTCCACCTTGGGCAGCACCAGATTAAGCAGGCCGTCGGCCATGGAGGCCACGATCTTGCCCTGATCGATGGTCTCAGCGATTGTGAAACGGCGCTGGTAGCTACCGGTCTCAAATTCCCGCAGCAAAACCCGCCCCGCCTCGCCGCCGTTGCCGACCTTGTGGCCCTTGATGGTCAAGGTATCGTTTTCCAGGTTGATCTCCACCCCATCCTTGCCCACCCCCGGCATCTCCGCCAGCAGATGGACCGCCTCGTCGGTTTCATAGATATCAACGGCGGGGACGAAATAACGCTCCGGCTTGGTCGGCTCGCCCGCCTGTTGCACTTCCTGTTTTTGATGCACCTGCATCTCCTTGTCGCTCATATCGGACCTCCTGATAGGTTGGAAAAATCAGCAAACCCCGCGATCTAATCGCCCTTGACCTCGATCCGGCGCGGCTTGACCTCCTCGGCCTTGGGCAGGGTGATCAGCAGAATGCCGTCCTGAGTGGTAGCCTTCACTCCATCCGGGTTGATCCGGGTGGGCAGGGTCAAGGCGCGACTGAAACGGCCACGCTCGATCTCCCGGCGGTGGTAGGAACATTTTTCGGCTCCACCATCAAGCAGCCGCTCACCCTTGATGGTCAAGGTATCACCCTCCACCGCGATATCGAGTTCGGCGGACTTGACCCCCGGGATTTCGGCCCGGACATAGATGGCGTGTTCATCCTCGGCCACGTTGAGGGCCGGGAAAACCGTGGCGGCACCACGACCGGGATACCCTTCCGACATTCCCCGAAACAGGGTGTCGAACTCCCGTCGCATCTTCTCCAGATCCGCCCAGGGATTACGAAAAACCGGCTGATCGTAGAACCTCATTATCGCCATAAGCCACCTCCATACTGGTAAATGGTTACCGACCGACGCCGTCTCCGGCACCGGCATCTCCGTCGGAAAAACTAAGACCGATCCGGGCCCTGTCAAGATCGCCCAACCCGCCCCCCGCCACATTTTCTCTTTGCCTTTTGGGGAGCCGGCTTACTAAATTTTAAGCTTAGCACACCTGCTTTGACAAGGGGGCTCGAATCGCTTATGATAGTAATCGGTTACTTACTTTCACTGGGGGATCGGCAGTATGAAATGCAGCGGCAACAAGCACCTGCCTGCGGAGCAGCGGCGGGAAATGACGGTGGCGACGGTGATCGAACTGGCGGGGGAACAAAACCCCGCGGAGATCACCACCGGGGCCATTGCCCAGCGGATGAAGCTGACCCAGGGGGCGCTCTTTCGCCATTTTCCGAGCAAGGAGGCGCTCTGGCAAGAGGTGATGGAGTGGGTGGCCGGTCAGCTTACCCGGCGGGTGGAGCAGGCGGCGCAGGGGGCGGCCTCCCCCCTGGCCGCTCTGGCAGCGATCTTCAACGCCCATGTCGATTTCGTCGCCCGCCATCCGGGGGTGCCGCGGATGCTGTTCGGGCAGCTGCAAAAAACCGGGGATACCCCTGCCAAACAGGTGGTTCGCCGACTGCTGGCCCGCTACGGAGAGCGCCTGCAGGAGATAATCGAGGCGGGCAAACAGCGGGGTGAAATTGCCCCCGAGATCGACGGCACCGTCGCCGCCAGCCTGTTTATCGGTTCGATCCAGGGGCTGGTCATGCAATCCCTGTTGCTGGATGATTTTACCCATGTCCGCCGCCAGGCCCCGGCGGTCTTTCTCCTCTTTCGCCGGGGGATTATGAGATGAAAAAGCTACCACCCCTGTTTAAAGTCGTGCTGGTGACCATCCCGATCCTGATGCTGGTCGCCTTGGTCGGCTGGCGCCTGTACCAGATCACCAGACCTCTGCCGCCACCCCGGACCACTCCCCCCCTGGTGGAGATCCAACCCCTGGTCCTGGAGGAGTTCCAGGCATGGCTCAGCTACGTCGGCACGGTGGAAGCCCGCCGCCGGGCCACGGTTTCGGCCCTGGTCGGCGGCCGGCTGGCTGAACTGCCCCGCCGCGCAGGGGAGACGGTGGCGGCGGGAGAGCTGCTGGTCCGGCTCGATCAGCGGGAGTTGCAGGCGGAACGGGAACGACTGGTGGCGGGACTGGCCGGAGCCGAAGCCGAGGCCGATTTCTGGCGCCGGCGTTTGGCCTCGGAGGAGTCGCTGCTGGCCCAGGGGGCGATCAGCCGGCTGGAGGTGGATACCACCCGGCGTATCCTCCACACCGCCGAAGCCGCCCGCCGGGAAAAGGGCAAGGCCCTGGAGGTGGCCCGGCTGCGCTATGCCCATGCCGAAATCAGGGCGCCCTTTGCCGGAATGATCGCCCGGGTCCATGTCGACCCGGAGGAGACGGTGGGGATCGGCCAGCCCCTGCTGGATCTGGTCTCTCACCAGGAACTGAAAGCGGTGATCCCGGTGCCCCAAAACGATCTTGCCGACCTGGCCGAGGGTCAAACGGCGCGCCTGAGGATGACCGCCCCGGAAATCAGCTGGCCGGCCCGAGTCGATCGCCGCCATCCCGACCTTGACCGCCAAAGCCGCAGCGGCACCCTGGAGATCTTTTTCCCTAACGATTTCAGTGAAGAATCCCGGCAGTTGCGGCCGGGTATGGCGATACAGGCCGAAATTCTGCAAACCACGGTGGTCGACGCTCTGCTGGTGCCGGGTTCCGCCCTCCACCAACGGGGGGAAGCGCGCGGAGTTTTCCTTTACCGCGATGGCCTGGCCCACTGGCAGCCGGTCCGAACCGGCCCCACCACCACCGACGGCCGGGTTCGGATCCAGGCCGGCCTGAGCCCCGGGGAACAACTGATTATCACCCCCCATCCCGAGCTGGCCGACGGCCGCCCGGTACGGATCAGGTAACCCGCGATCATGAGCTGGCCGGCCCTCTCTTTCCGCTATCGTCACACCGTTTATGCCCTGCTGATCGCCACCGTGATCTTCGGGGTCGCGGCCCGGATCAACCTGCCGGTGCAACTGTTCCCCGACACCGACCCACCGGTGGTGACGGTGATCACCCCCTACCCGGGCCTGTCGGCCCCGGATGTAGCCCGGAGCCTGAGCAAGCTCCTGGAGGAGGAGCTGATCGGCATTGACGGCATCCGCCGGGTCGCCTCCACCAGCCAGACCGGGCTCTCGGTGGTCAAGGCGGAGTTTCAGTACGGTCGGGAAACGGCGGCCGCGGCGGTGGATGTCCAGAACGCCGTGGGCCGCATTCGCCATCGGCTTCCCGCCGGGATCGGCGAACCCCAGGTCCTGGAATTTTCCTCTGCGGACAAGCCCATCATCACCGTCGCCCTGAAAAGCGAACTGCTGCCCCTGCACCGGGTGCGGGAACTGGCCGAAAACCAGTTGCGCGACCGCCTGCAACTGGTGGCCGGGGTGGCTGCCGTCGACATCTTCGGGGGCTGGCAAAACCGGCTGGAGGTGGCGGTGGACCCGGCCCTGCTGCAAGCCTACGGCCAGACCATGGAGGGGGTGAAGAGTACCTTGCGGGGCTGGAACCTGCTCGATTCCGGCGGGATGGTCAGCCGAACGGGTCAGGAACTGGTGGTCCGCTTCGACGCCCCCCTGACCGAGCCGGAAGCAGTGGCGGAGCTGTTGCTGGAGCGGCGTCAGGACCGGGATATCCGCTTGGGTGACGTGGCCCGGGTGGCGCTGCAACCCGACGACCAGCCCCGGGCGGCCTACCGCTTCAACGGCGAGCCGGCCATCGCCCTGCAGATCCTCAAGCGGAGCGAGGCCAACACCGTGACGGTGGCCGGCCTGGTCCGGACGGCCCTGGCCGAGTTGGGCCGGGAGCATCCCGGACTCAAGCTGGAGATCGCCGACGACGATTCCATCTTCACCGAGGTGGTGATCAACAACATGAACAGCACCATCCTCACCGCCATCCTCCTGACCCTGGTGGTGATCCTGCTCTTTCTGGGCAACCTCCGCCAGGCCCTGATCGTGGGAATCTCGATCCCGGTGGCCTTTCTCCTCACCTTTGTCGCCATGTCCCTAAGCGGGATCGATCTCAATATGGTGACCATGTCGGCCATTATTCTGGCCATCGGGATGCTGGTGGACGGGGCGGTGGTGGTGATCGAGAATGTCGAGCGCCACCTGGCCGAGCCGGGCGCCACCCCCAAGGGAGCGGCCATCGCGGCGGCGGAGGAGCTGCTGCAACCCCTGCTGGCCGGGCTGAGCACCACGGTGGCGGTGCTGCTGCCCATGGCCTTCCTCGGCGGCTTTGTCGGCCGCCTTTTCGGCCCCCTGGCCTGGACCATCCTCTTTGCCCTGACCTCCTCCTTTCTGGTCACCATGACCCTGGTCCCCCTGCTGGCCGCCGCCTGGCTCAAGCCCGAAGCCGGAGAGCCGACCGGCACCCGGAGACGCCGCTTCAACCCCGGCCCCCTCCTTCTGGATCACCTGCGGGATTTCTACCTGGCGACCCTGAACACGGCCCTCAAACATCCCGGCAAAACCCTGCTGCTGGTTTTGCTCCTGCTGCTGGGCTCGGGCCGGATCATCGGCCTGCTGGGCAGCGAGATGCTGCCCCGGTTCGATTCGGGCAACTTCCAGTTCACCCTGGACCTGACCCCGGGCACTCCCCTGGCAACCACGGCGACGGCGGTGGCCGAGATCGAAAAAGCGCTGCTGGCGGAACCATCGGTGGTGGGGATCAGTTCATCCATGGGCTATGAGGCCGGGGCCCGCTCCCTGGGGGACCGGGGCGCCATGGACGGCAACCAGGCCCAGTTGACGGTCAACCTTACCCCCCGCAATCAGCGCCAGGACACCATGTGGCAGGTGATGGAGCGAACCCGGCTGGCGGCCCTGGAGATTCCCGGAGTAACCCTGGCCGTCCCCAAGGAGAAGGGCGGCACCGCCCGGTCCACCACGGCAGCTCCGCTGACGGTCCGGATCTCCGGCCCCGACCCCGAGGTCCTGGTCGGGCTGGCCCGGGAGGTTCTGGGGCTCTACCGAACCATCCCCGGGGTTACCTCCCCCTACGCCAATTGGGCCCTGGACAATCCCCAGCTGGAGGTGACGCTCGATCCTCGGCGGGCCGCCGAACTGGGCCTGGACGGCAAACAGGTGGCGGCGACGGTTTACCGCGCCCTGGAGGGGGAAACGGTGACCGCCCTCTCCCGCCCCGACCGCCGCGATCTCGAGGTGGTGGTGCGCTACCGGGCCGCCGATCGCCGGCAGTTGGGCGATCTGGCCGGGGTGCGCATCCCGATGGCCGGCGGCGGCAGCGTCCCTCTGCGGGAACTGGCGGTGTTCAGCGAAACCATGGGCCCCCGGATCATCACCCGGGAAGACCTGGAGATCACCCTGGAGGTACTGGCCTACAACCAGGGCCGGCCCCTTTCCCAAATCGTCGGCGAACTGCAGGCCGGCCTTGCCGCCATGACCCCTCCCGCCGGCTACCATCTCGAGATCACCGGCGAGCAGAGCGACTTCGAGGAGGCCCGCGGCCGGATGCTGCGGGCTTTGCTGCTGGGGGCGTTAGCCGTCTACCTGATCCTGCTGGCTCAGTTCCGCTCCTTTCTTAAGCCCCTGACCCTGATGGCCGCCATCCCCCTCCAGTTCATCGGAGTGGCCCTGGCTTTGCTGCTGGCCGGCAAAGTGGTCTCGATGCCGGCCCTGCTGGGGATCATCATGCTGGTGGGAACCGTGGTCAACAACAGTATCGTGCTGCTCACCTTCGCCCAGGATCTGCGGGCAACCGGCCTGGCCATGCCCGAAGCATTGCGCCGGGCGGTGGCGGTGCGCTGCCGCCCCATCATGATGACCACCTTCTCCACCGCCGCCGGCATGTTACCCCTGGCCCTGGAGCTGGCGGTGGGGGCCGAACGTTTCTCCCCCATCGCCACGGTGATCATCGGCGGCCTGACCGCCTCCACCCTGCTCACCATGGTGGTGATCCCGGTGCTGGCCAACCTCACCGACCGCCGATAGGGCAGATTTTTCGATTGACATTTATCTTTTCAAGCAATTAAAACCAGAAAACTCAACGGTCACCCCTTTAATCTCTATCACCTCGTGGGACCGGAACATGAAAAAAGGTAACTGCCCCTCAACGGCACTGCTGCTGATCCTCCTGCTCATCAGCTCTCTTTCGGCATTTCACCCGGCTGCTGCCGCCGCCGAACGGGATGTGAAGATCGGGGTACTGGCCAAGCGGGGCGAGGAGATATCCCTGACCCGCTGGCAACCCACCGCCGCATATCTGAGCCGGGAAATTCCCGGTTATCGTTTCCTGATTCAGCCCCTGGATTTTTCCGATGTCCTGCCAACCGCCGCCAGCGACGGGGTGGAGTTCTATATCGTCAACTCCGGAATCTATGTGGAATTGGAACACCATTACGGCGCCGGCCGCATCCTGACCATCAAAAACCGCTACGGCAACCAGGGCCACACCGAGTTCGGCGGGGTTATCTTCACCCGGCGTGACCACCCGGCCATTCACACCATCCCCGACCTGCGCGGACACTCATTCGCCGCCGTCAAAAGCAACTCCCTGGGCGGCTTTCAAATGGCCTGGCGCGAACTCCATGAACAGGGCATCGACCTGGAGCGTGATCTCCGACCGCTGATCTTCACCGGCACCCATGACGGGGTGGTCCAAGCGGTGCGGGACGGCCGGGCGGCGGCCGGAACCGTCCGCAGCGACACCCTGGAACGGATGGCTGCAGCCGGCCTCATCGACCTGGCCGATTTCCGGATCATCAACCCGCGGCCCCACTCAGGTTTCCCCTTCCTGGTCAGCACCCGACTCTATCCCGAATGGCCCCTGGCCAGGGCCCGCCACACTTCCGAAGAGTTGGCCGACCGGGTCGCCGGAGCCCTGCTGGCCATCACCGCCGACCATGAGGCTGCACTTGAGGGGGAATACACCGGCTGGACCGTCCCCCGCAACTACCAGCCGGTCCACGAGATGATGCGGGTTTTGCAGATCGGCCCTTATGCGGAGCTGGGCAAAATCACCCTTCGCCAGGTTCTGGATCAATACCGGCAGGTGCTGGCTCTGGCCGGTGCCCTGGCCCTGACTCTAATCGTTTCGACCCTGCACTTCCTGCGTCTCAACCGGCGCTTGCGCCGGTCGGAGCAGGCCCTGCGCCGGGCCCGGGATCATCTTGAAGATCGGGTCCGGGACCGCACCGCCGAGTTGGGGCAGATCAATCGCTTTCTGGAAGAGGAAAACCACGCCCGCCTGGAGGCCCTGCGTAATCTTGCCGACGAACGCCAGCGGCTGTCGGTTACCCTGCGCTCCATCGGCGACGGAGTTATCACCACCGATACCGCCGCCCGCGTCGAACTGCTCAACGCCGAGGCGGAAAGACTCTGCGGCTGGCCGGAGGAGGAGGCCCTGGGCCGGCCATTGCGGGAAATATTCCACTTGATCAATCATCGCACGGGAGTAGCGCTGGTCAGCCCGGTGGAGGAGGTACTGGCCACCGGCAAACTGGTGGAGTTGGCCAACCATGTCGCCCTGGTGGCCCGGGACGGCTCCCGCCGCAGTATTGCCGACAGCGGCGCGCCCATCATCGATATCGACGGCGCGATCATCGGCGCCGTCCTGGTTTTCCGCGATGTCACCGAAAAGGAAAGGCTGGAAGAGGAATCATTCAAAGCCCAGAAGCTGGAATCGGTAGGGGTGCTGGCCGGCGGAATCGCTCACGATTTCAACAACCTGCTCACCGCCATCCACGGCAACGTCAGCCTGGCCCGCCTGCAACTGCCCGCCGACCAACCAGCCGTTGAATTTCTCAAGGAGACGGAGAAAGCGATCATGCGGGCCACCGGTCTCTCCCGCCAGCTCCTGACTTTTGCCAAGGGCGGAACCCCGATCCGCCGGGTCATCTCCCTGGCCGAGACCATCCGGGAAAGCGTGGAACTGACCCTGCGAGGGTCCAATGTCCGGGCGGAGTGCCGCATCGCCCCCGATCTCCGGCCGGTGGAGGTTGACGCCGGCCAGATCTCCCAGGTGGTTCAAAATCTGGTGATCAACGCATGTCAGGCCATGCCCGGGGGAGGCAACCTGCTGATCAACTGCGAGAATTTCAGCGGCGCCCCGCCGGGCCTGGCCCCCGGCGACTGGCTGCGCCTGACCATCGCCGACCAGGGGCCGGGAATTCCCCCTGAAATTCGGGATCGGATCTTCGACCCCTATTTCACCACCAAAGAGGGGGGCAGCGGCCTGGGATTGGCCGTCTGCCACACCATAATCAGCAAACACGACGGCTCCATCTTCCTGACTTCCGAAACCGGGCAAGGCACGGAGTTCACCATCATGCTGCCCACCGCCACCGAGGAGAAAATACCGGCCGCGAACCCCATGGCAACCAAACGGGCGGAACCGGCCCGCGTTCTGGTCATGGATGACGAACCCATGGTCGCCGACATTCTCCGCCAATCCCTGGAAAGGCTGGGCCATCTGGTAACGGTGGTCCCCGACGGGGCGACGGCGGTGGCCGCTTGGAACCAGGCGGCGGCTGATGGTCACCGTTTTGCCTGGGGATTTCTCGATCTCACCGTCCCCGGCAAAATGGGCGGCCGTCAGGCCGCAGTGGAGATTCTTCACCATGATCCGGCAGCCAGGCTCATTGTGGTCAGCGGTTACACCAACGACGGGGTGCTGGCCGAACCCCACCGCCATGGGTTCCAGGGCAGCCTGACCAAACCCTATAACCCCCACGACCTGGAAACCATCGTCGGCAATGCCGCTGTTCAAACCGAAACATGACCAGCACGTTCAAAAGCTTTTGTTAGTGGAGATCCACGAGTATTCGCATGGCAGAGAGTGATACCGGGATAGAGGATGAATCTGTTTCCCGAATCCGGAGTCAAAAGGGCCGGCTTTTTCGCTTTGGTTGGCGCCGGCCGTTATGATATCATCCTGCTATGGGCTGGGCCAAGCATCGGCGAAGAGTAACTAAAATGGTAACCGGCAAAATTTGCATGCCAAGGAGGTACCCCAATGAAAACGAGAGAGGTTGTGGTGACCGCAGCAATCATTTTGGGGCTGATAGCCCCGGCCGCCTGGGCCGGAGGGCACCTGCCCGAGGAGCGGGGCAAGAAGCTTTTTCAGGACCAGCGGGCCTTCGGGGGCGAGATGTCGTGCAGCGCCTGCCACCCAGACGGCAGCGGCCTGGAACAGGCCGGGAGTAAAACCAGCTTCAGGATCATGGGCAAGACCCAGAACAGTCTGGAGGAAGCGGTTAACTTCTGCATCGTCAATGCCAACAAGGGCAAGGCCATCGCCGTTGACTCGGCCGAGATGAAGGATATGGTGGCCTACATCAAATCCCTGGCCGGGAAGAAGCCGGCCGCTTCCGGTTACGGAGCGCCCCCGCCATCTCCCAGCCCCGGAGCTCCCCGGCCGACGCCAGGTTACGGCCGGTAAGGGTTAACTTGACTTAAACTTTTTGCAGCTTGGCCAGCAGGAAGGCGGCGCCGCTGCGTGACAGGCCCAGTTCGGCGGCCAGGGCGTCGGCGTCGCCCTCCGGGTGTTTTTTGAGGAAGGCGGTCGCCTCCTCCTCCAGCTCATCGAGCCAGCTTTCAAACAGGTTGAGAATACCGGGCTCGGCCACCGCCAGCAGTTGCTTGGAGCGGGCGACCTTGTGAACCAGATTTTGACACATATTGGTTGGATCGACACCTTCGTCCAGGCAGCGGGCCAGTCAGAGGTTGACCATCCCCACCAGCTTGTCGTCGCCGTTGCCGCCCAAAAAACGGGCAAGCCAGGCCTGGCGCTCTTCATCGGCCAGGTGGGCCAGAGCCTCCTGCACCGCCGGCAGCAGGGTGGTCAGAATCTCTTCGGGCTCCAAGGCGCCGAGCAACTCCTGCAATTCCCTCATCACTATCCTCTCCCCGTTTAATCCGCGTTTAAAGTTAAAAGCTGTCCCGGCGGGCCAGCAGATCGGCGGCCAACTCACCCAGGCTGTCGAGCAGCTCGACCAGGCGCGGGTCGGCCAGGCGGCAGTGGACAAAGGGACCGCGCCGCTCGACCTTGACCAGCAGAGCCCGCCGCAACTCCTTGAGGTGATGGGAGACCAGGGGCTGAGAGATTCCCAGCTCCTCCACCAGGCGGGAAACCGGTTTTTCGCTGCCGGCCAGGGCCTGGAGAATCCGCAGCCGGTTCTCGTCGGCCAGCCCCTTGAGCAGCACCACCAGATCCCGGGGCGCCACCGTCACCCGGCCGGAACCCGCCTTATGAACGTGATTACCGTTTTTCACCCGTTCTCCCGTTGCAAGCAATCCCCGTCAGGGGAGATTACTGAAGCCGTGGCGCATTTTCCAGAGAAAATAGCGCTCCAGACCGATCTTGGCCCAACGCACCCAGCGCCCCTTATGCAATATCGCCCGCTGGCGGGGCGGCAGGACCGGCTCGGCCAGCATCAGGGCGGCGGTGTTCCCCATATCCAGCATGCAGATCACCATCAATTCGGCCCCGCTCAACAGCGAACGGTTATCGAGATCGGCGGCGATATTATGGGCCGCCGCCTTGGCCATCTGCACCGTCATGTAGCCGGTCTTGGGCACCCCGGTGGGCACCGGGGTCGGCTCCTTGGGAGCCAGGGCCACCGCCACCCCCACCGTGTAAATATTGGCATGCTGGGGGTGGCGATAATACTGATCCACCGGAATAAAGCCGCGGGGATTGCCCAGTTCGGCCACCGCCGCCACCCCCTTGAAGGGCGGGGCCAGCATGGCCAGCTTGAAGGGCAGACTCCCCCCTCCCTCCAGGTGGATCTGATCCGCTTCAATCCCGGCCACCGCCCGGTTGGTGACGATCTTGATATCGCGCTCGGCGAACTGATCCTCGATAAAACGGCGGGAATTTTTCAGGCCGTCGATCCCCATATGGCCGGGATAGGGCTCCGAACTGAGGTAGGTAATGGGCACCTTGTGGCGCAACCTGCGACGGCGCAACTCATAATCCAGCTCGAAGGCCAGCTCGTAGTAGGGGCCGAAACAGCTGGCCATCTGGGTGGAACCCAGCACCAGCGGACCGGGATTTTCCAGCAGTTGCCGCCAGGCCCGGCGGCTCTTTTCCGCGTTCTCCAGGCTGAAAACACAGTGGGTGTGGCCCTGCTCCGGCCCCAGCCCCTCGATCTCCTCGCAGGCCAGATGGGGGCCGGTGGCGATCACCAGATAATCGTAAGCAAAGGAGCCCCGCTCGGTGGCCACCTGCTGCTCGGCCGGATTCACCCCGGTGGCGGCGGCATGGACAAAATCGATCTCCCGGGCGGCCAGGATCTGTGCCAGGGGCAGCGACAGCCGCTCGGCAGTGCGCTGGCCGGTGACCAGCCAGGGCAGCGAGGGCAGAAAAACAAAGCTGTTTTCCCGGCTGATCACCGTGATCTCCACCCGTTGGCCCAAGCGGCGGCGAATCTCCAGGGCGGCGGTGAGTCCCCCGAAGGAACCGCCCAGAATTACAATCTTTTTTTTCATATAGTCCCCATCAAAAAACCAGATTCATATCGGCCCGCATGACAACTTCGGTATAGTAGGTTTCAGGATCGGCAAGCACGACCCCTTCGACAAAGTCGTCATCGGCGAACTCGAAAACACTCTTGTTCAGGGGGCAGGCCAGCAGCCGGGCACCCTCCATATTCAGCATCAGCAGCATATCTTCGGGCATGGGCAGGTTCATGGCGTCCATCCTGGCCATCACCTTGCGCTGCTCCTCCTCGGGCTGATCCGGCAAACATTTCAACTCCCCGATCTTCTCTTTGTGTACCGCGTTGATTCCCCGCGAACCGAAGAAAACCGTCACCTCGGCCCCCGCCCGCTGCAGACTCAGGGCCGTCATCAACCCGTTGAAGACCTGACACAGTTCGTCATGAAAGATCATGATCGAAGCCTTTTTGCCGCTTTTTTCATTCATCGCCTCACCTCGCGGGAAAAGTCGGGAATCAGTAGCCACCGGCCATGGGGATCCGCGGTAAACGCTCCACTCCCGGTGAACGGACCAGCGGCAGTTGGGGATTATTGCCCCAGATAATCCAGCTGTCGTGATAGACGGCCGGATCGGTGAAACCGAGCAGCCTCATGACAAAGTAGGACATCGAGGCTCGGCTGGCAATAAGTGGCTGATATTTCCGTTCCCGATGACTTTCATGGCCCACCCCCTCGATTTACTTTTTTATCCGGCCCCGGCCTATCGGACTGCTAAGCGAACCGATGG
>JBLRWU010000039.1:0-10038 GCA_047921155.1 Desulfurivibrio sp.
CTGGAGCGGACAACGGGATTCGAACCCGCGACACCAAGCTTGGGAAGCTTGTACTCTACCAGCTGAGCTATGTCCGCTCTCGGCATCCAATGCAACTGACACCAGTCCGACGAATATACAGGTTTTTTTGCGCTTGTCAAGCGCCTGGTCTAGCCAGAGAGCGCTCCCCCGTGCAGGAAGGAGCGGCCAACTTTCAGGGGCAGCCCACCTCCGCTTCGGTGGTAAAGGCCACCACCTTGCTCGACCGGGAGATGGTCGCCATCTGGTAGGGCTGGGAGGCCGCCTGGCTCACCACGCAGTCGTCGGCCGGCAGGGTGGCCTTCAGCTTCACCATGAAACTTGCCGACCGCTCCCGCACCTCGGTAATCGCCAAACTGTAGCCGCCGGTGGAGCGCTCGCCAAGAAAGACCGCCACCACCATATCCTGGCTGAAATCCACCTCCGGCTGAGCCAGCGGCGAGGAAAGGTCGACGCCATGCTCCTGCCACAGGGCGGCGAAAGCCTCCCCCTCCCGGATCACCGTCAGCCGTTCGACCCCAATCCCGCTGGTTTGCCCGCTCCGCAATACCGCAAACCCAATCCGGCTCCCGATATCGTCGCCATCATCATCCTTATCATCGGCTATGCAACCGGACAGGATCCAGGCCAGCAACAGCGCCCCGGCCAGTACCACCAGACCATGCTTCAATTTTAGGTTCCCCCTTGATCTTGTTCACCGTTCCCCCCTTAATAAATAATTGCCGCCGGGAAAGCAATCGCACAGTCGTCGTTATCCCCGCCTGGTTGTAGTTCCCACCGGGTTCCCGCAGCCAAGTTTACCCGGGCCTGAGTCCAGGACCAAAGGGCCCGCAAAAAGGGAAAGGCAAAAAAAATTTGATGGGGTATAGTAACTCGCTTAACAAAAGTTCACCATGGGTTAACCGCTCATCCCAGAACGGTTACCGTAACCTATCAGGCAAACAAGGAGTAAACCATGCTCGCCCGGATCGAGGTTGGCCTTAAACTCAGGCTTAATGATTCCTTCGGGGAACGAACCCGCGCCAGGATCGCCGCCGACCTGCATTATGCGGTGGACGAGGTTCGCACCATCAAGGTGTTCACCGTGGAAGCGGAGATCTCTCCGGAACAGCTGGCCGCCGCCGCCGCCGGCCCCTACTGTGACCCGGTCACCCAGGAATACTCCCTGGAATCCCTGGCCCTGGGCCAGGAGCTGCCTTTCGACTGGTGCATCGAGGTGGGGTTTCGTCCCGGGGTCACCGACAATGAAGGCCACACCGCCGCCCAGGCTTTAGAGCTGCTGCTGGGCCGCAGGCTGGAACGGGAAGAGACGGTTTACACCTCCACCCAGTACCTGCTGCTAGGGAAGCTTTCGCGGCAGGAGGCGGAAACCATCGCCGCCCGTCTGCTGGCCAACGAGTTGATCGAACGCTTCACCGTCCTCTCCCGCGAGGAGTTCGTGGCCCGGGGCGGGATGAGCGCCCACGCCCCCAAGGTTGGCGGCAGTACGGAGGGGCGGGTGCTGGAAATCGACCTCCAGGTAAGTGATGAGGAGCTGCTGCGGATCAGCCGGGAGGGGGTGCTGGCCCTGACCCTGGGTGAGATGAAGCTGATCCGCGACCACCTGGCCGATCCGGCGGTGCTGGCAGAGCGCCGCAGCCGGGGCCTGGGCGAGAAGATCACCGATGTCGAGCTGGAGGTCCTGGCCCAGAGCTGGTCGGAGCATTGCAAACACAAGATCTTCAATGGCGATATCCATTATGAGGATACGGTCAGCGGCGAGCACACCGTCTTCCGCAGCCTCTTCGATACCTTTATTCGCAACCCCACCGCCGAGATCCGGCGGCGGCTGGGCGACAACGACTGGTGCCTCTCGGTTTTCAAGGACAACGCCGGGGTGATCCGCTTCAACCAGGATTGGAACGTGGCCTTCAAGGCCGAAACCCACAACAGCCCCTCGGCCTTGGACCCTTACGGCGGAGCGCTCACCGGCATCGTCGGGGTCAATCGCGATCCCTTCGGCACCGGGATCGGGGCCAAACTGATCTGCAACACCAACGTCTTCTGTTTCGCCTCGCCCTTTTACGACGAGCCCCTGCCCGCCCGCCTGCTTCATCCCAAGCGGATCTTCGACGGGGTACGGCTGGGGGTGGAGCACGGCGGCAACAAGAGCGGCATTCCCACAGTCAACGGCTCCCTGGTCTTCGACAAACGTTTTGCCGGCAAGCCCCTGGTCTTCTGCGGCACGGTGGGGATCATGCCGGCCCTGGTCAACGGCAAGCCCTCCCAGGATAAAAAGGCCAACCCCGGCGACCTGGTGGTGATGACCGGCGGCCGGATCGGCAAGGACGGGATCCACGGGGCCACCTTCTCTTCCGAAGAGCTGCACGAGGGCTCCCCGGCCACCGCCGTCCAGATCGGTGACCCCATCACCCAGAAGAAGATGTTCGACTGTCTGCTCAAGGCCCGGGATCTCGGGCTTTATACCGCCATCACCGACAACGGCGCTGGCGGTCTCTCCTCCTCGGTGGGGGAGATGGCCCAGGACACCGGCGGCTTCAAGCTGCATCTGGAGCGGGCCCCCCTCAAATACGCGGGCCTGCAGCCCTGGGAGATCATGATCTCCGAGGCCCAGGAGCGGATGACTTTAGCCGTGCCTCCGGCCAAGATCGAGCAGTTCATGGCCCTGTGCGCCAAGATGGACGTGGAAGCCACGGTATTGGGAGAGTTCACCACCGAGGGCAATTTCCATATCCTCTACCAGGGCAAGACCGTGGCCTGCCTGGGGATGGATTTTATCCACAAGGGCCTGCCTCCAATGCAGATGATCGCCCGCTGGACCCCGCCGGTGCATCCCGAACCGGAGTGGCCGACCAACCCCAACCTCGGGGTGGAGCTGCACGGCCTGCTGGGGCGGCTCAATATCTGCAGCAAGGAGTACGTGGTCCGCCAGTACGATCACGAGGTCCAGGCCGGCAGCGTGGTCAAGCCCCTGACCGGAGCCGAGAACGACGGTCCGTCGGACGCGGCGGTGATCCGGCCCCTGCTCGACTCTTTCGAGGGGCTGGTGATCGCCCACGGCATCTGCCCACGCTACTCCGATATCGATACCTACCATATGACCGCCTGCGCCATGGACGAGGCGATCCGCAACGCGGTGGCGGTGGGGGCTTCCCTGGAACGGATGGCCGGGCTGGACAACTTCTGCTGGTGTGACCCGATTCTGTCGGAGAAAACCCCGGACGGCCCCTACAAGCTGGCCCAGCTGGTGCGGGCCAACCAGGCCCTGGCCGCCTGCGCCCTGGCCTTCGGGGTGCCCTGCATCTCCGGCAAGGATTCGATGAAGAACGACTACATGGTGGGCAACGTAAAAATATCCATCCCCCCCACCCTGCTCTTCTCGGTGGTGGCCAAGATCGACGATGTCCGCCAGGCGGTGACCATGGATGCCAAAAAATCCGGCGATTTCGTCTACCTGCTGGGCCGCACCTACCCCGAGATGGGCGCCTCCGAATACGCCGCCCGCCATGACGGCATCGGCAACCGGGTGCCCAAGGTCGATACCGCCACCGCCCTGCAGCGCTATCAGGCTCTGCACCAGGCGATCAAGGCGGGCCTGGTGGCCTCGGCCCACGATCTCTCCGACGGCGGTCTGGGGGTGGCGGCGGCGGAGACCGCCTTTGCCGGCAACCTGGGGCTGGACCTGGATCTGGGGCTGGCCGACTGCGAGGGGGTTGAGCGGGACGATTTCCTGCTCTTCTCCGAAAGCGCCAGCCGCCTGCTGGTCACCGTAGCCCCCGCCGATGCCGACGCCTTTGAACAGCAGATGGTCGGCACCAGTTGCAGCCGGATCGGGGTGGTAACCACCGAGCCGGTCCTGCGAATCTCGGGCCTCAATGGCGAAACCATTCTGGTGGAAAGGCTGGACGATCTGAAGAAAAGCTGGCAGCAGACCCTGGCCTTCTGAGGCGGATGGAGTGCTGTTGGCCAGCCACGAGCCGGGACAAGCCGGATAGTTACGGAATGGAGAGCGCCTTGAACAAAGGGATACTGGTTGCCGATATCGAAGAGGGGCGCAAGGTCGAAGGGGTTTTCCTGGTCAAGGAGATGAACCGGGGAGAGACCAAGGCCGGCAAACCCTTTCTCCGCCTCACGCTGATGGACCAAAGCGGCGAGATCAGCGGCCCGATCTGGGATGACGCCGAGGCCCTGGCCCCCTTTTGCCGGCCCGGCTCCTTTCTGGCCGTCACCGGCCAGGGGGAAAATTACCGGGGCAGCCCCCAGTTGCGGATCGTCCGGGTGAAGGCGGTGGCGGCCGACCAGGTCGACCTGGCCGATTTCATGCCCAGCGGTGATTTCGACCGGGAACAGCTGGCCGGGGAGCTGGCCGAGCTGATCGCCGGGGTGAAAAATCCCCACCTCCACCGACTGCTGACCGATATTTTCCAGGACCGGGAACTTAGCCGCCGTTTCAAGACCGCACCCGCCGCCAAAACCATGCACCACGCCTACCTGGGCGGCCTGCTGGAACACACGGTGGCGGTGGCCAAACTGGCGGCGGCGGTCAGCGCTCTCTACCCGGCCCTGGACCGCGACCTGCTTCTGGCCGGCGCCCTGCTCCACGACCTGGGCAAAACCGAAGAGCTGGTTTACCAGGGCTACCCCTTCGATTACAGCAACCGGGGCCGCCTGGTGGGCCACCTGGTGATCGGGGCCGAACTGGTTCGCCAGCGGGCCGCCGTCCTGGAGGATTTCCCCCCCGAACTGATCGAGCGCTTGCAGCACCTGATCTTAAGCCACCACGGCCGCCACGAGTTCGGCGCCCCCACCCTGCCGATGATGCAGGAGGCCTTTATCCTCCACTTCCTCGACGACCTGGACGCCAAGGTCAACTACTTCGAGCGCCTGCGCCGCAAAACCAACGAGCCCGGCTACCAGTGGACCGAATACCAGCGCAACCTGGAGCGGTTTCTCTATCTCCAGGGCCACCCCCCCGAAATAGCGGAGGAGCCGGCCGACCTTGCCGCCATGGGACCCGAGGAGGAGCCCGCTCCCGCAACCGGTAACCCCGAACCACCGGCCCGTCAAAAGGGCCTGTGGGGCTGATTGGCCGCCATGCTCGTCCGTTTTTCCCAGATCAGCGAACAGGATAAAGCCAAGGAGATGCTGCGCCGGGCGGTGACCGGCGGCAAGCTGGCCCACGCCTACCTGTTTCGGGGAACCACCGGAGTGGGCAAGCAGAGCCTGGCCCATGCCCTGGCCGCCGCCCTTAACTGTCATAACCTGCCGGCTACTGACAGCTCCCCGGATCTGGAAGCATGCGGCATCTGCCCCTCCTGTCGCAAATTCGCGGCCGGCTCCCACCCCGATCTGCTGGTGGTCGCTCCCGACGGCCAGGCGATCAAGATTCAGCAGGTGCGGGAGCTGAAGAAGACCCTGGTCTTCCCTCCCCTGGAGGCCCGCTTGCGGGTGGTGCTGCTGACCGAGGTTCACCAGATGCGGCGGGAGGCGGCCAACAGTCTGCTCAAAACCCTGGAAGAGCCGCCGGCGGACACCATTTTCATTCTCACCGGCGACGAGGCCGGCGGCATTCTCCCCACCATTCTCTCCCGCTGCCAGGTGATCCCCTTCTTCCCTCTCAGCGTCGAGGGGGTGGCGACCATCCTGGCCCGCGACGCCGGGATCGACCGAAGCGCCGCCGCCACCCTGGCGGCGGTGGCCGAGGGCAGCCTGAGTCGCGCCCGTCTCCTGCAGCAGAAAGAGCTGCTGCCCTTGCGGGAAGAGATCCTGACCATGCTGCTGGATCACCGGCTCGAACAACCGGAAGCGGTGGAGGCGGTGCTGGCGGCGGCGGAGAGCTGCGCCCTCCTCAAGGAGGACCTGGAAGATCTCCTCGATCTGCTCGCCACCTGTTTTCACGATCTGGCCCTGCTGGCCACCAGCCCTGACGGTCCGGCCCATGAGCAGGCCCGACCCCCGATCAACCGGGACCTGACGGCCTTGCTGGACCGGGCCAAAACCCGCTGGAACTTCCACCAACTCGGGGAGCGTCTCGACCACCTGCGGCGGGCCAAGCGGCAACTTGCCCGCAACTGCAACCGCGGGCTGGTCTGCGAAGTCCTTTTCTTTGATCTCCTTTAATGGTATTTTAACCGGCCATGGAAAACTGTAATGATAACGAAGACCCAACCAGCCTGACCCGGGAAACCACCCTGCCGCGTTGCTGCGCCATCCGCTTTCGTCCCGCCGATCAGCCCTGCACGGCGACGACCAGGATCGATACCCTGCACCGGGGCGAGGCGGTAATGGTTCAAACCGATCATGGCCTGGAACCGGCCCTGATCGATCACGACTATCAGCCCTGCGGCCCGGTCGCCGGCACGGAGCTGCCGGTCGGCGGCGAAGAAACGGCGACCGACAACGGCGGGCCGGCCGACGACGACGGCAACAACGGTGACAGTGGCAAGGGCAATCACGACGGCAACAGGAGTCGACCCGTCGTCATCCCCACCGTGATTCGCCGGGCAAGCCGCGAAGAGCAGGAGAAGTTCGCCAGCCTGCAGGCCCGGGAAAAAGAGGCCTTCAGCACCGGCCAGCGCCTGATCACCAAGCACCGGCTGCCGATGAAGCTGATCCGGGTGGAGCGCTACTGCAACGGCAGCAAGATTATTTTTTACTTCACCGCTGAGAGCCGGGTGGATTTCCGGGAGCTGGTCAAGGATCTGGTCCAGGAGTTCCGCACCCGGGTGGAGATCCGCCAGGTGGGGGTGCGCCACGAAACCAAGATGATCGGCGGCATCGGCTGTTGCGGCCGGGAGCTCTGTTGCAGCGCCTATATTCGCAACTTCTCGCCGGTATCGATCAAGATGGCCAAGGAGCAGGGCCTGCCCCTGAACCCCAGCAAGATCTCCGGGGTTTGCAACCGCCTGCTCTGCTGCCTGACCTACGAGTTTGAGACCTACCAGCAACTGCGCCGCAAAATGCCCAAATCGGGCAAGAGCGTCACCCTGGACGGCGAGACCTTCAAGATCCTCAGGGTCCATGTCCTGGAGGAGAATGTCGAGGTCTGCGCCCTGGACGATCCCGGCCGGGTGATCATCTGGCAGGCCAGTGAGTGGAGCCGCTGCGAACCGCTCAAGGGCGGCGGCAAGCCCGGCCCGGAAACCCAGCCGGAGAAAAAACCGGAAAAACGCCAAGGAAACCGCAGGGAAAAACAGAAAGTATGACTTTGTTTATCAGCACTCCGATCTTCTACGTCAACGCTCAACCCCACTTGGGCCACGCCTATACGGCAGTGGTGGCCGACACCATCAGCCGCTTCGCCCGCCTGGACGGTGATGAGGTCTTTTTCCAGACCGGCACCGACGAGCATGGCGATAAAATCGTCCAGGCCGCCCAGGCCGCCGGGGTGGAGGTCGCGGACTATGTGGCCCGGATCAGCGCCATGTTCCGCGAAACCTGGCCGTTGCTGGAGGTCGCCCCGGATAACTTTATCCGTACCACCGATCCCGCCCACATGGCGACCGTGCAGCGCATCCTGCAACAGGTTTACGACAACGGCGATATCTATTTCAGCGATTATTCGGGGCTCTACTGCAAGGGTTGCGAGCGTTTCCTCACCGAGAAGGAGTTGACCGAGGGCGGTCTTTGCCCCGATCATCTTTCCCCCCCGGAAGCGGTGACCGAACAGAACTATTTTTTCAGGATGAGCCGCTACCAGCAGTGGCTGATCGACCATATCCGGGCCAACCCGGATTTCATCCAGCCGGAGCGCTATCGCAACGAGGTTCTCTCCTTCCTGAGCGAACCCCTGGAGGATCTCTGTATCTCACGGCCGGTCAGCCGCCTGAGCTGGGGGATTCCCCTGCCCTTCGACCAGCGCTTCGTCACCTATGTCTGGTTTGATGCCCTGATCAACTATATCAGCGGCATCGGCTATCCCGACGGCCCCGATTTCGGGCGCTGGTGGGCCGGAGCCGAACACCTGATCGCCAAGGATATTCTCAAGCCCCACGCCATCTTCTGGCCCACCATGCTCAAGGCCATGGGCCTGCCGCCCTACCGCCGCCTCCATGTCCACGGCTACTGGAACATCAACGAAACCAAGATGTCCAAAAGTATCGGAAACGTGGTCAGGCCCGCCGAAATGGTGGCCGAGTTCGGGGCCGATACGGTACGCTATTTCCTGCTGCGGGAGATGTCCTTCGGCCTGGACTCCTCCTACTCACCGGAGGCGGTCCTGGCCCGCCGCAACTCCGATCTGGCCAACGACCTGGGCAACCTTTTCAGCCGCAGTCTGACCATGGTGAAGAATTTTGCCGCCGCCCGGGTGCCGGCCCCCGGCCCCCTCACTCCCGAGGATCAGGAGCTGGTCGACGCCTGCCTTAAGATGCTGGTCGACTATCGGGAAAAGATGCGGGAGCTGGCCTTCCGCCAGGCCCTGGAGCTGATCTGGGAAGTGATCGGGCGGGCCAACCGCTATATCGTCACCAACGCCCCCTGGGAGCTGGCCAAGGATCCGGCCCGGGAGGAGCGTTTGCGCACCGTCCTCCACACCCTGCTGGAGACCCTGCGCTGCCTCACCTGCGCCCTGCAGCCGATTATGCCGGGAGCGGCCGCTAAAATGGCCGCCGCCCTGCCGCTGGATCCGGCCGCCGGGCTGGCAGCCCATCAAGGATGGGGGTTGCTGCCGCCGGGAGCGGCGGTTACTCTGGGAGAAAATCTTTTCCCCCGGATCAAAAAGGACAAATGACCGGGAAGACCGGATATGACAGCCCGGCCGCCTTTCTGGGCCGGGTCGGCAAAGAGGCGCCGGTTTGGTCCCTGCGGGCCCTGCCCCTGCCCGGCGGCCTGGTACTGCTGGAAGAGGGGCTTTCCGGGCCGGAGCACCAGCGCTTTCTCCTGCTGCTCAGCAGCCGGATCGGCCCACCCGGCCTGGCTCCGATTCTGGGTGAAACGGCAGCCCCCTCCGAGCTGAGGGGGGGAGCGGATGATTGCGCCACGCCCGCTGCCGAATCCTGCCAGGTCACCGTGGAGGAGCGCCGGCAACTGTTTGGCTGTTTCCAGATGGAGCTATCAAGAGGAGACCGGTAAATGTTTATTTTCAGCAACTTTCTTAATGCCCTGGCCAGTGTGATCAACATTGTGCTCAGTATTTATATCTGGGTGATTCTGGGCCGGGTGATCATCTCCTGGGTCAACGCCGACCAGTACAATCCGATCGTCCGCTTTCTCTACGAGATCACTGAGCCGCCCCTGCGCCTTATCCGCCGCTACATTCCGGTGATGGGGGGGTTCGACTTTACCCCGATGTTACTGATTCTGGCCATCATCTTCCTGCAAAGTTTCCTGGTGCCGACCCTGCAGCAGTTGGCCCGGGCAGTGGGTTAGCCGCCCGGCGGCAGTGCTGCGGGAACAATAACGGACCATGGTTACAAAAATGGCAAAGGAGGCAACGCCATGCTGACAGTCCAGGATATCCAAGCTAAACAGTTCCATGTTCGTTTTCGGGGATTTGACCAGGGGGAGGTGGACGAGTTCCTGGAACAGGTCGCCGCAGCGCTGCAGGGCGCAAACTACGAAAATTCCATTCTCAAGGAGCAGGTGGCGGCGGCGGAGCGGAAGGTGGCGGCCTACAAGCAGCAGGAAAAATCTTCGATGAACGCCATCCTTTCCGCCCAGAAGGTTGCCGAGGAGATGAAGGAGAAGGCCAGGGCCGAAGCCCAAGCGTTGCTCAGCAAGGCCCGGCAGGAGGCCCGGGAGCTGGAGGAGAGCGCCGGCCGGGAGATCTCCGGCCTGGAGCGTGAAGTGGACCAACTGCGGGCCAAGAAATCCCAGGTTCGGGAGGAGTTGCGCCTGGTCCTGGAATCCTACCTGAGCCAACTCGACCGGGATCAGGCCGCTCCCTCCACCGCCGACGCAGGGACGGTCGCATTTGGCGGCCCGGACAGCTCCGCGCCGACCCCCGCCGAATCCCCCGCCATGGGTGATGATCTCTACCAGCAGATCGAACTCTCCGACGATATGCTGACGCCGACCATG
>JBLRWU010000039.1:10138-11201 GCA_047921155.1 Desulfurivibrio sp.
TGATGATCTCTACCAGCAGATCGAACTCTCCGACGATATGCTGACGCCGACCATGGACAAGGGAGGCCCGGCTCGGCCCGCCACCCCGGCCGTCGATTCGGCGGCAACGGAGGAGGAGCAGACCATGCCCTATCTCGACGACGACATGGTTTTCACCCTGGAAGACCCTTTGGATCAAGAGGAGCCGGACAACCGGGCGACCATGGCCGGCGAGGAATTGCTCCTCTCCGGCCAGGATGAGCTGCAGGGCGGGGAAAACGGCCGCCTGGTAATCGATGATGATCTGACCGGGGATGGCCCCGGCCGCCGGCTGAGCAGTGATGAGGATGAGCCGCACCTGCTCGACCAGGATGATCTCCTGGGGGATGGGCCGGAGCTGAACCTCTCCCTCGACGACGAGGAGCCGGCCCCGAAGCCCTGAAAACCAATCCGGTGCCAACTACCATGGAGTGGCTGCAATCCCTGGATAACGACACCGCGGTGCTGCTACGGGTGCGGGCCCAGCCCGGCGCGGCCCGCACCGTGATCCGCGGCGAATACGGCGACACCCTGAAAATCGCGGTGGCGGCCCCGCCGGCTGACGGCAGAGCCAATGCCGCCCTGATCGCCTTTCTGGCCAAAGTTTTCGGCCTGCCACGCTCCGCGGTCACCCTGGTCGCCGGGGTCGGATCCCGTGACAAACGTTTTCACCTGCTTAAGCTCAGTCGTGCGGCGGCGCTTGCCAAGCTGCTGCCACTTTTGCCGTAAGCGGCTGACAAAATGGAGCTAACCATCCGGAATCGGGAAAATTCCCCATTTATGGGGACCACACTACAGTTGCCCCCGCCATGAAGATAACCCCCATGCTCCAGCAGTATCTGGAGATCAAAAACCGGCATCCGGACACCATCCTCTTTTACCGGATGGGGGACTTCTACGAGATGTTCTTCGATGACGCCGTGGAAGCCGCCAAGATCCTGGGGATCACCCTTACCTCCCGGAGCAACAAAGAGGATGCCGACCGGATCCCCATGTGCGGAGTGCCCTTCCACTCCGCCACCGGCTACCTGGCCAAGCTGATCAA
>JBLRWU010000039.1:11301-15177 GCA_047921155.1 Desulfurivibrio sp.
GAGGAGCTGCTGGATGAGTTGAGCCGGCTGAACCCCTCGGAGATCCTGCTGCCGGGGGGCGACCAGGCCGCCCGGGATTCGATGACCGGGTTAACCGACGGACTGGGCGCCCTGCTGCCGCAATGTTGCTTCACCTCCCGCCCGGAACACGATTTCCGACCCGGCCCGGCCCGGGAAATGCTTCTGGAGCATTTCGGCACCACCAACCTGGCCGGTTTTGGTTGCGAACACCTGGAAACCGGAATCGGGGCGGCCGGCGCCCTGCTCAGCTACCTGCGGGAGACCCAGAAGTGCGAGCTTTCCCACCTGGAGCGGCTGGCCCCCATCGAGCGGGAGCAGGTGCTGCTGCTGGACGAATCCTCCCGCCGCAACCTGGAGTTGACCCGAACCATCAGTGGAGCCGAACGCGAAGGCTCACTGCTGGCCGCCCTGGATTACACCCGCACCCCCATGGGCGCCCGGCAGTTGCGGAAGAGCCTGCTGATGCCGCTCAAGGATATCCATGCCATCCGCCACCGTCTGGATGCGGTGGCGGAGTTGCTTCGCGACCAGAAACTGGGAAGGCGGCTGGACCGGGCCCTGGGCGCGGTTTACGACTTGGAGCGCCTCAACAGCCGGGCGGTGCTGGGCAGCGCCAACGCCCGTGATCTCACCGCCCTCAAGCTCTCCCTGGCCCAGTTGCCGGAGATCAAGCAACTGCTGGGCCCACGCCCCGGCCTGCTGGGGGAGCTGGCCGGGGAGATCGATCTGCTTGACGACCTGCACGACCTGCTGGCCGCGGCCATCCGCGAAGATGCGCCGGTGGGCCTGAGGGAGGGCAACCTGATCCGGCCCGGCTACCATGCCGAACTGGATGAACTGCTTACCATCCTGCGCGACGGCAAGGGCCTGATCGCCGGGCTGGAAGCCCGCGAGCGGGAACGCACCGGCATTGCCGGTTTAAAGGTCGGGTTCAACAAGGTTTTCGGCTACTATCTTGAGGTCAGCCGAGCCAAAGCCGGCGAAGTACCCGACGATTACATCCGCAAGCAGACCCTGGTCAACGCCGAACGCTACATCACCCCCGAGTTGAAGGAGTTCGAAAACCGGGTGAGCGGGGCCGAGGAGCGGCAGCTGGAACTGGAATACCGCCTTTTCTGTGCCGTCCGGGCCCAAGTGGCCGCCGCCGGCTCCCGGATTCTGCACAACGCCGCCGCCCTGGCGATGCTGGACCTGCTGGCCGCTCTGGCCATCGGCGCCGCCAAACACAACTACACCCGGCCCCAGATCGACGACGGCGAGGAGATTATCATCAGCGAGGGGCGCCATCCGGTGATCGAACGCCACCTGCCCCCGGGCCGTTTCGTGCCCAACGATATCCATCTCGATCAGGATAAGCGGGAGTTGATGATCATCACCGGCCCCAACATGGCCGGCAAATCCACGGTGCTTCGCCAAACCGCCCTGATCGTGCTGATGGCCCAGATGGGCAGCTTCGTGCCGGCGGCCCAGGCCAGGATCGGAGTGGTGGACCGGATCTTCACCCGGGTCGGCGCCATGGACGACCTGCGCCGGGGCCAGTCCACCTTCATGGTGGAGATGAACGAAACCGCCAATATTCTGAACAACGCCACCGCCAAAAGCCTGGTGATCCTCGACGAGATCGGCCGGGGCACCTCCACCTTCGACGGTCTGGCCATCGCCTGGGCCGTGGCCGAGGAGTTGACCGCCAAGGAGGGCAAAGGGGTAAAAACCCTGTTCGCCACCCACTACCACGAGCTGACCGAGCTGGCGGCCACCCGCCCCCGGGTCCACAACTTCCATATCGCGGTCCGGGAGTGGAACGACACCATCATCTTCCTCCACAAACTGCTGCCCGGCGGGGTCAGCCGCAGCTACGGCATCCAGGTGGCGGCCCTGGCCGGGGTGCCGCCGACGGTGGTTGCCAGGGCCAAGGAACTGTTGCATAATATCGAGCAGGGCGAGTTCAACCGCCAGGGTCAGCCCCGCATCGCGGTGGGGACCCCGTCCGGGGAGGCCGGGGCGGCGGGCCGGCCCAGCCAGTTGCGCCTGTTTGACGGCGACGATCCCTTGCGCCGGCGGCTGCTGGAGATTCAACCCGATAATCTGGCCCCGCTGGAGGCCCTCAAGCTTCTTTATGAGTTGAAACAACTGTGAATAAACTTGTGCACAAACTGTGGCTGATCATTTTTCTCTTCGCCGTGAACGGCGGCGCCGCGCCCCTGACCGCCGCCGGAAGCACCCCCGACCCCATCCACCATTTTCAGCAGATCCAGGATTACTACCAGCGCCTGCTCAACGGCCCCGAGGGTGGGAACCGCAGCAACTGGCTGCGGGCCAGCCAGGCCCTGCAACGGTTGCAGCGGGAGAACCCCGCCCACGAGGCGGCTCCTCGCAGCCTCTACCTGCTGGGCAGCCTCCACCATCAGTTATACCGGCGTGACCAGAATCAACTGGACCTGGCCGAGGCGATCACCTATTTCCAGGATTTGCAGGCCAAATACCCCCGCCACTACCTGGCCGATGATGCCCTCTTCTATCTGGCCAATATTTTGCTGCACGATCGCAAGGAACCGGAGCGGGCCGAGCGCACCCTGAGCAGAATCGTCACCCTCTACCCGACCGGCGACATGGCCGCAAGTGCCCGGCGCCTGTTGCGGGATCTGCGCTCGTCTCCGGCGGCGGAACCGACGGCGGGGGGGCCGGCCCAGGTGCTGCCGGTCCGCCACTGGTCCAGCGACAGCTATACCCGGGTGGTGATCGAAACCACTGAACCGTTGAGCTTCCGCAGCCATATTCTGGCCAACGGCGACGACTCGCGGCGGCTCTACGTCGATCTGAGCGGATCCCGGCTCAGCCCGCAGATTACCGGGACGGAGACGCCCATCGGAGACGGACTGCTCAAACGGGTCCGGATGGCCCAGCACACCCCCGACACCGTCCGGGTGGTGCTGGACACCCAGGCCCGGATCGATGATTACAAAATTTTCAGCCTGGACAACCCCTTCCGGGTGGTGATCGACCTGTTGGGCCAACCGGCCCCGGCGCCGGTGCGGGTGTTCCAGCCCCCGCACCCTCCCAAAATTTCGCCCTCCCGGGTGGCCACCCCCGGCACTCCGGCGCCGCCGCTCTCGTTGGTCCAGCAATTGGGTCTGGGGATTCGCCGGGTGGTGATCGATCCCGGGCATGGCGGCCGCGATCCCGGCGCGATCAGCGCCACGGGAATCAAGGAGAAGGATGTCACGCTGAGGGTTGCCAAACTACTGGCCGCCGCCCTGCAACAGCGTCTGGGCGCCGAAGTGATCCTGACTCGGGACCGGGATATTTTTCTGCCCCTGGAGGAGAGAACCGCCATCGCCAACAGCCGGGATGCCGATCTTTTTATCTCGATCCACGTCAACTCGGCTCCCAGCCGGGGAGCCCGGGGGGTGGAAACCTATGTGCTGGACATGATGGCCAGCGACGAGGAGGCGATGCGGGTGGCGGCCCGGGAAAACGCCTCCTCGGCCCGCAGTTTCAGCGACCTGCAAAATATCGTCCACCAGCTCCTCAACAACACCAAGCTCCAGGAGTCGGTCCACCTGGCCAACTTCGTCCAGGAAACCATGGTCGACAGCCTGCGCCACACCCACGGGGGCAGAATCAAAGACCGGGGGGTCCGGCGAGCGCCCTTTGTGGTGCTGATCGGAGCCCGCATGCCCGCCCTGCTGGTGGAGGTGGGCTTTTTAAGCAACCCCGACGAGGAGCGTCTGCTGGCCAACGAACAATACCTGGAGCAACTGGTCCAAGGCATCGCCGACGGGGTAAGGCAGTACGCCACCAACCTCACCGCCGCCCGCTGAACGTAAGCGGTTACGGGGCACCGCATCTTGCGGC
>JBLRWU010000040.1:0-14934 GCA_047921155.1 Desulfurivibrio sp.
CATGCCGTCCAGCCAGACCTCCCAGCCCAGGCCGGAAGCGCCCAGGGTGGGGGACTCCCAGTCATCCTCGACAAAACGGATATCATGCTCCAGCGGATCGAGCCCAAAGCGGGTGAGGCTTTCGATATACATCTCCTGGATATTGGGCGGCGAAGGCTTGATGATTACCTGGTACTGGTAATAGTGCTGCAGCCGATTGGGGTTTTCCCCGTAACGCCCGTCGGTGGGCCGCCGGGAGGGCTGGACATAAGCCGTGCTCCAGGGTTCCGGCCCCAGGGCCCGCAGCAGGGTGGCGGGATGGAAAGTTCCGGCCCCCACCTCCATGTCGTAGGGCTGCTGAATGGCGCACCCCTTCTCGGCCCAGTAACGGCCAAGTTCGAAAATGATCTCCTGAAAATTCATAAATCCGCCATGGTTGCAAAAACGTAAAATGGGAACGCCCCCGCTGGGGGCGTTCCGGATATCGTGACGTTTTACGGGACCGCCGCCCGGCAGTCAAGAAAATTGTCGGCGCTGCCGCCGACGATTGACGGCCGACGGCCGGCCACCAGCGCTTAACCTTTGGCGGTCAGCAGCTCCAGGGCCCGAGCGGCCCGTTCACGCACCAAGTGATCCGGGGAATCAAGGTATGACGGCAGATAGAGAAGGGCATTTTTTCGGCGCAGCAGTTGGGGGCGAACCTCGGCCAGGCGACCCAGCCCCCACATCAGCCCCTGTTGCAGGGGGGGATACTCGAGATAAAAACCATCTTCCCGCATAAATGAGACCAGGATATGGGTGTACTCCTCGGCCAACTGCTCGTGGTGGACCAGGCACTCGGCCATCGCCTCGGGGGCGCCCCAGCCGATGCCGCCGGACTCATCGTTCAAACTCCACATGAGCCGGCGCATCACCACCCGCGCCGCCTCCAGGTCCTGCTCGGCCAACTCGGCCACCACCGGACCCATGGCGCGCACCGCCCGCCAGCGCAAATGCTGATCATGGTGGCTCAGGGCGGCAAACAGTGACTTGAGCACCTGGGACCGGGGCAGGGCGGCCAGGGCCATCAACACCGCCGGCAGGGGCTCCTCGCCGGACAGCAGGTTAACAACCCGCTCTTTGGTCGCCCTGAACCCCATGGCTACAACATGGCTTTGGCCACAGCCCTGCCCAGCTCGACACAATCCTGAAGGCTATCGTGGTTGGGCACGTTTTTGATCCGCACCCCTTCCCCCACCGGCGCAACTCCCATCTCATCAAGAAAAGCCTGCAACTGCTTAACCGCTTCGCCGCTCCAGCCGTAGGAGCCGAAGGCGGCGCCGATCCGGTTTTTGGGGCGCAACCCCTTCATGTAGGTCAAAACATCGGCCATGGCCGGCATGATATTGTTGTTGAGGGTGGCCGAACCCAGGATCAGCGCCCCGGCGTCCAGCACCTCGGTCATAATATCGCTGCGATGGTTTTTGCGGGCATGGAGCAGCCGGATCTCCGTGATCCCCTCCTGCTCCAGGCCGCTCTCCACCGCCCGGGCCATCTTTTCGGTGCTGTGCCACATGGTGTCATAGATGATCACCGCCTTTTTGCGAGTCTCCTGGCGGCTCCAGCGGTCGTAAGCTCCGATAATCGCCGCCGGGTTACGCCGCCAGATCAGGCCGTGGTCCGGGGCGATAATCTCCACCTCGGGGCCGTTGGCCTTGATCTCGGCCAGCAGCTTCTGCACCAGCGGCGAGTAGAGCAGCAGAATATTGGCGTAATACTTGGCCGAGTGGGCCAGCAGCTCATGCTCATCCACCTGGTCGTCGAAACGCTCGGAGGTGGCCCAGTGCTGGCCGAAGGCGTCGCTGGAGATCAACAGCTTATCCTCGGGAATGTAGGAGAACATGCTGTCGGGCCAGTGGAGCATCCGGGTTTCGATAAATTTTACCGTCCGCTTGCCCAGCTTGATCTCATCCCCGGTTTTGACGATCTGGTAGGGCCAGTCGGGACGGTGAAAATGCTCCAGCAGGGCCTTGTGCCCCATGGGTGAGCAGAAGATCTTCTCCGGCTTGATCAGCTCCACCATCTCCGGCAGAGCGCCGGAGTGATCCATCTCCACATGGTTGACCACGATGTAATCGATCTTCTGCGGGTCGGTGACCTGCCGCAGGTTGTGCAGCAGGTCGGTGGTGAACCCCCGCCGCACCGTATCGAACAGCGCAGTTTTTTCATCGCGGATCAGGTAGGCGTTGTAGGTGGTCCCTTTCTTGATCGAATAACCGTGGAAGTCCCGATTATTCCAGTCCACCGCGCCCACCCAGAAAATATCCGGCTTGATCTCCGTCGCCCTCATCGACTCTTCCTCCTAAGCCTTCCAGAGGCCATGCAGGTTGCAGTACTCCCGGGCCGTCACCTGATCGGCATGGACCGGGAAAAAGGCCTCGGGGGCCTGACCCGGCGCCAGAAACTGGCGATAGACCTTGCCATCGGCCAGCAGTTCGATCCACTCGATGTAATGCTTCTCCTCCATGGGATGGGGCACCGAACCGACCTTCACCAGGTAGCCGCCATCAGCCTTCTCGATCACCGGCACATGCTTCTCCCTGGCCGCATCGACGGTGTTTTCGCTCATCAGCCGCATGGGCTGGCCACAGCAGACCAACTGGCCGGCCCCGGCATGAAGCACCTCCACGATATTGCCGCAAAGGTCACACTTGTAAACTTCCAGTTTATTAGCCATGATCCGCGTCTCCTTGTCTCCTTGATATAAATTACCGACCTACCAGTTCTCCTTCAGCAGTTCAAAATGGGCCCGGGCGTGATCACAGGCCGGGCAACGGTCGGGGGCGGCTTCGCCCTCGTGGGTATAGCCGCAGTTACGGCACTGCCAGGTGGTGGCCTGCTCGCGCTTGAAAACCCGGCCCGCCTCGATATTGGCCTTGAGCGCCTGGTAGCGTTTTTCGTGGAAGAGCTCGGCCACCGCGATTTTAAGGAAAATTTCGGCGATCTCTTCAAACCCCTCCTCGCGGGCAACCCGGGCAAACCCGGGATACATTATGCTGTACTCGTAGTGCTCACCACCAGCGGCTTCAGCCAGGTTTTCAACGGTGGTGCCGATCTTGCCGGCGGGGAAGGCGGCGCTGATCTCCACCTCGCCCCCCTCCAGCAGTTTGAACAGTCTTTTGGCGTGTTCCTTCTCCTGGTTGGCGGTCTCTTCAAAAACCGCCGAAATCTGGACGTAACCATCCTTCTTGGCCTGGGCCGCGAAGTAGGTGTAGCGGTTACGGGCCTGGGACTCCCCGGCAAAGGCGGTGAGAATGTTTTTTTCCGTTTTACTTCCCTTGATTGACTTCATTGTTGAGCCTCCTGCGGAATTTCCGGATTTATTTTTTGGGCGGTCAGCGGCAATCGGGACAGAGGCCGCTGAACTCGATGCTGTGGCGCAGAATGGTGTAGCCGGTTCGCTTGCGGGCCAGGGCGTCCAGATCCAGATCCAGCGAAAGCTCCAGATCATCGACCCGCCCGCACCCGAGGCAACGAACATGGCAGTGGGGGACGACATTGCCGTCGAAACGCTTCTGAGTCCCGCCCACCTCCAATTTCTGGATCATCCCGTTTTCCGCCATCAACTCCAGATTGCGATAAACGGTGCCCAGACTGATTCGCGGCAACCGCTGGCGGGCCATTTGATACAGTTCGTCGGCGGTTGGATGGTTACACACTTTACGCAGCTCATCCAACAGCACCTGCCGTTGGCGGGTTACCCGCAATCCATTTCCCAAAGACACATCAGCCTCCATTCAACTGATCAACCCCACCGCGGTCTTAACCGGCCCGGGGTGGGAAGCAACCATCGGCCCCGCTGAGCCGATGCTCCAAATAGTAATAATTTCCATAAAGGACAGGATACGCCAGGAAAAGTGTTCTGGCAAGGGGCAATATTTGCGCCTACATGATGCTCAGAATGGTGGCGTCCTTAACCATCTCCGCCGGGTCCTGAACAGGGCCAAAGGGGTTTCTCCGATAGAGGTGCTCATCAACCTTGGGAGTGCCGCCATAGATCTTGTGCACTACCACATCATCCACCATGACCAGCAGGGAGGTGAAACGCCAGCCGATCTGGTGGGTCTGACGCACAAAACCCAGGAGATCGAGGACAAAATTGCCATGGCGCCGGGAATCCATGCTTTCCAGTTGGAGCTGGTAAGCCATACAGTTGGCCGAGTCCGCGACGCAATCACGCAGCCCCTGGTCCATCTCCTGGACGCTGAAGCTCGCGTTGGGCATGAACATCTTCATGATCTCCGGGTAGGACAGAATCTGGATATTGGGCGTGGTCAACGGATCGATATGGAGAACCCGCAGATCCTCACGGGTGGTCTGAT
Source organism: Desulfurivibrio sp. (assembly GCA_047921155.1). Taxonomy (GTDB): domain Bacteria; phylum Desulfobacterota; class Desulfobulbia; order Desulfobulbales; family Desulfurivibrionaceae; genus Desulfurivibrio. The sequence goes on from JBLRWU010000040.1 coordinate 4,341, forward strand.
AGGGGATGATCTGATCAAAAACGCCTTTGCTGGCGGCAAAACTCGGCCACCGAGCCTCACTGCGGACTTTGGCCACGGGCAGCATCTTGCTGCAGCCGCCGGCCAGAAGTGCTGCAAGCAGCAATAACAGTAACAGCATTCGGGATTTAGGCATGGCAAAATAATCCTTAAAAACTGTCAAGCTGGCGCTTCATATTCTGGTTAATCGATGAGATTAACCAGAATGCGGCCCTGGTGGCGGCCCGCCAGGATATCATCAATTTTTGCGTCGACTCCGTCAAGGGAAATCTCCGTGACCATCTCCTCCAGGCTGGCCAGATCCCAGGTCCCGGCCAGCCGCTGCCAAACGGCCCGGCGGGTGGACATGGGACAGTTGGCGCTGTCGATCCCGGCCAAAGTCACCCCCCGCAGGATAAAGGGGTAAACGTTGAGCGGCAGGTCGGGCGAGGCGGCGTTGCCGCAGCAGGTGACCAGAGCGCCGTAGCGGCAGGACTTGATGGCGGTGGCCAGAATCGGCCCGCCCACCGTGTCGATCACCCCGGCCCACTTCCCCTTGAGCAGCATCCTGCCGCTCTCGTCGGTGGCCTGGGCCCGGCTTAGAACCTGTTCGGCCCCGATCTTTTGCAACCGCTCGCCCAGTTCCGCCTTGCCGGTAACCGCGCAGCTCCGGTAACCCAGCCTGGCCAGCAGGGCCAGGGCCAGCATTCCCACGCCCCCGGTGGCGCCGGTGACCAGGATTCTGCCATCCTCGGGCCGCACCGGAAAATCCACCAACCGGGCCAGACACTGGGCGGCGGTAAAACCCGCCGTGCCGTACATCATGCAGCGACGCAGGCTCAAACCCGGCGGCCGGGGCATCACCCAGGCCGCCGGCACCCCAATGTACTCCCCCAGCCCTCCCGGGGTATTCATCCCCAGGTCATAACAGGAAACCACCACCTCATCGCCGGGCTTAAATTCCGCCACCCGGCTTGCAACCACCACCCCGGCCGCATCGATGCCGGGCGTGTGGGGATAGCGCCGGGTCACCCCCCGGTTGCCGGCCGCCGAGAGGGCGTCCTTGTAGTTGAGCGAGGAGTAATGGACCCTGACCAGCACCTCGTGTTCCGGCAATTCGCCGAGTTCGCGAATCACGACCCGCCGGCGAAATTTGCCGGGGGGGCCCTCCTCCACCAGCAGAGCGCGAAAGTTATCGTTATTCATGGTTAAATATTCACTTTTTTTAAAGTCGCCTTGCCAGATTAACTTCTTTGCGGGTAAACAGTATAGGATGATTCGTTATTGGTCAAGCTGCGCTTTCCGTCCGACAACTTTCTAAATCGAGAGGTGGAGCATGAAGCTTTATGACGACAAGTACATCAAGAACATCGTCCTGCTCGGCAGCGTCAAGTCCGGCAAGACCACCCTGGCCGAAACCATGGTCTTCGAAGCCGGACTCTCCAACCGCCGCGGCACGGTGGAGGATAAAAACACCATCTCCGATTACCACGAAATCGAACACGAGCGCGGCAACTCGGTTTACGCCACCCTGCTCCACACCGACTGGCGGGACTACAAGATCAACATCATCGACACCCCCGGCCTGGACGACTTTGTCGGCGAGGTGGTCTCCTCCCTGCGGGTGGCCGACACGGCGGTGATGCTGATCAACGCCCAGTACGGGGTGGAGGTGGGCACCGAGCTGAACTGGAAATATCTCGATCAGTACCAAAAACCGGCGATTTTCGCGGTCAATCAGGTCGACCATCCCAAGTCCGACTACTTCGGAGCGGTGGCATCGATCCGCGACCGTTTCGGGGCGGCCGCCGTCCTGATGCAGTACCCCCTCAACCAGGGCGACGAGTTCGACTGCATCATCGATCTACTCAAGATGACGATGTACAAATTCCCCGCCGAGGGCGGCAAACCGGAAAAGCTGGAGATTCCGGCGGCGGAACAGGAGCGGGCCGCCGAGCTGCACAACCAGTTGGTGGAGAAGGCCGCGGAAAACGACGATGAGCTGATGGAGCTTTACTTCGAAAAGGGCAGCCTTGACGAGGATGAGATGCGCAAGGGACTCAAGATCGGGATGCTCAACCGCGAGGTTTTCCCGATCTTTTGCCTTTCCGCCAAGCGCAACATGGGCAGCGGCCGGATGATGGGTTTCATCGACAACGTGGCCCCTTCGGCCACCGAGATGGACCCGGAAATGACCGCCGACGGCGGCGAGCTGCCCTGCAAACCCGAAGGCCCGCCGGTACTCTTCGTCTTCAAGACCCTGATCGAGCCCTTTCTGGGCAAGGTCACCTTTTTCAAGGTCTGCTCCGGCACGGTCAGCGAGGGGTTGGATCTGGTCAACAGCGCCACCGGAGAGACCGAGCGGCTCAACCAGTTGTTCATCATGGCCGGCAAAAATCGCAACCAGGTGGCCAAATTGTCGGCCGGCGACCTGGGGGCGACCCTGAAGATGAAAAGTACCCGCACCAACCACACCCTGCACGGCAAGGATGCCCCGGTGACCCTGGCCGCCATCGAATTCCCCGAACCCCGGGTCCGCACCGCGGTGGTCACCAGCGACAAGAAGGATGATGAAAAGCTGGGCGAGGCCCTGCGGGAGATCCAGACCGCCGATCCCACCATCAGGGCCGAACTGGCCCCGGAGCTGAAACAGTTGATCCTCTGGGGCCAGGGCGAGCTGCACCTTAACCTGGTCAAGTGGCGGCTGGAACATATCCACGGAATCAAGGTGGATTTCGTCGAGCCCAAAATCCCCTACCGGGAGACGATCCGCAAGTCGGCCACCGCCACATACCGCCACAAGAAGCAGTCAGGCGGATCCGGGCAATTCGCCGAGGTCCATCTGCGGATCGAGCCCTGGGAGGAGGGGATGGCCGACCCCGCTGACCTGACGGTGCGGGGCAAGGATGAGATCGACCTGCCCTGGGGCGGCAAGCTCGTTTTCTACAACTGCATTGTCGGCGGGGTGATCGACGCCAAATACCTGCCTTCGATCCTCAAGGGGGTGATGGAAAAGATGCAGGAGGGGCCGATCACCGGTTCCTATGTCCGCGACGTCCGGGTAATGGTCTTCGACGGCAAGATGCACGCGGTGGACTCCAACGACATCTCCTTCAAGATCGCCGGGGCCCAAGCCTTCAAAGAGGCCTTCCGCGAAGCCAACCCCCTGATCATGGAACCGCTCTACGAGATGGAGATCATGGTGCCCGAGGAGTTGATGGGCGAAGTGATGAGCGACCTACAATCAAGGCGCTCGGTGATCCAGGGAATGGAGTCCCAGGGCCCCTACCAGGTGATCCGGGCGGTGACCCCGCTCTCGGAGCAGCACAACTACTCCACCACCCTGAAGTCCCTGACCCAGGGACGGGCCAGCTTCCGCTGCAACTTCAAGGAGTACGCCCCGGTCCCCCACGACCTCCAGCAAAAACTGGCCGCCGCCGGCGCATAGCCGGAAAGCCATGGGCCGGAGTGAAGGGACAGCAGTGCCGCAGCTTGCGGCAAGCGGACCGGCGCCGCGTGCCCCAGGCACGTAAGCCGGGTCGATCGCCGCAAGATGCGGTGCTGCTGTCCCTTCACTACCAGTGGGGTTCGTTACCGATGCGGTAGTTCATCACCTCCAGGGTGTCGGTGACCACCACGAAGGCATCGGGATCGATGGCCCGGATCGCCCTTTTCATGGGGCCGATATCCCGAAAGTTGACCACCGCATACAGCATATTCTCCTCACTGCCGGAATACCCTCCCCGGGCCGGAATTACCGTGGTGCCCCGGCGCAGGTCCCGCAAAATCTCACGGTTGATCTCCGGCCACTTTTTGGAGATGATCATAACCGCCTTGCGCTGACTTAAGCCGGTGACCACCAGGTTGACCAGCTTGGCCGCCACATAGAGCTGAATCAGGGTGTAGAGGGCGGAATCCAGCGAAAAAACCACGGCGGTAAGGGAGAGGACCAGCACGTTCAGGGCCAGCAGGGAGGAACCCAGCGGGATCGAAAAGCGCTTCATCAGCATCACTGAAAGGATATCGGCCCCGCCCGCCGACCCCTGGGAGCGGAGAGTGATGCCCGCCCCCAGTCCGATGATGATCCCGGAGAACATCGCCGCCAGGATCTCGTTTTCCACCGCAAACTCCACCTTGATCACCAGCAGGGCCAGGGAAAAGATCAGGGTTCCGACCAGGCTGTAGAAGAAGAAGCGGCGCCCCACCGCCATGATCGCGGCCAGAAAGAGCGGGACGTTGATCAACAGGTAGGTCAAGCCCACATCCAGGGCGGGGAAAAGCTCCTGGAGAATAACCGCCAGGCCGGTGATGCCGCCGGCCGCGAACTCGTGGGGGATGATAATCCCGTTGACCGCCACGGCGCAAAGCACCCCCCCGACGCTCAGCATCAGCAGGTTGACCAGGAATCGGCGCAGATCGGCCAGGGTTATTGCTGAAAGCAGGGGAATTTTCACGACTTTGACCGCTCCTTGCGGGCTGGATAATGCCTGCGAACAAAAGTCAGCTCCTCTTCCCGGCTTTGCACCAGACCGTCCAGACGGGCCTCCAGCAGCCGGTCCAGAATTTCCCGGAAAAGAGGGCCGGGGGAGTGGCCCAGCCGCTTGAGGTCATCACCGGTGATTTCGGGGCGCACGGAACTCAGCTCGGTGACGTAGAGGGAGATCGCCTTTTTGGCCGCCTTTTTACGGAGGATCGCCATCAGGTAGAGCAGGCCCTCCGGGGCCAGCCCCTGCAGCAGGTGATGAATGGCGCTGTTGCTGGTGGGAGCGCCCCGGCGCAAAATCGTGGCGGTCTGCTGAGCCGCCCATTTTTCCCCCAGCAGATCTCGGCGGATCCGCTCCGGAACCTCGAAGCGACGACAGAGGACATCCAGCTCCTGGCGTTTGAGCATGGCGGTCAGGGCCAGCAGATAGACCAGCCAGGAGCGGCAGGGCTGCTCCAGGTAGAGCAGCTTGTGCCAGGCCAGGGCCAGTTGGGCCTCATTGAGAATATTCTCCAGCCGCGGCTCCAGGCGCAGGCGGGGATGGAGAAAGGACAGGATGCCGAACTGGTCCAGACGGCGAATGGCGGGCAGGGGGTTATCCTCACCCAGGATCAGGCGAAACTCCCCGAAAAAGCGGTAGCCGGAGAAGCGGTCAAAGAGATCCATCCGCACCGCGTTCTTGATCAGCCGTTCGGTATGGCGGCCGATGGCAAAACCCATCCGCTGTTCAAAACGCACCGCCCGAAAGATCCGGGTGGGATCCTCGACAAAGCTCAGGTTGTGCAGCACCCGGATCTTCTTGTCCTTAAGGTCGTTCTGGCTGTTGAAAAAATCCACCAGGGTCCCGAAGCTCTCCGGGTTGAGGTGGATCGCCATGGCGTTGATCGTAAAATCACGCCGGTAAAGGTCGAGCTTAAGCGACGACAGCTCCACGGTGGGCAGGGCCGCCGGGTAGTCATAATATTCCAGGCGGGCGGTGGCCACATCCACCTTGCGGTTACCGGGGAGCTTGACCACGGCGGTGGCGAATTTCTTGTGCACCCGAACCTCGCCCTCCAGGCGGGCGGCCAGCTCCCGGGCAAAGGCCACCCCGTCGCCCTCGATCACGATATCGAGATCGAAATTGCGCTCATGGAGCAGGAGATCGCGGACAAAGCCGCCCACGGCGTAGGCCTGATATTTCTTGGCTTCGGCCACCTCGCCGATGGTTCGCAGCAGCACCACCAGATTGCGCCCCAACCGTTCCACCATCAGATTTTGCAGGTTGCGGTTGCGCTCCAGGGAGGGCAGTTGCTCGGCATAGAGGTTGCGGGGCAGCCGGGAAGGGTCGTTGACCAGCAGATTAAGCAGATCGGTGCGGGTGATCACCCCCACCAGCTCATTGTTGCGGGAATCGACCACCGGGATGATCCGCTGGCGATGCTCGATGATCAGCTTCTGAATATCCCCCATGGTGGCGGCCGGGGGCAGGGTGGCGAACTCGGTACTCATATATTCGCTGACCTTCTGCTCGGAAAGACCCAACTGGATCGCCTTGCCCGCCACCCGCCGGGAGATCAGGCCGACCACCCGCCGCTCCTCATCCACCACCGGTAGCACCGTGATATTGTAGCGGTTGAGCAACTCGTCGGCCGCCCGGATGGTGATCCCGGGCCGGGCGCTGATCACCGGGGCGCTCATCAGATCCAGGGCCAGCCGTTCGGGGCGGATCTGCTTGTGCAGGACCTGGACCAGCTTCTCCTCGGTCTCGATCATGGTCAGATCCTTGATCGTGGCCGAAGCCGCCGAGGCGTGGCCGCCACCCCCGAACTCCCGGGCGATCTCACCGGCGTTGACCTCGGGGATCCGGCTGCGGGCGATGAGGTAGGTGCGATCCCCCATCCGGGCCAGGGCAAAGAGGGTGTTGAGATTCTCCATCACCATCAGGCGGCGGACCACCACGGCAAAACCGTCGAAATAGTGATCGATCTCCAGTTTGGCCACCGTGATCTCCAGGCCCTGGATGGTATAGGTGATGGCCGAGCGGATCAGATCGTTGAGCAGGGTAACCTCGACACTGCTCAACTCCTGGGCGATAAACTGGGTGATGGTGTGGAGATTACCCCCCTGGGCCAGCAGCCAGGCGGCGGCCTGCAAATCTTCCGGGGTGGTGGTGTCGAAGTGGAAGGAGCCGGTATCCTCGTAAATCCCCATGGCCAGCAGGGTGGCCTCCTCGGGGTTGAGGGTAAGCCCCTGGCGACGAAGCAGATCGACCAGGATGGTGACGGTGGCCCCCACCGGCCGGATATGCTCGACCCGGCCCCGCAGATCCCCGGCCACCGAGGGGTGATGATCGTAGATATGGATCTCCAGGCCGGGGTTTTGCAGACACTCGGCCAGGGGACCCAGGCGGGAGGGCTGGCGGGTATCGACCAGAATCAGCTTGGTTACCTGGGCAAAGGGGATATTTTTGAGCCGCTGAAAATCGTAAACATACTCCAAAGACTGGCTGAAAAAATCGCGCAGATTCTTCTCCTGGGCCCCGGCAAAGGCCAGCACCGCCCCGGGATAGAGCTTCTTGGCCGCCACCATCGAGGCTAAAGCATCGCAATCGGCATTGATATGGGTGGTGATCAGCTCCATCCCGCCACTCTACCTGTCACCCCCGCCTTTTGCAATCGGGCAGCGACTTTCCACCCGTCAAACCCGGCCCGTTTTCTCCAGGTAGTAGTGGTAGTCTCCTTCGTAGCTCCGCAGCTCGCCATGGTCGATCTCGAAGACCCGGTTGGCCACCGCCCGCAGGAAGTGGCGGTCGTGGCTGACCAGGACCACGGTGCCGGCGAACTCCTTAAGGGCCGCCAGCAGGATCTCCCGGGACTGGATATCGAGATGGTTGGTGGGCTCGTCCAGAATCAAAAGATTGAGGGGACGGGAGAGCAGGGTGGCCAGCACCACCCGGCTCTTCTCGCCGCCGGAGAGATTGGCGATCCGCTTGTCGATCTCGTCGCCCCGGAAGAGGAAGGCGGCCAGGATATTGCGGATCACCCCCACCCCGGCCTGGGGCAGGGCCGTTTGCACCGTCTCGAAGACGGTCAGTTTGGGATCCAGCACCTCCATGGCGTGCTGGCTGAAGTAGCCGGGAACCACCGAGGCCCCCAGGGTGGCGCTACCGTGGCTGGGTTCGGTCCGGCCGGCCAGGACCTTCAGAAAGGTCGATTTGCCGGCCCCGTTGACCCCCACCACCGCGACCTTGTCCTGGCGTTTGATCAGGCCGGAGATACCGCCGAAGATCGACCTTTCGCCGCCATCGGGCCGGGGCCAGACCTTGGCCAGATTTTCCAGCCGGATCACGTCATCGCCGCTGCGCGGGGTTTCGGCAAAGCTGAACTTGACCAGCCGCTGTTCGGCGGGCAGCTCGATCCGCTCAATCTTCTCGATCTTCTTGACCCGGGATTGGACCTGGGCGGCATGGGAGGCCCGGGCGGCAAACCGGGCGATAAACTCCTCCTCCTTGGCCAGCATCTCCTGCTGGCGGCGGTGGCTGGCCACCAGTTGCTCCCGCCGGATCTCCCGTTCCCGCTCGTAAAAATCGTAATTGCCGGTGTAGGTGGTCACCTGCTGGTTGGCCACCTCCACCACCCGGCTGACCAGGCGATTCATAAAATCGCGGTCATGGCAGGTCATCAGCAGGGACCCCTTGAAATCGTTGACCAGCCAGTTCTCCAGCCAGATGATCGACTCCATGTCCAGGTGGTTGGTGGGTTCGTCCAGCAGAAGAACATCGGGGTTGATGGTGAGGATTTTCGCCAGCCCGATCCGCATCTTCCAGCCGCCGGAGAACGACTCCACCGGCCGGCGGTAATCCTCGGGACCGATCCCCAGGCCGGTTAGCACCGCCTGGGCCCGGGCCTCCAGGTCGTAGCCGCCGCGATGCTCGAACTCCTCCACCACCTCCCCGTAGCGGGCCAGGAGATTTTCCAGCTCCTCGGGCTCCATGGGCACGGCCATGGCGGCTTCCATCTCCGCCATCCGGGCGCCCAATTCGACGGTACGGGCCGAAGCCGCCATCACCTCGGCCAGGGCCGAACGGCCGGCCATCTCGCCCATCTCCTGGGAAAAGTAGCCGATCACGGTCTGGCCGGGGCGGGAGACCTCTCCCCGATCCGGCTGCTCCTCGCCGGTGATCAGGCGAAAGATCGTGGTCTTACCGGCCCCGTTGGGCCCCACCAGGCCGGTGCGGGTATTGGGCGGAATCTGAAAGCTGGCCTCTTGAAAGAGGATCTGGGGGCCGTGCTGACGGGTGACTTTGTTGAAATGGATCATGATTGCTCCGGGCAAAAAAGTGGCTACTTAGCATGATTGGGGCCAAGAGGAAAGGGGTATGTGGCGGCCGGGGTTCAGCCGCGGGGATGAAACTTGCTGTGGACCGCCTTGAGCCGGGCGGCATCGACATGGGTGTAGATCTGGGTGGTGGCGATATCGGCATGGCCCAGCATCATCTGGACCGCCCGCAGATCGGCGCCATGCTCCAGCAGGTGGGTGGCGAAAGAGTGGCGCAGGATATGGGGGCTGATCGGTTTTGCAATTCCATTAAGCCGGGCGCACTCGCGGATAATCTGCCAGAAGCGGAGCCGGGTCATGGCGCCGCCCCGGGCGGTGACGAAGAGCATGTCGCTGCGCCGCTTCTTGAGCAGGCGGGGCCGGCCCTGGGTGATGTAGGCGGCCAGGGCCTGACCGGCGGCCTGGCCAAAGGGGATCAGCCGCTCCTTGCTCCCCTTGCCCAGTACCCGCAGATGGCCGGCCTGGCTGACCCCGCTCACCGGCAATTTGACCAGTTCGGAAACCCGCAGGCCGCTGGCATAAAGCAGGTGCAGCATGGCGTGGTTGCGCAGGGCCAGGGGGGTGGGCTGAGCCGGGGGCGTCAGCAGGCTGTTGACCTCGGAGATCGTCAGAACCTTGGGCAGGGAGCGGCCGGGCTTGGGCAGGTCGAGCAGGGCGGAAGGATCATGACTAATCAGGTTCTCCCGGCGCAGAAAGCGAAAAAAGGAGCGCAGAGCCGAGACCCGGCGGGCGCTGCTGCGGGGAGCGATCCCCCGGCGGTGGCAATTTTCCAGATAGGCCCGCAGATCTTCCGGCCCGATATCATCGATGCCGCTCAGGTTCGCCGCCGAACGGCCAGCGGCCAGAAAATCGAAAAATGAAGCGATATCAGCCTGATAGGCCGCCAGGGTGTTGGCCGCCAGGCGGCGCTCGGCGGCCAGGTACTGGAGAAAATAGTCGAGCAGGGGAGGGAGAAATGAAAACGCCCCGGAGCCACCTCCTACTGGGGAGGGGCCGGGGCGTTTAGCTGGGAGTTTCGTCCCGCCTGGGCTGTTCATTTGAGCAGACCGGCAAGCGGACCTTAGTCCCGTTCCATTCTGAACTGCAGCTTCCGCAGCTTCCGCCGCGACTCCGCCGTCTTGCGACGACGCTTGGCGCTGGGTTTCTCGTAAAACTCGCGCCGCTTCAGCTCTTTCTTCATCCCATCAAGCTGGAGCTTCTTCTTGAGAATCCGGATGGCGTGCTCAACGTCACCCCTGACTTCAACCTCGATCATTTAACTTTCACCGCCTTTTCGTCGATCGTCTGTGGTTAAGGGCCAAACCCGGCCGGCAATTGCCCGGCCCGGTCATAATTTCGTCACAATTTTCCATAAGTAACCAAAAACCGGAAGAATGTCAATTTATTCCTCTCGACCCGCCCAGGCACCATAATTGACATTGACATCCTCATTAACCAAGGCTAGATACTTATAATGATAATTCTTACTACCAAGCTTATGACTCAGGGAGAATCAAACCATGGCCAAGCCGGAAGAGATGTATCAGTGTCAAACCTCAAACTGCGGCTACGTTTATGACCCCGACCGGGGCGACCGTAAAGGCAAAATCCCCCCAGGAACTAAATTTGCAGACTTGCCCGAGGACTGGCGTTGTCCGATTTGCGGGGGCACCAAAAAGTGCTTTCGTCCTTTGGCCGGGCCCGGCTCAACCAAGGAAGCCAAGTGTGAGTTGCCCACCGAAAACTAACGGGCCAGCCTGACGAGTGCAGAAAACACTGCCCTCTAAACCGGGCGGGGCCGAAACAGGGTCAGGT
>JBLRWU010000041.1:0-14841 GCA_047921155.1 Desulfurivibrio sp.
TCCATTCAGTTCGGCGAAAAACACCTTTTCAAAGACATTTCGGCCCGGGTCCACCCCCATGACCGGATCGGCCTGGTGGGGGTTAACGGGGCCGGCAAAAGCACCCTGATCAAGATCATGGCCGGAGTCCGGGCCATGGACGAGAAGGTGGTGATCCGGGCCAAAAAGGCCACGGTGGGCTACCTTCCCCAGGAGATCGAGGCCTTCCCCCCCGGCCGCACTCTTTATGAGGAGGCGGAGAGCGCCTTTGCCGAAGCCCTGGCCCTGCAGCATGAACTGGAGGAGGTCAACCGGCAACTGGCGACGGTCACCGAAGACAATGAGGAGTGCCGCGCCCTGCTGGCCAAGCAGGGTGAACTGCAAAACGCCCTGGAGAGCCACGATATTTTCCGGATCCGCTCGGAGGTGGAGAAGGTACTGATCGGGCTCGGTTTTAAGGAGAGCGAGTTCGGCAAGGATTGCCACGCCTTCTCCGGGGGCTGGCGAATGCGGTTGCTGCTGGCCAAACTGCTGCTGGCCCGCCCCGCCCTGCTGCTGCTCGATGAGCCCACCAACCATCTCGATCTGGAGTCACTGACCTGGCTGGAGGATTTTCTTAAATCCTACGCCGGCGCCATGGTGATGATCTCCCATGACCGGGTCTTCCTCGACAATATCTCCACCTCGATCTGGGAGCTGAGCCTGGGCAACCTCACGGTGTACAAGGGCAACTACAGCCGCTACCTGCTCCAGAAGGAGGAGCGGATGGAGATCCAGCGGGCAGCCTATGAGAACCAGCAGGCCAATATCCAGCAGACCATGCGCTTTGTCGATCGCTTTCGGGCCAAGTCCACCAAAGCCAGCCAGGTCCAGAGCCGCCTTAAGCAACTGGACAAGATTGACCGGATCGAGCTGGAGGAGAGCGAGGCCAAAGTTGATTTCCGTTTCCCCCCGGCCCCTCCCGGCGGCCGCCTGGCCCTGGAGGTGGAGGGGCTGGCCAAGAGTTACGATACGCTCCAGGTTTTCAACGGGCTGGATCTCCTGTTGCAGCGGGGCGAGAAGATGGCGGTGGTGGGGGTCAACGGGGCCGGCAAATCGACCCTGGTAAAAATCCTGGCCGGGCTGATCAGGGCCGACGGCGGCAAGATCCGCTTCGGACACAATGTCCAGGCCTCCTATTTCGGCCAGCACCAGGCCCAGGAACTGGACCAGCAACTGACGGTTTTCGACACCGTCTTCCAGGCCACCCCCGCCATGAACGTTACCCAGGTCCGCTCCCTGCTCGGAGCCTTTCTCTTCCGCGGCGATGATGTCGACAAAAAGGTGGCGGTCCTCTCCGGCGGTGAAAAAAGCCGCCTGGCCCTGGCCAAAATGATCGCCGTGCCCTCCAACCTGCTGATCCTGGACGAGCCCACCAACCATCTGGATATGACCTCCCAGGAGGTGCTGCAGGAGGCGATGCGCCGCTACGACGGCTCGATCATCGTGGTTTCCCACAATCGCCATTTCGTCAACACCTTTGCCGACAAGGTCCTGGAGATTCGCCAGGGCCGGGGCACCGTCTACGAAGGCAATATCGACGACTATCTGGACAAGCTGCGCCGCGACCGGGAAGCGGCAGCCGCAGCCCCGGCGGCGGATGGCCCCCTACCCAACGTCACCGGAATCGACCAGGGTTCCGCTACCCCCGCCGCCACCCCCGAGAAACCTGAACCGAATAAAACCCGCAGCAAGGAGGCCCGCCGTGAACAGGCCCGGGAGCGCCAGCGTTTAAATCAGCTGCTCGGCCCCCTGCGCAAAAAGGCGGCCCAGGCGGAAGCCGAGGCGGAAACCCTGGAGCAGCGCAAGGGTGAGCTGGAAAAACTGCTGGCCGACCCCGAGACATACAACCGTCAGGAAGAGTTCTCCGAGCTAAGCAAGGAGTACGCCGACCTCCAACGCCGCCTGCAACGCCTCTACGAACAGTGGGACAAGCTCCAGGCCGAAATCGAACAGGCCGCCGCCGACGATTGAAATCCGATCCGTCAGCCCTCACCCGGGCAAACCGTTGCCCGGTTTCAGCGGATTTGGCCGCGACCGGAGGGCACGGACGCCCGGGAGGTCGCGGCCACCTCGGAGGCGGACAGGATGTCCGCCGAGAATGAGCGAAACCGGGCAACGGTTTGCCCGGGTGAGGGCGTACCTTGTTCTTGACCAAGGGCCATTTTATCAGTATCTTCCGGCCCCATGAGTCTGATACGTCAACAGATCGAAGAGCGTGAGGCCCTCAACCTGGCCCCGGCGGCCGCCCGCAGCCGGGACAGCCGGGGTCGTTTGCGTCCCGAAGAGGAGTGCTCCATCCGGGTCTCCTTCCAGCGCGACCGGGATCGGATCATCCACTGCAAAGCCTTTCGCCGCCTCAAACACAAGACCCAGGTCTTCCTGGCCCCGGCCGGCGATCATTATCGGACCCGGCTGACCCATGTCCTGGAGGTTTCCCAGATCGCCCGGACCATCTCGGTGGCCCTGCGCTTAAACGGTCATCTCACCGAGGCGATCTCCCTGGGCCACGATCTGGGCCACACCCCCTTCGGCCACGCCGGGGAGGCGGTCCTCAACGAGCTTTACCCCGAGGGGTTTCACCATTACCAGCAAAGTCTGCGGGTGGTTGACCTGCTGGAGAACAAGGGCCAGGGCCTCAACCTGAGCTGGGAGGTTCGCGACGGCATCGCCCGCCACTCCAAAGGCCGGGGCCGCATTCTCCCCGCCGATCCCGAGGGATTACCCGCCACCCTGGAGGGTCAGGTGGTGCGGCTGGCCGATATCATCGCCTACGTCAACCACGACCTCGATGACGCGGTCCGGGCCGGGGTACTCCGGGAGGAGCAGATCCCCCCCTCTCTGATCACCCTGCTGGGGGCCACCTCCTCCAAGCGGATCGACACCATGGTCCGCGATCTGGTGGAACAGACCCTGGCCGATGGCGGTGAGCGGTTGGTTATGCGCCCGGAAATCATCGTCGGGATCGAAGATCTGCGCGCCTTCCTCTTCGACAATGTTTATGAGAACTACAAGGTACACGCCGATTTCAGCAAGGCGATGAAGGTGGTGCGTGAACTGTATGAATATTTTATGGCCCACGACCAGCACTGGGAAAAACCGTTCGACTACCCTGCGGGAACCACCCGCGCCCGGATGGTCTGCGACTATATCGCCGGGATGACCGACCGTTATGCCCTGGCCCTCTATGCCAATATCTTTCTGCCCAAACCCTGGAGTGTTTTCTGAAGATGAGCGACGATAAATCCCTGCCCAAGGCCTACGAGTTCCGGGAGGTCGAAGAACGCTGGTACCAAAGCTGGCTTACCCACAAAAATTTTCGGGCCACCATGGATGAGTCCCGGCCCAATTTTTCCATCGTCATCCCCCCGCCCAACGTCACCGGGGTTCTCCATGTGGGGCATGCCCTCAACAACACCATGCAGGATATCATGGTGCGTTACCGGCGGATGCAGGGTTACAACGTCCTCTGGCTGCCGGGCACCGATCATGCCGGCATCGCCACCCAGAACGTGGTGGAGCGCAAGCTGGCCGCCGAAGGGATCAGCCGCCATGACCTGGGCCGGGAGAAATTTATCGAACGGGTCTGGCAGTGGAAGGAGGAGTCGGGGGGGCAGATTATCAATCAGCTCAAACGGCTGGGCTGCTCCTGTGACTGGGACCGGGAACGGTTCACCATGGATGAGGGACTCTCGGCGGCGGTACGCAAGGTTTTTGTCCAGCTTTACCGGGAAGGTTTGATCTACAAGGGCAACTACATCATCAACTGGTGCCCCCGCTGCCTAACCGCCCTGGCCGATATCGAAGTGGAGCACGAGGAGACCGCGGGCAAACTGTACCATATCCGCTACCCCCTGGCCGACGGCAGCGGTCACCTGGTGGTGGCCACCACCCGTCCGGAGACCATGCTCGGTGATACGGCGGTGGCGGTTCATCCCGCCGATGAGCGTTACCACGGCCTGCAAAACGCGGCGGTAACTCTCCCTCTGATCGGCCGCCGGATCCCCCTGGTCTTCGATACCCATGTGGAAAAAGATTTCGGTTCCGGGGCCTTGAAAGTGACCCCGGCCCACGATCTCAACGATTTTGAAATCGCCCGCCGCCACGAGTTGCCCAGCCTCAAGGTGATGGACGAGCACGGCATCATGAATGCCGAAGCCGGTCCCTACGCCGGGCTGGACCGTTTCGAATGCCGGAAAAGGATTGTGGCCGACCTGGAGGCGGCGGGGCTGCTGGAGAAGATCGTTGACCACCAGCATGGCGTGGGGCACTGCTACCGCTGCCAGACCGTGGTGGAACCGGCCCTCTCTCCCCAATGGTTCGTGGCGGTCAAGCCTTTGGCCCAGCGGGCCGCGGCGGCGGTGCGCAACGAAGAGATCCGCCTGCTCCCCAAGATGTGGCACAACACTTTCTACGACTGGATGGACAATATCCGCGACTGGTGCATCTCCCGCCAGATCTGGTGGGGACATCAGATCCCGGCCTGGACCTGCGAGGCTTGCGGCGAACTGATCGTCAGCGAGGAGGCGCCGGATCTCTGCCCCGAGTGCGACTCAACCAGCCTTAAGCGCGAAAGCGATGTCCTGGACACCTGGTTCTCGTCGGCCCTCTGGCCCTTCTCCACCCTGGGCTGGCCCGAAAAGACCAGAGAGCTGCAGATGTTCTACCCCACCAGCGTCCTGATCACCAGTTTCGACATCCTCTTCTTCTGGGTGGCCCGGATGATGATGATGGGACTCCACTTCATGAAGGAGGTGCCCTTCAAGGATGTCTACCTCCACGCCCTGATCCGGGACAAGTTCGGCAAGAAGATGAGCAAATCCACCGGCAACGTCCTCGACCCCCTCCAGTTGATGGACCAGTACGGCACCGACGCCCTGCGCTTCACCCTGGCCGCCTTTGCCGCCCAGGGCCGGGATATCAAACTGGCCGAAGAGCGGATCGAAGGTTATCGTCACTTTATCAACAAGCTCTGGAACGCCGCCCGTTTCACCCTGATGCACGTGGGGGAAACCGAGGTCAAAAAGCCGGCGACCCGCCCGGACCCGACCAACTTGCCCCTGCCCCACCAGTGGATCCTGAGCCGGGCCGGCAAGGTGGCGGCCGAGGTGAGCCGGGCCCTGGACGACTACCGTTTTAACGATGCCGCCTCGGTGGCCTATCAGTTTGTCTGGAAGGAGTTTTGTGACTGGTACCTGGAGTGGATCAAGCCGGAACTTTACGGCGAGGACCAGAGCGCCAAGGAGCGGGGCCGGGCGGTCCTGCTGACGGTGCTGGAGGATATTCTCAAAATCCTCCACCCGATCATCCCCTTTGTCACCGAAGAGATCTGGCACGCCCTGCCGGGAGAGCGCAGTTCAATCATGGTGGAGCCCTTCCCCACCGCCGATCCGGCCCGGGAAAACCCGACGGCGGAGGCCGCCGCTGAGCTGCTGATGGAGGTGGTCGGGGCCATTCGCAATATCCGTAGTGAAAACATGCTCCACCCCTCTGCCCTCATCAAGGTCAACATCATCTGCCCCGATGCGGCCAAGGCCGCCCGCCTGGAGCAACTGGGCGAGGCACTCCGGGGCCTGACCAGAGCCGATGAGCTGACCATCATGGCCAGCGGTCAACGTCCCAAGGGCGCGGCCTCCCAGATTATCCAGGAGCTGGAGATCTTCGTCCCCCTGGCCGGTCTGGTGGATGTGGAGGCGGAGGGCGCCAAGCTGGAAAAGGAGCGGGAAAAGCTCGACAGGGAGCTGGCCAGAATCCAGGGTAAGCTCGGTAACGAAAAGTTCCTGGCCAAGGCCCCCCCCGAGGTGGTGGCCAAGGAGCAGGCCAAGGAGGCGGAACTGACCGCCACCCTGCGCACCATCGCCGAAAACCTGCAAAAACTGGCGGAACTGCGCCCGTAGCCCTACATACCTACGCCTCCCGGCTGCGGGCCGGGACCACGGTCAGTTGCTGTTCACCGATCAGCTTGTTGTCGTGATAGAAGCGGATGGTCCAGATGCCGTTGAGATTGGTGGCTTCCGGCGGGATGGTGTAGGTGGCCAGGCGGCGGCGAGCGTTATGGGCGGTCTGCTGGGCCGTGGCCAACTGGCGGCCGTTGGGGCCGAACCAACGGATCTCCAGGGCCAGCGGCTGCTCCGCCGGGATAAAATTGACGGCGTAAAGCACCCCGAAGGTGGCGCCGGGACGACCGGGAATGCTCTCCAGCGTGGTTTCGAAAAGCTGGCGGCGCAAGAGGGCCGCCTCGATATTACTCGATTCCTGCAGCACCCGGTCAAGATCACTCATTCCCAGGTACTGTTCGGCAACCAGTCCGCCACCCTCCAGATCAACCCCCCAGATCTTCACCGGCCGGTTATCGTTGCGGTTGGCCGCCGTCACCCCCTCCGATTCCCCCCCCGCAACAACGCCGGCCTCCCCGCCCGGATCCTCGCCGCTCCCGGCATAACCGGTGGCGCGATCAAGCATCCGGGCCTTGCCCAGATTCTTAACATTAAAGAGGCTGGCCTTGGTCAGGTTGGCGCCGTCGAAGTTGGCACGGTTGAAATCGGCATCATTAAGGCTGGCCCCGCTTAAGATCGCCCCGGCCAGATCGGCATCGGTGAGGTTGGTCCAGCGGAGATCGGAACGGCTCAGGTTGGCCCGCTGCAGGTTGGCATTGCTCAGATCGGCGTTACTGAGATCGGCATCGGCCAGATCGGCGTCCCGCAGGTTGGCGTTGCCCAGGTTGGCGTTACGCAGATCGTAGCGCACCAGCCGGGTGTCCCATGAAACCGCGGAGCGCAGGCTCTTGAGTACCGAAGCCCCGGCCCCGAGATTGATACCGCTCAAGTTGGCCTCCTTGAGATCGGTATTGCTCAGATCGGCATCGCTGATATTGGCCCAGGAGAGATCAGCCCGGTTGAGGTAGGCGTGGCTCAGGCGACTGCGGGAAAGCGTGGCCTCGCGCAGATCGGCCCCGGTAAGGATGGCATTGCCCAAATCGGCCCCGGTGAGATTGGCCTGGCGCAGGGAGGCGTTGGTGAGATTGGCCCGGACCAGGGAGGCGTTGGAACTCAAGTCGGCCTGATCCAGATTGGCCCCGGTCAGATTGGCCTCCGCCAGTTGGGCTCCGGTCAGATTGGCGCCGGTCAGGTTGGTGGCGGTCAGGTTGGCCCCGCTGAAATCGGCTTTACTGAAATCGCCCCCCCTGGCCTCGGCCCGGGTCAGGTTGGCCGCCCGAAAATCGGCCTGCCGCGCGGAGACGGAGATCAGCCTGGTGCCATGCATGGTGCTGCCGGCCATAATGGTTTTATGCAGCTTTGCTCCGGCCAGGTCGGCCCCGGAAAGATCAGCCTCCAGCAGACTGGCATCGCTTAGATCGACCCCCCGCAGATCAGCCCCATAGAGGTTGGCCCGACCCAGGTTGGCCTTCAGCAACCGCGCTCCCGGCAGCACCACCCGGCTCAAATCGCTCCCCTGCAAGTCGGCCCCGGCCAGATCAGCCTCCTGGAGAATCGCCCCGGTGAGATCGGTGTCGGCCAGATTGGTCCGGGAAAGATCAGCGCCGGTGAAGTTGCCGCGCTGAAAGGTGGCGCCCCGAAAATCGGCCTGCTGGGCGTCCACCAGACGACCATCGGTTTCGTTGAACAGCACCCGCTGCAGGTTGGCTTTGCGCAAACGGGAGCCGCCCAGGTTGGCCCGGGTGAGATCGGCGTCGGTGAGATCGGCGTCGGTGAGATCGGCATTGGCCAGATTGGCCCGGGCCAGGTTGGCGCCGACCAGCTTGGCGCCCCGCAGATCGGCGCCGGCCAGATCGGCCCGCATCAGGTCGGCGTCGCTGAACGTGGCCCCGCGCAGATTAGCGCCCTGCAGGCTGACCCCGTGCATTCTGCTGCCGCTGAAATCTACCTTTTGCAGATCCATCCCCGCCAGGTTCAGGGTGCTGAGATCCTGGCCCTGGAGCTTGCGGTCGCCGGCCAGAGCCCGATGCAGCCGGGCCATGGCCGTCAGTTCACGACCCTCGAGATCGGCCAGCACCCCCGGAGCGGGTGGCGGAGCGGGAATCATCATGGCGCTGAAGGGCAACCGCGGGGCCAGGGGCTGCTTGCGTCCCTCCCCCAGCATATACCCGGCCAAGGTCGCGCCGCCGGCCAGCACCAGCACCCCCAAAACCAGGGCGGTCCGCCTGAAACGGGTTACTCCTCCGCCCCGTTTTTGCAGGGCCGGCTTAGCTGCCGGTCGCGGCGCCTGATGAGCGGACACCGTACCCTTAACCCCGCACTGGGGACAGGGCACCGATTTGCCGGCATGCCGCCCGGCCAGCTTCTTGGCAAAACCACAGGCCGAACAATGGAAAACCGCCAACGAGGGCGCCGTGGTCCCGGTGGTCGCCCCACCCACCTGCCCCACCCGTCCACACCCTGGGCATGGCGCGGTTCCGCCCTGATGCCTGGCCGCTACTTTCGTAGTTAAACCGCAATGCTGACAACTAAAACCGACTGTCTGTTTCTCGGCTGCAGCCAAAGTTGCACCCCATAATCAAGGTTATTCGATCCGACCGCCGGAGGGGGCGGACCTGCCCCCATCGACCATCGTGGCCGGCATCTTAACATATCGGCAAACGGGCCGCACACCTGAGGATTTTATGGCCTTCGGTTGCTTTTGTTTCTCTTGTCTTGCCGGTTGACGGTCGGTTATAAGGAGTGGTGATGTCAGATACCACCAAACATAAAAAATCCGCCCCCCCACCGACCACCGGCGCCGACGGGTCTAACAAAGATGATCTTCGGGAAAAAGCGATCCGCTACAAGGCGTTTCGTCACACTTTTTCCGAACGGGAGATCCATCGGGGCCTGAACGAAAAGCAGTTGGAAAGGAAGCTCCGTCGCAGCAACAGTCTGGTGGAGCGTTATCGGCAATACCTGGTCCTGCGCAAGACCAGCGGCGGCCTGGCGGCGGCCTACCCCTGGCGCAACCCTTTCAACCGCTTTCTGTTCGGCATCTTTTTCTGGCTGCCGCGTTTGTTCCGCTGGGGCCTGCTGGCGGCCGTGCTGCTGCTGACGCTTAACTACATCCCCGGCCCCACCCAGCATTTCGTCGAGATCGTGGCGGCGCGAACCGTCTACGACACCGCCTCCATCGCCCGCCTGCCCGAGAGCCTGGAAAGTTACGCCCATTCAGCCAGAATTGTGGATCGCAGCGGCAATATCATCAAATCCTACGGCCGCCGCCAGGTAACCCTGGAGGTGCCGGAAAAGGCCAAAAAGGCGGTGCTGGCTTGCGAGGATCGCTATTTTCTGCCCCATCCCAACCACCCCTGGTACGTCAACACCTTTTTGGTCCATCCCGGGGTGAGCTGGCTCAACCTGGCCGGGGCGGTGAGGGACATCCTCGCCGGACGACCCCGGGGGGCCAGCACCGTGGTGATGCAGAACGCCAAGAAGATCGTCGGCAACAGCGAGCGCACCATCGCCAACAAGCTGGAGGAGATTGTCCTGGCCTACATGATGGTCTCCCGCTTCGGCAAGCAAAAAAACCTCGACTTCTACCTCAATACCGTGCCGGTGGGCGCCAATATTTACGGTTTTCCGGCGGCGGCGGAGAGCTATTTCCGGAAGGATCTGGCGGAACTGAACTATCAGCAACTGGTGGCCATCGGCGCCTTTATCCCCAACCACTTCCGCCAGGTCGCCCTCTACCACATCGTTCAGGGCCGCAGCTTCTCCGATCTGGATCAATCCCTGGCGACCCACGCCCGGGCCGCGATCAACAAGGTCAACTCGGCCCTGGAACACCTGCACCAGTTGGGGGAGATCGGCGAAACCCAGTACCGGGAGTGGCTGCTCCATGACGAAGAGTCGATCCGCCGGATCGGTTTTCGCGATTTCCGCTCCCCCCTTTACGGGGAAGAGGAGTGGACCTCCTGGAACGTTATCCGCGAGGTGACCTCCCGGACCTATCGGATCAACGGCCGGGAGACCAGCGGCGGCCAGTTGCTGCTGGACGAGCCCGGCGATGTGGTGATTGAAACCGCCATCGACCTGAACCTGACGGAAAGCGCCAAGAAGATCATCACCGACTTCCTGACCACCCCCTCTTACCGGGAGGTGATGCGGCGCAGCAACCGCAACCTCTGGCAACGGGAGCTGGCCCGCTACGTCGAGCTGGCCCGGGAGGCGCCCTTTCGCGATTTTGAAGGCTTTATGCGCCTGCTGGAGCAGCATCTCAATGTGGGGGTGATCGCCGTCAACCAGCGGGGAGAGATCGTCGCCTACGTTGGAGGCAAGGAGTTCTTAAGCGGCAACGGGGCGGTCAACCTGATCGCCGGCGAGGAGGAAGCCAGCCCGGGAAGCGGGATTCGGCCGGTGGTGATCGACCTGATGAACCGCCAGGCCCAACTCGTCCCCTCGTCAACCATCAAGCCGGTGGTGGGCTACTACGCCATGGTGGCCGCCGATGTGCGCCCGGAACACACCTTTGCCGATCAGCCGGTGGAGTTCAAGTACCTTGAGGAGGAGGGGCGGCAGGTCTGGCTGCCCCGCAACTGGTACAGCTACGATGAACAGGGCCGGGGCCGCAACCGCTACCTGGGCCGCCAATATAGCCTGACCGAGGCCCAGGTGCTGTCGGTGAACACCATCTTCGCCCGCCTCTATACCAACCGCCTGGTCCAGAACGCCATGCTCAACGCCTTCGACCGGATCGGCCTGGACTACAACCGGGAAGACGCCCGCTACTGGCCCTTCGGCATCGGCGCCTCCAACCTGCCGGTCCAGCAATGGCTGGCGGTTTACAACGCCCTCCTGGACGGCCATTACCGGGAGCCCGCCTTTGTTCGCCGAATCACGGTCAATGAGCGGGTGATCTACCAGCGCGACGAAGAGGGCGACTACCGTCCCCGACCCCTTTTCGACGCCCGCCGGGAGCGGGAGGCAACCATGAAGATTCTCTATGAGGTGAGCAACCGGGGCACCGGAGCGGCGATGGGGCCCAGTTTTCCCTTCCATTACAACCTGGTTTCCGGTAAAACCGGGACCGCCCCCCAGGGCCGCTCCTCGCTCTTTATCAGCCACTTCAACCCCAACCGGGATCGACAGCGGCACCCCGACGAGACCATCACCATGATGGTACTGTTCACCACCAACACCGGTGGTTTCAAGAGTGTGGGGCTTGCCAGCGAGGGGCCGGTCAAGGTGGCCGGCGAGATCTACAACCATATCTTCCAGCAAAGTCTCCAGCGGATGATGGACGACAGGATCGAGGAGACCAAGCGGGATAATGCCCGGTTCCGCAACAACCACGTTTACTGGTCCAACGTCAATCGTTATATGGACACCCTGCTCAACGGCAAATGCGCCAGCGGCCGGCCGATCCATGAACATGTTATCGGGGTTGACGGCCTTACGGAAGCGCTGGTGCAGATTCTGAGCAGCAACAACCAGATTTACACCGGTCGCGACAACATTTTCAACGAACTGGTTCGCTACTATTGTGACCAGGAAAGAGTAATCCGCATGGACTAAAGGAGAAAGTCAAGATGAGCAAAATCGGACGTAACGCCCTCTGCCCCTGCGGCAGCGGGCTTAAATTCAAAAAATGCTGCCTCCCTGCCCAGCGGGAGACCGGCCGGTCTCCCGCCCCGGCCTCCGCCACCCCCTCTCTGACCCGGGAGATTGAGGCGCTGCAGCAAACGGCGGCCCAACGCCAACCCGCCTTCAAAGTTATCGGCGTTTTTATTCTTTTTGCCACCGAGGAGGGTGATGCCTGGGTCCTGGAAGTAAGCGAGATGGATGCGGTGCAAGTGGCGGCAGCGGGTCAGGCCCTGGCGGTGGAGATCGTCGAGAATCCGCAAACCATGGAGATCAACTGGACCCATCAGTTCAAGATCAGAAACAAAAAACTGTTACTGACCAGCTACGCCGAGCAGGCGGAAAGCTATCCTTCCGCCTGCCCGACCCGCAAGATCCAGGCGGCGATCACCGAGATTCGCCAGAAAATCTCCCCCGAACTGTTGAAATCAATCCATCTTCAGGAGGAATGAACAGAGGGTGGCCCCGGAAGGAAAAAAGTGGCGTCATCAAGGCGACCACCGCGGCCCGGCCAGGCTGTACGCTTCGGTGGTAACCATGGACAGACCCGTGCCGTCGGGGTTGATCGTATAAATTTCGCTATTAAGGCCGGCAAAGACCAGCTTGCTCCCGTCGGGCGACCAGGAGGGCTTAAAGGTCACACTTGCCCCGCTGGTGTTGTCCAAAAGGACCACGTCGCTGCCATTGGCGTTCATAACGTACAGCCTGTAGCCATTATCATCTCTTATAAATGCAATCTTGGAGCCGTCGGGCGACCAGACCGGACGGGTGCCGGGCGCCAACTGGGTCTGGTTGTCGCCATCGCTGTCCATCACATAAATATAGGTAGTGAGAATCCCGCCGGAAGAAACAATCGGCCGCACAAAGGCAATCTTGTCGCCGCCGGGAGACCAGGCGGGATTGATGTCTTCATAATGGGTCAATTGGGTATAGACGCCGTCGCTTACCCGAAAAACATAGATCCCGCCCCAAGCCTTGATTCCACCGCTGAGGTAATACCAGTTGGAATTACAGGCGATGCTACTGCCGTCGGGCGACCAGGCGGGATGGTAGAAGCCTATCTCTTCACTCCTGTAGGGATCAACGGCATCGGTAAAGCGGGTCTGATTGCTGCCATCGGGGTTCATTAGATAAATCTGCTGCATCCCCGACCGGTCGGACATAAACGCGATCTTGGTACCGTTAGGCGACCAGGCGGGATTCACATTTAAATTGTCCTCCGCAGTCAACTTAAGCTCTTCGCTGCCATCGACGTTAACGGTGTAGAGTTGCCTCTTATCATAACCATCACGAAGTGAGGTAAAAATAACCTTAGCGGCATCGGGTGACCAGCCCAGCAGAATATCGGCTTCTTCATAAGCGTCGCTGCTATTGGGGGTGACGCGAATCTTGTTGTGCCCGTCGGCATCCATCACATAAATTTCAGGAGCCAAATGGTCATTGGGATGACGAGAGGTAAAGGCGATTTTGCCGCCGGCGGCGGTTGCTGCGGTTACGGTAAGGGTGCTGCTGCCGAAGAGAGCGCCGGAGGTCGCCGTAATTGCGGTCGATCCGGCCCCGACAGCGGTGGCAAGTCCCGAACTGTTGATGGTGGCAACGGAACTGTTCGATGAACTCCAGGTGACCGATGAGGTGAAGTCTTCCGTGGTTGCGTCGGCGTGGGTTCCGGTGGCCGTAAACTGCTGGGTGGCGGCAACAGCGATGCTCGAACTGCCTGGTGTCACCGCAATGGAGACAAGAGTCACCGGTGTTACAACCGGTGTTCCGTCAGGTGTTTCAACAGGTGTTACAACAGGTGTTACAACAGGTGTTACAACAGAATCGGAGGCACCACCACCTCCTCCACCGCACGCCGACAGAACCAGGATACTGAACATGACGATAAGTTGTGTTTTTAGTGACGCTTTCATTTTTTCCCTCTTTGTTAAACTCAACTTACTGACTTGAATTAACTCTCTGCTATTCCAAACTTTTTTATTTTGCGACCGAGAGCGATCGCAGATGCTGCTTTTAAGGATCAGGGCCTTTCCCTGCTCCTCATCAGTGAGCAGGAAAAAGACGACGGCGATTTTCACCGTCACCACCAGGTAGGGTAGCAGAATGCATGCCAGGAATTATCAGCTTGGGGGATATCAGGCTAATCGCCCGGAAACTAACGGAAACTTCTTTGGCAAGGATGGAGGGCTGAGCGTGCCCTGAGGAAGGGGATGCTTAAATATCGGGAATCTCCTGGTATTTCGGGAGATTCCCGACAACGATTTTACGGCAACTTTTTTACGGACCCAGCTCCTGGCCTTGAGTTGCGCCTTGAGCCTGGCGATCTCCGCGCGCAGTTCAGCTTCCGGGATATTGGCGGCAGTGATGTTGGCGAGGTAATCACTTCCCGATATAAATCGAGTACGGCGGCTTAACCACGACGGCTATCCGCCTTATTTATGCCACGCCAACCTGTCCGCAGAATCGGAGCCACTCTGTGAACTACCTGACGTGGAAATCGAGGCTCCGCAAGCTGGCGCCCGTCTCGTCCAGCAGCTCCACCCGCCAGTCGCCGGCACGATTGGCCAGGGTTATCGAGGAGAAGGTGCGCCAACGGGGGCCCTGCCGGACCGCCAGGGATACCCGGGAGACCTCTTGCCCGTTCCGGGACCAGACCATGGTGACCTCGGTATCCCGCCGGATTTCCCGGGCCTCAATAAAGGCGTAAATATTCTCCAGATCGGCGGCAAAGAGGTCGCCAGCCCCCACCGGCTCCCGCTCCTCCACCGCCACCGCCACCACCATCCGTTGCAGGTCGAAAAGCTTGGTGTCCGCCCGAACCACGCCGGGCAAGACAATCATCAGGGCCAGTACCATCAAGGGCAGTGCTTTACGCATCATCTTATCCTCCTGTTGAGTGTCGTTTCTTCACTTGCTACCCGGCCCATTGTGAACCCGCAAGCAGCCCGGTGTCAAGACGCTTTTACGGGGAGACCAGGGGGTGGATGCGCTCCAGGGTTTTGGGGCCGATGCCGGGGACTTGCAGTAGCTGATCGGTACTCTGGAAAGGGCCGTGGACCTGGCGATGTTCGATGATCCGCCGGGCCAGGGTGGGCCCGATGCCCGGGAGGAAGGCCAGGGTTTGCTGGTCGGCCCGGTTGAGAGAAATGGGGTCAAAGGTGAAGATGGCCTGATGGGGTGGCGGGGGTGGGCTGGGGGTCAGGACGGGGTCCTGGGTGGTGTACCCGGAGGCAGTGAGCAAAAAATCGGGGGGCTGGCCCGG
>JBLRWU010000042.1:0-8621 GCA_047921155.1 Desulfurivibrio sp.
AAGCTTACGTACACGGGGTACGCGGTGCTTGGCTGCTTGCCCGAACCTGGGGCACTGCTGAACGGTTACAGCCCGTTAAATCAACACTTTGTTGGCCATGATGAACGGTTACCATGAATCAGCCACTTCCTGATAAAAAAGAGTTGCAGCCGGGCGCGGCTCTGCTGGCCCGGCCCCTGCTCCCTCTGGTCCGGCTGCTGCTCATGCTCTACCTGACCGGACCATTCAGCCGGATCGACGAGGTCCTGGCGCAGTTGCACGAACCCCTGGAAACGGCGGGAATCCGCTACCCGGAGCCGGACCGGTTGCTGGCGCCCCACCGGGATATTCTGCTTAACTTCGAAAAACTTAAAACCCCGGCCGCCACTCCCACCCCCACGGTCCTCGACGAAGCCCGGCAACCGCTGGCCCTGCTTGAGGCCCTGGAGTACCTGGTTTGCCACGCTGTACTCAGCCGGGAACTGGAGGTGATCAACAGCCTGCTCTGTGCCCCCTGCGGCTGCAAGCTCTGCTGCACCGGGCCCGACCCCGGGATGGCCCAGGAATTTTTCGAAATTCCTCTAACCCCGGCGGAAATCGCGCTTTTCGACCTGCCGCTTATCGACACTCCCCCCAGCCGGTCGACCGACAGCGCCGCCGAACCGCCCCTGCTCCATCAGGGGCGGGAATTTTACCGCACCGGCCCCGCTCTTTACCACTGGCGGCAAGGCTGGAGCATGATTCTGCCGCAAGCCGCCCGCTGTCCCCGGCTTGATCACCGGGGCGGTTGCGGCATCTACCTCCAACGGCCCCAGGTGTGCCGCCTGCCCCAGATTTTCTCCTACCTGCTGGAAGAGCAGCCGCCAACCACCGGGGCAGCCGCCGGAGAGACGGCTGCGGTATACCTGGCCCGGCACAAACTGCTGGCGGTCTGGGACTGCCCCTATGTGCAAATTTTACAGGATGAGATCGGACGATTTGCCGAAACCTCCGGCCTGGAGCCGATTTTTCGCCAAAACAAAGGGTAAGGATGCGGGCCGTGCCGCAGTGCTGCTGAACGATTACATATTTTGCTAACCATTCTACAACTTGTTGATATAACGGGCTGTAATCGTCAAGCAGTGCCGCAGATTCGGGCAAGCAGCCAGGCGCAGCGTACCCCGGGTACGTAAGCCTGGCTGATCGCCCGAAGATGCGGTGCTGCTGGACGATTACGGATTTTGCAACTGCCAGAGGGTGGTGATCCGCTTGATCCGGGTGGGAGGCAACTGCTCCCAAAATATTTTAGGGGTCCGGGCAGCTGCCGGTCGATTACATTTTTTGAGTCCCTGGTCATTGAGCAGATAATCGACCCGGAGATCCCAGGGATCGGGCGCGGGACTCCGACCGCTCTCCATCGCCGCCGCCACGGCCACCACCAGATAATCGGGGGTCAAGGCACCGGTGGTGGCAAGGATTGCCAGACAGAGGTCGAAAAACCCCTGACCGTCTCCCAGCAGCAGGCCATGCTCATCAACGGCCAGGGCCTCATCCACCAGCAGATCCACCGCCAGGCCGGCAAGCTGACCGGTGGCGAGTTTGCGGGCGAACCGGGGCATCCCTTTGTTAGTTACGGCCAGGGGTAATTGGGCAAAGGGGATGGTGAAGGGGCGAAAGAGATAGAATCCGTCCCGCAGCCCCGGGGCCGGCATCAACAGCTCCTTGCCATCCAGCAGGGTGTTGATCCGCACCTGCCGGAGCTGGGGCGCCGGTCCGACAAAAAGTCGCCGCCGACTCTTGTAGCCGGGGAGGGAACGCAGGGTTTCGGCCAGGGAACCGGGGGCAAAAGAGGGGCGTTGATAGAGTTGCCGGAACCCCTCCTTGTCGCGGGGGTCAAACTTCCCGGCGGAGTCTTCCCCTCCGGGGCCGGGGCGGGGGACTTTACAGGCTGGATTTGGCGGCATCGCTCAGCACGGTAAGCGCCGACGATCCCGAACCCGGGGCGCGCCGGGTGAAAGCGGGGTCAACCCGGGCGGAGGCCATCAAGGCGCTGTTGCTCAACTGCTTAAAACCGAACTCCACCAGGTGGCCGACATCGTCCCACATGCTGTTGCTGCCCATCAAGGCGATAATCACCTCGTCGTCGCCCCGCTTGAATTTGCCGACATAGGTCTGGCGCGCGGCGTTGGTGTAGCCGGTTTTGCCACCTTCACTGCCGTCGATCTGCCAGAGGGCGCGGTTATTGGAACTCAGGGTCCGGCCGAAGCTGGTCTTGGCGGAGGCGGTGCCGATGCGGCGGGCAAACTCGGGATGCTGCATGGCCTGATGAAGAATCAGCGCCAGGTCGCGGGCCGTGGATTGTTGCCCGCTGGCGGTCAAGCCGTTGGAGTTGACCAGCACGGTGTTGCTGGCCCCCATGGCGCGGGCCTTGCCGGTCATCAGGCGGGCGAAGGCCCGTTCGCTGCCGGCAATCTTTTCGGCCAGGGCCACCGTGGCGTCGTTGGCCGAGCTGAGCAGCGCGGCATTGATCAGGTCATCGGCCCGATAGGAGCGGCCCTGTTGCAGGTAGATTTTGGAGCGGGGCATGCCGGCGGCCCGCCGACTGGTGGGCACCAACTCGGAATCACGCAGGGAGTTGATGGCAAGCAAACCGGTGAGAATTTTGATGGTGCTGGCCGGTTGCCTGGGTTCATCAGGGTTGAGGGCGTACACCAGGCGACCGGTGCGGGCATCAACCACCACGGCACTGCGGGCGGAGATGCGCCGCGAAAGCTGCTCGGCGGCCGAATTGCCGGCCAGGACGTTACCCGCGCGCCCGGGCTGGCTCTTAACCAGCCCATTATCAACGGGGCGCAAAAGAGTGAAGGATGATCCACCGGCAACCGATCCTCCGGCTGTTGCCCCCGGCGCGCTCTTGTGGGTGGTGGCCAGCGCCTGCCGGGCCAGGGACTCCTGACCGGAGAGCAAGATCACCCAGAGAACCATCGTCAAATGCAAGACTGGCGTAAACCGCATCCACTATCCCCCACAGGTGGTTGAACATCAGGCTGGCTCTGGTAAAATCAGGCAGCGGCACCTGATCACTCCATACTCCTATCCTGCTATAGAGAAGAGATCGACTAAAATCAAGAAAAAAATTAACTATTTTTCTTAACTCTCCGTTTTTCTGGGGGAACAAAAAATGCCAAAAACGTAAAACCCCACCACATCTCGTGTTGGAGAGGGCGGGCACCACCACATCTAGAGCCCACAAGGAAACAGGGGGGTTGGAGTAATGTTAATAGCGAAAAAATTCCTGGCGCTGCATCGCACCCATCACCGCCTCTCCTGGTGGTTCATCCTGGAGCCGGACGGTCCGATCCGGCTCGACTTCCACCTTGCCGGCCACCGTCAGGCCCTGCAGACCCTGCGCCAATGGGGCGGGACCATCGTCGGCGAAGGGGAGGAGGGCCCCTGCCCCGCCGCCGACCTGCTCAGCCGCCGGCTGGCCGCTTACCTGGCCGGGGAGAGTCGCCATCTCTTTCCCCAGGCACCCCCCTCCCCCTTCCTGGCGGCGGGCAGTATTTTTCAGCAACGGGTGTGGCGAGAGATCGCCGCGATACCATACGGGGAAACAAGAAGTTACGGCGAGATCGGCGAGGCCTTGGGGGGACGGGCCCTGGCCCGGGCAGTGGGCAGTGCCTGCGGCGCCAACCCCTGCCCCCTGCTGATCCCCTGTCACCGGGTGGTGGGCAAAAACTCGCTGGGGGGATTCACCGGCGGCATCGAGATCAAAAAACTGCTGCTGGCCATCGAGGGGTGAGCAGCGGCCTGGCGCACGGCCATCAATCCTCTTCCAGCATTTTCAAAACAGCGGCGGGAATATCCCTTAGCGACAGAATCTTGTCTACCGCTCCCACCGCCACCGCCTCCTTGGGCATCCCGTATACCACACAGGAGGCCTCGTCCTGGGCGATGGTGCGCCCCCCGGCCTGCTTCATCTTAAGCATCCCCTGGGAGCCATCCTTGCCCATGCCGGTCAGGAGTACCCCGATGGCGTTGGCGCCGCCGTAGGCGGCCACCGAGTTGAACAGCACATCCACCGCCGGCCGCTGATAGCAAACCATGGGGCCGCTCTTGATATTCACATAATAGCGAGCGCCGCTACGCCGCATCACCATGTGAAAGTTACCGGGCGCCAGCAGGGCGGTACCCGGCACCACCGCATCACCATCCTCCGCCTCCTTGACCCGCACCTGGCAAAGGCTGTCCAGACGTTCGGCGAAACTGGTGGTGAACTTGGGGGGCATGTGTTGCACGATCATGATCCCGGGAGAGTTGGGGGGGAACTGGGTCAGCACCTCTTTCAGGGCTTCGGTCCCGCCGGTGGAGGCACCGATGGCGATCAGCTTGTTGGTGGTCCGGGTCAGCGACAGCTTGGGAGCGACGGTGCTGGATGCGGTTATGACCCGGCGCTGCCGGGTAACGTCCACCTGGGCCGCGGCCCGGATCTTTTCCGCCAGCTGGGCGCTCATGTCGCCCACCGAATAGGCCTCGCCGGGCTTGCTGATCACCTCCACCGCCCCGATCTCCATCGCCTCCAGGGCCAGGCTGCCGCCTGCGCGGGTCAGGGAGCTGACGATGATCACCGGCAGGGGATAGTACTTCATCAGCTTGCGCAGGAAGGTGATCCCGTCCATGCGCGGCATTTCGATATCCAGGGTGACCACATCGGGCTTGAGGTTCACGATCTTGTCCCGGGCCACGTAAGGGTCCGGGGCAGTGCCCACCACCTCGATATCTTTTTCGCGCGACAACTCCTCGCTGAAGACCTTACGGACCACCGCGGAGTCGTCCACCACCAAGACCCGTATCTTATGCATAATCCCGCCGTTTGCTTTCGCTTTCAGTTTGCATGGGTCTCTCTGCCTCCCCGGACAGGGCCTTACTGTTTGAAAACCACCCAGAGGAGACCGAAGTCGGTGTTGAAAAGAAAAACTCCGGGCTCCTTCAGGATTTCAGTCATCGAAAACTGCTCCACCGCCATGGCCTGGGGAATATCCAGTTTGGACTCCCCGCCGGGATCAATTTTGCCCAGCAGGCTGCCCACCGCCATATTGGCGGTTTCCTTGGCGGTGTCCAGCATCTGCTCGTCACTGATATCCTCCTCGCCCACCCCCAGGAAGTTCATCGTGATATTGGCGGCCAGCCGCCGGGGCAGATAGACGGCAAAACTTCCCGACTGCGGCCCATGGTAGGCGATCACAGCCCCGATATAGGCATCCTCGGAGACGGGAGCGTCCGCGCTGGCAAGCTCGTCGATCGGCTCCAGAAAGGTAAAAAACATGGTCTCAAAGACCTCGCCGAAGGTCTTACGGGTAAGTATCTTGAATTGCTCATCCACGGGGGCCACCTCCTGGAAAACGCTAAAAATCCGTATCGCCATCATCCTTGGCAGCCGGCTGCGAAGGGGCTTCGACTTTGTGCTGATATGCCTTTTCCAAAACATCGTAAAGGATTTTTTTGATGGTTTCCGGCTGGAAAGGCTTCTTCACATAGCCGGCCACTCCCATCCGCCGAGCCTCCTCCATCCGGGCATCGCTGGACTCGGTGGTGATAAAGATCAGGGGAATTCGTTTGAAGTCCTCGTTGCCGCCGACCTCGCGCAGCAAATCCATCCCCCCCATCACCGGCATGTTGATATCGGAGAGGATCACGTCGATCCAGTTGTTTTCCAGAATCTCCAAAGCCTCCTTGCCGTTGGCAGCCTCGAAGAAGAGGCCGACCGGCACCCCGGCCATCTCCACCGTCTTCTTAACCACCACCCGCATGGTTGCCGAATCATCCGCCACCAGAATATTAAATGCCATTGTTCTTCCTTTTTACTGCGGGTTGTTATTCTGCCAGATCCTGTTCATCTTGCCCCGCCGTCACTCACCCCCTTGCAGCGACACGGAGCCGGAAACTGCCAAGACTATAACCGCCTTTGCCTCAGAGTTGAAGAAGTTCTTCGGCCTCTTCAAGCTCCTGCAAAAGGTTGACCATGCACATATCAAGGTGGCCCCGGGTAATCCCAAAGCGCCGCAGCCCCTCCCCCTGGAGCCTGGTGGCCAGGCCATCGGCCCCCACTCCGATCCCCATGGAGATCACCAGGGCATTGCCCAGGGCGACCAAGGCGGAGAGCGGCTCTTTGGTGAGGACATCGGGGTCGTGATGGCGCATGACCGCCAGCTGGATCTCCTCGGGAAACTCCCAGCGCTTAAGAACAATGCCGCCCAGCTCGGCGTGGGTGATACCCAGGACCTCCTTCTCCGCCTCAACGAACGAACTTTCGCCCTCGCCCACTTTGGCCATGATCCGCTCGAAATCATCGGAAACGAAGCTGCTTAAAAAGCGCTTGCCGATATCATGCAGCAGACCGGCGGTAAAAGCGGCGGCTCTATCCACCTCGGGAACTTTGCCCACCAGGAGTTTGGTCATGATCGCCACCGCCACCGAGTGCCGCCACAGATCTCCCTGCTCCAGTTGATAACCTGCCCCCACCGCCCCCTTATAGAAGCCGGCGCTGCTGCTGGTGATGATGATATCCTTCAGATTTTCGTCGCCGATCACCACCAGGGCTTCCCGTAGCGATGAGATCTTGCGGGAGAGCCCGAAATAGGGGGCATTACAGATCTTCAGCACGTTGGCGGTGATCACCTCGTCGTACTGAATAACTTCGGCCAGGGCGCGGACATCGGTATCGGGATCGGCCAGCAATCCCATGACCCGCTGGGCCACCTTGGGAAAGGGCTGAATATCCTTGACCAGTTTGAGAACTTCATCCACTCTGCTCATAGTTCGAACTCTCCCCGGCCGGAAACCTTAAGGGTCGTCAGCCCGCTAGCCACCGCAATACTGATCGTGCGGTTACTGGAGCCGCCCACATCTTCCTTGGTGATCATAATATTGTTCTTCCAGAACATCTTGCGCAGGATGGCATGATTACGTTTACCGATATTGAAGATTCCGGAGTTGTCCATGATCTGGCTGCCCCCCACAACCTTGACCACCAAACGGGTTTTCACCGCCCCAAAGCGGTAGGTCTCCTTGAACAGCCGGGGAATTCCGGTGTCGGCAAACATGAAGGGCTTGGCCTGGGCCTTCTCCTTGTCCAGCGACGAGTCCGGCAACATATAGTGGAGCAGCCCGGCAACCTTGGCCACCGGATCCCAGAGTACGACTCCGATACAGGAGCCCAGGGAGTAGGTAATCAAGACGTCCTCGGGGTTGTTACTTACCTTCATATCCGAGATTCCAACCACAATTTTCATCAAGCTTTTTCCCGCAAACTATTTTTTCCGGTAGGCCGTGGAGGCGATCTGGGCAAACCCATGCTTTAAGCTGGAGATGCTTTCCGAGTGCCCGATGAAGAGATAACCGCCCGGGGCCAGGGCATGGTGAAACTTGTTGAGCAGGGCCTGCTGGGTTTCCCGGTTGAAGTAGATCATCACATTACGACAGAAGATCACATCCAGGCTGCCGTTCCAGGGGAAATTGTCCATCAGGTTGAAACGTTCAAAACTGATCCGCCGGCGCAGGGACTCCTTTACCCGCACGCTGCCCGCCGCCGCCCCGACCCCCCGCTGAAAATATTTTTTCAGGTAGTTTTTGGGCACCTTGGTCACCCGCTCCGTGGGGTACACTCCCTGCTGAGCGTGGGCTAAAACCCGGGTGGAGATATCGGTGGCCAGAATGCGATACCCCCATCCCGGCTTGTCGGCAAAGAAATCCTCGGTGACCAGGGCGATGGTGTAGGGTTCTTCGCCGGAGGAGGCTGCAGCCGACCAGATCACCAGCTCCTTTTTAGCGCCACTCCGGGAGATCAACTCCGGCAACACCTGGGAAACCAGCAGATCAAAGTGGTTGTTTTCTCGGAAAAAACTGGTGAAGTTGGTGGAAACCACATCGATCATCTGCACCAGCTCTTCGCCGCTGCTGTCACCGAGGACGTGGTCGTAATATTGGGCGAAACTGTCCATCCCCAGCGCCCGCAGGCGTTTGCCCAGGCGAGCGTTGAGCAGCTCTTTCTTTTCCGTTTTAAGATATATTCCGGTTTTTTGATAAACCAGGTCGCTGAACTTACGGAAAACAGCTTCGGTGAGCTGCGCCTTCCGGAAGCCCAAGTGATCGCTAAAATCTTTGGTCATTCAATATAAGGGCCGACAACAGGCCTACATCTCCTCGAATTGTTGCAGCAGCCCTTCACCCACCACCCGGTCGACATTGAGGAGGATTTTGACCGAGCCCTTAAGTTTGGCCATGCCGAGAATATTCTCGGTTTCACCGGAGGAGCCCAGGGAGGGGGGAGGTTCGATCTCCGCCGCGGTGATGTTGGCCACCTCGGAAACCGAATCGACCACCATCCCCACCTGAACCGGACCGCTCCGGCCCTGCACCTCGACCACGATAACGCAGGTCCGCTCATCGTACTCCTTGCCGGGCATCCCGAACTTGAGCCGCAGGTCGAGTACCGGAATCACCCGGCCCCGCAGGTTGATCACCCCCTTGATATAGGGAGGGGTGTGGGGCACGGCGGTGATCTCCATCACCCCGATGATCTCCCGCACCTTGAGGATCCCGACCCCGTACTCCTCGGAACCGAGGGAAAAGGTCAGGTACTTGCCGGCCAACGCCCCAACCCC
>JBLRWU010000042.1:8721-14683 GCA_047921155.1 Desulfurivibrio sp.
ATCGCTGATGATTCCGGCCAGATCAAGGATCAACCCCACCCGCCCGTCACCGAGAATGGTGCCTCCGGCCACTCCTCTTACATCCTGCATCCCGCCGAGGTTCTTGATCACCACCTCCTCCTTGCCCAGCAACTCGTCCACCATCAAGGCCCGCTGGCGTCCCTCATTTTCCACCACCACCACGATCGCCTCGCAGGGATCGGTGTGACTGGGCTCGACGCCAAAGAGCTGGTAAAGCCGGATGATCGGCACCAGATTGCCGCGAGTCAGCAGCGACTCGCCGCGCCCGTGGACGGTGTTGTAATTTTTGCGCTCCGGCTTCATCGACTCCTGGATGGCGATGGTGGGGATGATGTAACGTTCACTGCCGACCCGGACGATGATCCCGTCGATGATCGCCAAAGTCAACGGCAGGCGGATGACGAAGAGGCTGCCTTTGCCCGGCTGACTGTGGACCTCCACCTTGCCCCGCAGCTTCTCCACCCCCTTCTTGACCACGTCCATCCCCACTCCCCGCCCGGAAACGTCGGTGATCTGGTCGGCGGTGGAAAAGCCGGGCAGGAAGATCAGGTTATAGAGCTCAAAATCGGTCAGAGTGTCACCCGGGCGGATCAGGCCGCGGCTCTCCGCTTTACTCCTGATTTTACCGGCAGGGAGTCCCTCGCCGTCATCCTCGATCTCGATCACCATGTTGCCGCCCTTCTGGTAGGCGCGCAGATGAACCTTGCCGGTGGGGGACTTGCCGTGGGCAGCGCGCTCCTCGGGGGTCTGGATACCGTGATCCACCGAGTTGCGCATCATGTGAACCAGGGGGTCGTAGATCGAATCCACCATGTTGCGGTCGATCTCGGTCTCCGCCCCCTCCATCACCAGATCCACCTCCTTGCCGGTCTTCTTGGAAAGGTCGCGGACCAGGCGGATCATCTTGTCGAAGGTCTGCTTGATCGGCACCATCCGCATCGACATCGCGGTGCGCTGCAACTCGGAGGTGATCCGGCCGAGCTGGGAGAAATCCTTGATCAACTTGGGATCGGCTATTTTGGAGATCAGCGGATTCTGGCGCACCAGGGACTGCATGATCACCAGTTCGCCCACCGCATTGACCAGGGCATCAAGCTTTTCCACGTCGACCTTGATCGAGGCCCCCATCTTTTTCTTGGGGGCCGGATCCGGAGCCTCACTGCCGTTGCCGTTGCCGCCTACCGGACGTTGCACCGGGGCGACGCTCCTGGCGGCTGCCACCGGTTCCGGGGTCGACTGAACTACCGGTGCGGCCGGAGCATCGGCGCTGACAACGGGCACGACCGGCGGCGGGGAGGCCGTGACCTCGCCATTCTGCAGGGCCAGAATCCGGTCCACCTGCTCGGAGATATCAAATTCGCGGTAACAGGCAGGGCCGCGGTCCAGCACATCCTTGATGTTCTCAACCATCTCCTTCAGGAGATCGCCCACCGTCAAAACCAGATCAATGACATCGGAGTCCATCGGCCGCTTACCGTTGCGGACATCGTCCAGCAGATTCTCGGTGGCATGGGCAAGCTTATTGATGGTTTTGAGATTGAGAAAACCGGAAACCCCCTTGATCGTGTGGAAGGGGCGGAAGATATTGTTGATGATATCCTGATCGTCGGGGTTCTGCTCCAACTCCAGAACATTGACCTCAATCCCTTCCAGGTGTTCGAAGGCCTCATCGATAAAGCCGCCAAGCAACTCTTTGTCCTGGAGAAAATCGGGCACCGCCGCCTCGTCCTCACTTGCATCCGCGTCCACCGGCGGGGGCGGTTCCGGGGCGGACTCCGTCGCGGGTTCCTCCTCGTTGGCGGCGATGCCACCACTCAGTTCGGTTGCGGCCAGCGGCAAACCGACATCGCTCATATGCCGGGCAAAGGCGGCGATGCCGGCCTCGTCCATCTCCCCCCCTTTGCGCACCGTTTCCTGCATCTGGGTGATCGCCCGGCCCAACAGCTCGTAATTTTCCGCCGTATCGGGCAACTCGCCCATGATCATCCGCTCAAGGGCGGATTTGAAGGCAGCGGCCATGCCGTGCAGCACGGGCAGGTGGATCGTATCCCCTTCGGAGGCCAGCAACTCTTCGGCGGCCCCCAGCAATTCTCCAACCACCGAGAGATCACCCGGCTCGACCATGAGAATCCTCAAGGCCATCTCGTCGAGAATTTCGGATACGGTCTTCTTATCCTGCGACATAGCTACTCCCAGCTCCATTGGTGTGGAAGATCTTCCCGACGTCGCCGGCTCGAAAGGGAACCAGCCTCGGAAAAAACATCAGCTTTTCCTGATTGCGCATAGTGCCCAATAACATACGGGCTTGGCAAGCTTTTTCTCACTCCGCGGCCTCGCCCGGTTCGGGACTCCCCGGCTGGCGCCCCTTGAGGCGCTCCGTCAGGCCCGGCTCCAGACTATCAAGGTATTCCTCGACCGACTGCAGGTTATCCCCCACCCGGGCAGCGATGTCAGTATCGGGATAATGCTCGATGATCCGGAGCAGCAGTCGCCGGGATTCCATGGCCAGTTCACGGCCCTGTTCCGGGTTTTCGCTGCGCCGGGCCCGGACGAAAAGCCCCGCCGCCTCCCGGCGAATTTCGGCGGCGGCCGCAGCGCCTGCTTCCCTCATCAGCCGCCGAGCTTCAGCTCCGTACTCACTGTCCAGCAGGCGGGAAAGAACCTGGATCGCCTCTTCGAGCCGGCGCAGGCCCAGCAGCCGATTGGCCTCCTCCCATTGAATGGCCACCGCCTGACTCTCCAACTGCTTGCGGCGCGCCTCCTCTTCCTGCCTGGCCCCCAGGGCCATGGTCAACAGCCCCCGCACCTGCCCGCGCTGTTGCGGAGTGAGCTCTTCGGCCAGCAAGGCCTCCAACCGGGAAACCGCCTCTGCGTATTCCCGTGTCGCCAGCAGATTTTCGATCTTGGCGTACTCCCGCTCCAACCAGGCACCGGCCTGGGCGTCGAGCCGCTCCGCCAGCAACCGGGCCCGGTGAGTCAGCATCCCCCCGGGATAAAGCCGCTCCAAGCGCTCGAGGCGTCCGGACAACCGGGGCGGCACGGTCCGCCCGTCAAAAAGGATGTAGTCCCGCAATACCTCAAGGAACAGCCCGCGCTCAACGTTATCGGCCACTATTTCGCCCCGCAGCATGCGCAACTGATCCGCTACCCACTGCCGCTCTTCAGCCTGGGCGGCCTGGCGGGCCGCGATCTTCTCATACTGCTGCAATGCCTCGCCCTCCCGGCCGGCGACCAGCAACAGATCGGCCCGTAAACGGGCCGGATCTGGCGTTGCCGCCGCTGCGACCATTGGGGCTTCCTGCCTGGCCAGCAGGCGAAGGGCATCTTCGCCGGCCCCGGCCCGAGCCAGGGCGATACTTATCTGGTGCAGCAGGCTGGGGGGGAGGGATCTTTCCGGGTAGACCTGCTCCAGATTCTCCAAGGCCCGCACGGTTTCCCTTACCCGGCCGGTCTCGGCGTGGTGAAGTGCCACCGCCTGCATCTGCTCGGCCGCCACCACGTGGAAGCTGGACAAGCCCACCTCCACCGTGGTGCCGGCCCTGCGGTATATCTCGGCGCAATTGGAAGCGCCAAACTCCAGATCTGAACGATAGCTGGCGTTCAGGTTGGAGGCGACGGTGGGCCATTGGGAAAAGTCGCCGAACTGCAGGTCACGCAGCCGGTCCCGAACCCTGCGGTAGCGGTTGGTCACAGACTCCAACCGCTCCAGGCATTCGTTCCACTCGGCCGGCCGCCGTCGCTCCGGGAGCAGACCGTCGAGCTGAGCCGCCAGCTCCCGCCAGGAGTCCAACTCCTCCTGGTAAACGGCAAGGCGGCGGGACACCTGGATCTCCTCCTCGGCGGCATAAAGGAGAATCTCGTCGGCCACCGCCGGCGGCAGCAGCGGCGATGGTTCGGACAAGGGAGCGGCCTCTTCCCCCGGCTTAACCACGACCGGCGGGGACGGTTCCGGCAACGGCACCTGGGACACCGCGCAACCGGCCACAAATCCAAGGACAAGGAGCAATACCACCAACCGGGACAGTCGGTAACAGATCATCTACTTTCCCCCTCACGCCAATAGGGTTGAAAAAAACGGGTCGGTTCAAAGGATCCGTCAGTACCACGGCGACCGAAGGTAACGATCCTGGCCGCCGGTTTAACCGCCGCTCTGCTTACCACACCCCCCTGACCAGCTTCAACAGGAATCTCCACCTGATCCAGGGACGGATAGAGCACCGCCACCCCAGCGGCCCCGCCGAAAGCGAAATCGGCGAGATCCAGGGAAGCAGCGTAATCGCCGTAACGGTAAACGGCCTCAGCCAGCCAGGCCCACACCGGCAAAGCACCGGCGCCGCCGGTAATTCTGTTGGTGCCGTGGACCATGGGCTGGTTGTCGTCGTACCCCACGTAGGCGGCCATGGTATAACCCGCGTCCAGGGAAAAGGCGGTGCCGGTGCCGGTGCCGGGACCCGGCAGGTAACCGGCGAAGGCGGCATTGACAAAACGGTTGGCGGTACCGGTCTTGCCAAACAGCGGCACCCTCAAGTTGAGTTCGGCCAACAGATCTTGCCGGGCCGGATCGGAACTGGAGAGCCGGACCTGATTGTGGGCCGAGCGCCCGGTACCATGCTCCATGGCGTTGAACAGAATATCACTGACCGCAAGAGATATGCGGGGATCGAACACCCGGCGGCTCTGGCGCTGGGGCTCATAGATCAATGCTCCCTCGCTGGATTCGATCCGCTCAATCATCCCCAGGCCGCCGCCATCAATCCGGGGGGCGTTGAGGTGCAGGCTCCCGCTGCGCAGGACCTCGAAGACCCGGGCCGTCTCCAGCAGACTGACGGCGTTTGAGCCCAGGGGAAAGGAGAGTACCGGCTCCAGTGAGCTTTCCACACCCAGGGCCCGACTCAGGCCCACCAGATAGTGGAGCGCGACCAGCACCCGAAAATCACGCACCTGATAAAGCACCTCGGGATCATAGGAGGGCAGAGAGGCCAGGCGGCGATATTCGCGTTCAATGGTCTCCTCCAGCAGGTCCAGAGTCTCAACCCGCAGCTCACCCTCCACCAGCACCCGCCCCCAGAAGTGTCGCCGGGCCGTTTCACCCTCCGGCAACATTTCCCGAAGTTGCCAAACATCGAGGGGCCAGCCGCCGTTTCCGGAAGGTTCGGCCGTGTAAACCAGGGTGCCATCCTGCCCGAGGTAGAGGGGCAGCGGGCCGCTGAACTCGTCATCCGCCAGCTGCTCCGCCAACTCCCGCAACTGGTCACGAAACGCCCGGTAATCCACATAATTGCGGGCCAGAATCGCCAGGCGTTCCCGACCCTCACGGCTATCCGCCGGCGAGGCTTCGGGGGCGAGAAATTCCGCCTCCACCTCCTCCCGGAAACGATCGAACCCAGTGCCATAGTTGAAGGCTCGCAACAACTCATACTCTCCAGCCCGGCCGTCGAAAAGCAGGTCCGGTTCCACCGCGGCGACGGCCCGTTCGAAGGCGGTGCGGTAAAGGGCATCCCGATCCACCATCACCCCGTGCCGATCCCTGATCCGGCGGGTGTAGGCGGTCATGCTTTCGTTCCCGGCCCGGGCAAAACCCAGCTTTTCCACCAGTTCGGCGAAGCGGGCCGGGGGCAGATGATCGCAGAGGTGATAGAGCAGCCAGACCGAGGCCAGGTTCTCGGAGGTTACCCCGGCCCAGCTGAGTGACACCTGGTCATGCTTGAGCCCCTGAAGATGCCGGGGGAAATAGGCCTGATTCTGGTAGAGGAAGATCTGGCGGCGGTTGTCCAGCAGATCGACGCTGTTCCAGCCCAGTTGCATGGCGGCGGCGTAGACCAGCGGCTTCATCACCGAACCCATGGAGCGGCGGGCGGTGACCGCCCGGTTATAGTGCCGGTTGTCGACGCCGCCCACCATGGCATGGATCGCCCCCTCCCGCAGGGCCAGCACCCCGCCC
>JBLRWU010000043.1:0-14622 GCA_047921155.1 Desulfurivibrio sp.
GACGTATTATTAGTTTGTTATTAATCACTAAAAAGATCCTAACCGGACACTAATGATGTGATATTAAATGGTGGGCAGAATGTAAAGTGATAATTGATAACTATATCTTAATTATTTTTCCGCTCCGGGTTAGCGCAAAAGCGGAGAAAGATCGCTTTCACCTCCCCCCGCTTTTCTGGTATTGTCCAGAGCATGAACCGACTGCCGGCAATGGACCAGAAACTGATCAAATGGATGGCGGATATCCGCCGTCACTTGCACCGCCAGCCCGAACTCAGCGGAGAGGAACACCAGACCTGCCGCTATGTCCGGGCCAAGCTTGAGGAGTTGGGCCTCAACTCACGCCGGGTCCATAAAACCGGGGTGCTGGCGGCGGTGGGGGAAAAGGGGGGATCGGAGGACGGGGTGGCCCTGCGGGCCGACCTGGACGCCCTGCCCATCGGGGAAGAGACCGGCCTGGCTTTCGCCTCCCGGGTCCCGGGGGTGATGCACGCCTGCGGCCATGACGGTCACGTTGCCATGCTGCTGGGAGCGGCCGCCCTGCTGCAAAGATGCGGCCCGTTGCCCGGCCGGGTGGGGCTGATCTTTCAGCCGGCCGAAGAGGGCGACGGCGGCGCCGCCGGGATGATCACGGCCGGGGCCCTGGATGGGGTCAAGGCGATCTTTGCCGGCCATATCGACCGCCACCTGCCCACCGGCGAGATCGGGGTGCAGGCGGGCGCCATCTGTGCCTCCACCGACGAGTTCGAAATTGTGGTTCGAGGCCGGGGCGGGCATGCGGCCAAACCCCATGAAACCAAGGACAGTATCGTGATCGCCGCCGCCCTGACGATCAACCTGCAAACCCTGGTGGCCCGCAACTGCGACCCGGTCCAGCCGGCGGTGCTGACCATCGGCCGGATCCGGGGCGGCACGGCGGCCAACGTGATCGCCGAGGAGACCCGGCTGACCGGCACCATCCGGGCCATCTCCCCCCGAACCCGCCAAATCCTGCTGAGCGGGCTGCAACGGATGGTCAAGGCTGCCGGTCTGGCCCATGGGGCGAAGATCAGCCTGGCAGTCAGCGAGGGTTGTCCGCCGCTGCACAACGACCCCGCCGCCACCGCCCTGGCCCGGCGGGTGGCGGAGAGAGTTCTGGGCCCGGCCCGGGTCCCCGGCCTGGCCGCCCCCAGCCTGGGGGGAGAGGATTTCGCCTTTTATCTGCAAAAGATCCCGGGCTGCATGGTTCGCTTTGGAGCTGAAAAAAAAGGGGGCGCCAACGGCCCGGCCCACAGCTCCCGCTTCGATTTCGACGAGAAGGTACTGCCCATCGGCGCCGCTTTCCTGGCCCAAACCGCCCTGGCCGCCCTGGAGGAGTTGTAAAATAATGACTGACAGCTCAGGTAACCACCCCGCCGTTCCGGACTGTTGCGACCGGCCCGATGACCCCACCAGCCGCTGCGAGGTGTTTATCAACCTCAGCCAGCGCTTTATCGGGCTGCTGGGCAACGAGGCCAGCGCCGCCACCCGCAACGACACCAGCCGGGAATACCCCTTCGTGGCCATGGACAGCCGCCAGGTCTTCCGGCAGCTTGCCCTGGCCCGCCGTCACCTGGACATGGAGACCCTGCCGCCCCCCACCCTGCTTGATGTGGGATGCGGGATCGGCAACGTGATGCTGCTGGCCGAGCAACTGGGTTTCGATGTTTACGGAATCGAGAAAGACCCCCACCCCTACGAAATCGCCTGTCGGCTCTTCGACCGGCAGCGGGTCAGGGACGCCGATATCTGGAGTTATGAGAACTATCAATCTTTCCAGGTGATCTACTACTTCCGGCCCTTTGCCGACCGGGAGCTGCAACTGCGTTTTGAAAGAATGATCGAGGAGCGGCTGCAACCGGGGGGGATCCTGATCGCCAACCATAAGAACAGCGCCGAGATCAGCGCCGACGCCCGCTTTAAGCGTCTGGATCCCGAGTTGCCGGTGTGGCGGAAAGAGGAATAAGCCGCACAAAATTATTGCGCATCGCCCGCATCCCGGTGACCGGATTAAGGGTGATCCTGGTCATCAGGGCGGCGTCGGAAACGCCCTGGTCATAGGCCTGTTGCAGCAGCGGCGAGCGGTTGCCGAAACCATGGACCAGGTAGACACAGTCAGACCTTATGGCATCGGTCACGTTCAGGCGCACCGGCTTTAAGGAACTCAAACCATCCTGGTTTGCCAGCAGCACCCTCTCCCCCTGGACCACGCCCAACTCGGCGGCAGCCCCACTGTTGAGCCAAAGCTCGTTTTCCGACTTTTCCCCCATCAGTCTCCGGTTGTTCTGGGTACTGCTGTTGGTATGGAGCGGCGAACGGCCGTAAAGCAGGCGAAAATAACCTTGGGGCACCGACGGCGGCGGGGTGAACTCCGGCAGGGCCGGCTGCCCGGCGGCGATCAGGTCGCGGGAGACCAGCTCGATCTTGCCGCTGACGGTGGGAAAGCGGAACCCCATCAGTTCCGGAGTGACCGGTTCCGCCAAGGGCCGCCAGGCTCCGCCCCGACGCAGATCTTCCAGGCCGATCGGCAGATTAACCAGCTCCTGCTCCAGGCGGGTGGTGACCTCGGGCAAACGGAACCCCCGTCCCCGCCCCGTGCGGATGCTAAGTTCCCGGACAATCCAGTAGGGATCCCGGGTTTCGAAGGCCGGGGCCAGGGCGGGGAAACCGGCGGTGAGCAGCGGCGGCTCGACCTCGTCGCGGAATTCCACCCGACCGTGACGCTCCAGGAAAGTCGCTTCCGGCAGGATGATATCGGCATGGAGGGCGGCCTCGCTGGGCAGCAGATCGCAGGTGAAGATAAAGTCGGCCTTTTGCCAGGCCAGAGCGGTCCGGTAGGGGTTGGGATATCCGTGAAAAGGGTTCTGCCCCCAGCAGCCCAGGAACCTGATCCGCTCCTGCTCCAGACCTTCAATGATGACGGCGGACCGGTCGCCGCCCCGGGGTTGCAGGGCACGGGTCAGGCTCTCCCGGCCGCGGGCGTAAAGAGAGGGGGAATCGTGGGGGCCCGGTTCCACCACCGGCAGCAGCAGCCCGCCGGGACGCCCCACCGCCCCCAGCAGGGCGCTCAGGATCGCCTGGGCCCGCAGGCGATGGACATCGTCGC
Source organism: Desulfurivibrio sp. (assembly GCA_047921155.1). Classification (GTDB taxonomy): domain Bacteria; phylum Desulfobacterota; class Desulfobulbia; order Desulfobulbales; family Desulfurivibrionaceae; genus Desulfurivibrio. The sequence goes on from JBLRWU010000043.1 coordinate 3,125, forward strand.
CATACCAGTTGCTGTGGCGACCGGGGTGGATAATCACCGCCGGGGCGCTTGCCGCCAGCAGCAGGGCACTCTTTTCAATGCTCTCCTCGCTCAACCCGGTCAGTTCGGCCACCCTGGCCAGGGGGTAGGCGGCGGCCAGTTCCCGCAACTCCTCCAGGCCCTCGACCCGGGCGGCGACAAACTCCCGGTCATAAAGGCCGCGTTCCAGCAGAAAGTTGCACCAGCCCAGCAGCAGGGCAATATCGCTGCCGGGACGCAGCATCAGATGGTGGTCGGCCCGGCCGGCGATTACGCTGCGGCGGGGATCGGCAACGATCAGCCGGGCTCCCCGGTCGAGGGCGGCAAAGAGGCGGCCGAACTCGGGCAGCATCAGGTTTTCCCCCTGATGACAACCCAGCAGCACCAGGCAACGGGTATTGCGGTAATCAAGCCGGGGGGGAGCGCCGGGGGAGAAACCGAGGGTGGAGATATAGGCCGCCTCCCGGTTGCAGTGGCAGTGTTCATAGTGGGAGTCGTTGAGATGGGGCACCGCGAACTCGGCGAACAGTTCCCGGATATAGCGGGAGGAAGATCCGGCGGCAAACAGGGCCAGGGCCCCGGGCCCCGAATGGCGCAGGGTTTCCTCCATCTTCAGGGCGATGGTGTCGATCGCCTCGGCCCAGCTTATCCGTTGCCAATCGCCGCTGCCCCGGGGTCCCACCCGTTTCATGGGGTACTTGAGCCGATCGGGATCATAAAGCAGATCCAGGGCGGCCTGGCCCCGGGCACAGATTTGGGAGCCGTTGAGGGGGTTGCCGTCGGTGCCGGCCAGATGCACCACCCGACCCTCCCGCACCGTGGCCGTGATCAGACAACGGGCCGGGCAGATCCCGCAAACGGTTCCCACCTGCCGTTGGCCCCCGGCGGGGAACGCCGGCCCGGGAGCTTCAGCCCGTGCCATCAGGGCGGCAAGGGGTAAGGCCGCGGCGGCCAGCCCTGCGGTCTTGAGAAACGAGCGACGACTGCAACGATTTTTGTTGGCCATAAAGCTGATACCCCCAACTAGGTCATAAAACGTTCCCGCAAGCGCTCACAGACATGATCCGGCACCAGGCCGCCGACATCGCCGCCGTGACGAGCCGCATCCTTGATGATGCTGGAGCTGATATAGATCCAGCGGAAGCCGGTCATCAGAAAAACCGTCTCCACCTCCCGTTCGATGCGACGGTTCATCAGGGCCAGCTGAAACTCGTAATCGAAATCGGAAACCGCCCGCAGGCCCCGGATCATGGCCATGGCTCCCCGCCGGTAGGCGTAATCGACCAGCAGGCCGCAAACCTCGTCAACCTCGACCCTTTGCTCATCGGGATCGAAGCAGGCCCGGATCATCTCCTTGCGCTCCTCCAGATCGAACAGGGGCTGTTTGCCGGGATTTACGGCAATGCCCACGATGATCTTATCGAAGAGGGTCAATCCCCGCTGGATGATATCGAGATGACCCATGGTGATGGGATCGAAGGTGCCGGGATAAACGGCGATTCGGGCCTTGGTTTGTTCCCGCACCAGGGGTTCATAACTGCTCATCGGCTCAGAGTTCCTCCGCTTGGTAAAAGTGAAACAGCGCCTCGCCGTAGCGGCGCGGTTCCTTGACCACCCGCAGCTCCCCCTCCCCGGGCGGCAACTTTTCGCCCCGACCGGTCTCCAGAACCACCAGAGCCTCGGGCGCCAGCACCGCCCCTTGAGAGAACAGGACGGCCAGCTCGTGTAAAACCCCGGCGGCCAGCCCCCGACCATAGGGGGGATCGGCCATGACCAGATTGAATCCGCCGGGCGGAGCCAGATTAGAGAGAAAGGTTAAGCTGCCGCTGCAATCACGGCGAACGGCGCGGGCCACGGGATCGGTGAAGCCACAAATTTCCAGGTTGCGGACCAGCAATTCATAAACCCGAGGCTCATGCTCCACAAAGAGGGCCGAATCGGCGCCCCGGCTCAGGGCCTCCAGACCCAGGGCGCCGGTGCCGGCAAAAAGATCGAGGACCTTGGCCCCGGCCACCCGCTCCCGGATGATGTTAAACAGACCCTCCCGGGCCCGATCAGAGGTGGGCCGGACCTGGTCGGCAAAACGGCGTCCCGGCGCCAGCAGCCGCCGCCCCCGGCACAAACCGCCGATTATCCGCATCGCCTGCCGACACCGGCCGCGCGATCTCCACCAGAAAGGGTGGCCGGTTGGCCGATCTTATATTTTCGCGGGTTTGGCCGCCGCCGGAGGACAGGAAGTCCGGGAGGGGGCGGCCGCCTCGGAGGCGGACAGGATGTCCGCCGAGAATGAGCGAAAATATAAGATCGGCCAACCGTAACGGGCCTTGTTGCGTGAAACAGTATCACAGATAATCGCGACCGACGATTTCAGCGATCTGGACCGCGTTGAGGGCCGCGCCCTTCATGATATTGTCCGCCACCACCCAGAGATTGATGCCGTTGGCAATGGACTCATCCTCGCGGATCCGGCCCACCAGGGTTTCAAACTTACCGGCGCAATCCAGCGCCAGGGGATACTGGGCCAGGGTCGGCTCATCCACCAGCTTGACCCCCGGGGCCTGGCGCATCAGCTCCTTGACCTGGGCTGCGGTGATCTTTTTCTCGGTCTCGATATTGACCGCCTCCGAATGGCCGTAGAAGACCGGGACCCGCACGGTGGTGGCGGTGACTCCGATGGAGTCATCCTCGAACATCTTGCGGGTTTCGTTAACCATCTTCATCTCCTCCTTGGTGTAACCGTTGTCCAGGAAGGAGTCGATATGGGGCAGGCAGTTGAAGGCGATCTGGTGGGGATAAACCTCCCGGGGGATCGGCTTGCCCTCCACCCAGGCCCGGGTCTGGGCGGTAAGCTCTTCAATCGCCTTGGCGCCGGTACCGGAAACCGCCTGGTAGGTGGAGACCACGATCCGCTTGATCCGAACCGCATCATGGATCGGCTTCAAGACCACCAGCATCTGGATGGTGGAGCAGTTGGGATTGGCGATGATCCCCCGTTTTTTATAGCGGGCGATGGCGTGGGGGTTGACCTCGGGCACCACCAGGGGAATCTCCGGATCCATCCGGTAGGCGCTGGAGTTATCCACCACCACCGCTCCGGCCGCGGCCGCCGCCGGGGCAAACTCCAAAGAGCGGGAAGCCCCGGCGGAGAAAAGGGCGATATCGATCCCCTTGAAGGCGTCCTTGTCCAGCAACTGGACCGCGATCTCCTTGCCCTTGAAGGTCAGCTTCTTGCCCACCGACCGGGAGGAGGCCAGCAGCCGCAACTCGCCCAAGGGGAAATCGCGCCGTTCCAAAACATCGAGCATCGCTCCGCCCACCGCTCCGGTGGCTCCCGCCACCGCCACATTGAATGTTCTTGCCTGACTCATTTGACTACTCGCTCCTTTTGCTCTCTTTTTTCAAGTATTCCAGGCGATTTAAACCTGTAAGGTAGGCCTTGGCGGCGGCGGTGATAATATCGGGGTCGGCCCCCTGGCCCACCACCACCTTGCCGTGATCTTCAATCCGCACCATCACCTCCCCCTGGGCATCGGTCCCGCCGGTGATTGAGCTCACCGAAAAATAGAGGAGTTTACTGGTGGTACCGGTGAGCCGGGCGATGGCCCGGAAGGTGGCGTCGATGGGGCCGATCCCCAAGGAGGCGGTCTCCTTCTCCTCGCCTGCCACCAGCAGCCTGACCGCGGCGGTGGGCAGGGACCGGCTGCCGCTCATCGCCCCCAGATGGAGAAGTTTGAACGATTCCGGCACCCGCAGCACCTCATCCATGATGATCGCCTCCAGGTCCTCCTCGAACATCTCCTTCTTGAGGTCGGCCACCACCTTGAAGCGGGCGAAAACCCGATTCAGCTCATCTTCGGTGAGGTTGCTGTAACCCATCTCGGCCACTTTGTCCCGCAGGGCGTGGCGGCCGGAGTGCTTGCCCAGCACGATATTGCTGGTGGAGATCCCCACATCTTTAGGGTTGATGATCTCGTAGGTGCTGCGCTCCTTGAGGAAACCATCCTGGTGGATCCCCGACTCATGGAGAAAGGCGTTGGCCCCGACAATGGCCTTGTTGGGCTGCACCGGCATCCCGGTGATGGTGCTGACCAGCCGGCTGGTGGGGTAGATATGCTCGGTGACGATGTCGGTATGCAGCCCGGCCCGCTCGGCCCGGGTGCGCAGAATCATCACCACCTCTTCCATGGCGGTGTTGCCGGCCCGCTCCCCCAGCCCGTTGATGGTGCACTCCACCTGGCGAGCCCCGTTGTTGATCGCCGCCAGGGAGTTGGCCACCGCCAGCCCCAGATCGTTGTGGCAATGCACACTGAGCACCGCCCGGTCGATACTGGGGATATGCTCCATCAGATAGCGGATCTGGGCCCCATACTCGTCGGGCAGGGCGTAACCGGTGGTGTCGGGGAAATTGAGGGTGGTGGCCCCGGCCTGGATCACCGCCTCGAACACCCGGCAGACGAAATCAAGGTCGCTGCGGGAGGCATCCTCGGCGGAGAACTCGACGTTGCCGGTATATTTGGCGGCGTGGGCCACCATGGCGGTGGCCTTCTCCAGCACCTGCTCGGGAGTGAGCCGCAGCTTATGTTGCATATGGATCGGCGAGGTGGCCAGGAAGGTGTGAATTCGGGGATTTTCCCCGTTTTTGATGGCCTCCCAGGCGGTATCGATATCTTGGGCGCTGCAGCGGCAGAGGGCGGCGATCTGGGCGCCCCGGATATTATCGGCGATATTTTTCACACACTCGAAATCGCCCGGCGAGGCGGCGGGAAAACCGGCCTCGATCACATCAACCTTGAGCTTTACCAACTGCTGGGCCAGGCGGAACTTTTCATGGATATTCATGGTGGCGCCGGGGGATTGCTCCCCGTCGCGCAGGGTGGTATCGAAGATAAAAATTTTCTCGGACATTTTGGCTGCTCCCATATACTTTGCCGGACGCACCGTCCGGGCTGCGTCCGCGATCGCTGCTACTTTTCCTGTTCTTGCCGGTTATCGGCCACCGGGGAGATATCTCCCTCCGGGCCTTCTCCGGCAGACTCCACCGGGGCGGGAGTCGTCTGCTCCGGCTCCAGGTCGCCCTTGGGGGCCGGAGTCACCAACCGGTAGGCCGCCGCCAGCGGCCCGGACAGCACGTAGATCAATCCCAGCAAGAAAAGGGTGACCTTGGGTTCGGTGGCCAGAACCACGATCAACAATACCAGGCCCACCATCATCTGGAACACTTTCTTGCGCTGGGTCTCCGGATGCTTGAAGCTCTGGTAGGTGATCGAGCTGACCATCAGGTAGGAGAGCAGGTAAACCGCCACCATCACCATGATCTCCATCACCGTGCCGCTGATCTCGAAAAAATGGCAGAAGAGGTAGGAGGTGGCGATCATCCCCCCGGCGGCGGGACAGGGCAGACCGGTGAAATCCTTGCTCTCATCGCCCGGGGGCTGGGAGTTGAAGCGGGCCAGGCGCAAGGCGGTGGTGGCCACGTAGAGAAAGGCGGCCAGCCAACCGTAACGACCGTAGGAAAAAAGCACCCACTGGTAAGCAAGAATGGCCGGCGCCACCCCGAAGGCCACCAGATCGCAGAGGGAGTCATACTCCTCGCCGAAGCGGCTGGTGGTGCCGGTGAGCCGAGCCACCCGGCCGTCGAGGCCGTCAAACACCCCGGCAATGATGATCGCCACCGCCGCATGGAGAAACTGGCCGTTGATCGCCGCAACAATGGCGTAAAAACCGCTGAACAGGCTGATGGTGGTCAGGATGCTGGGCAACAGATTGATCCGGCCCTTGCCGGGTGCCTGCCCTGCCCGCCCGAAATATCGTTTTCGTCTGCTACTCATTGGCCGACCGTGGTCGCCTCCCGTCAGGTAAATTTAGCTAAAAGAGCAGCGGGGCAAAACCCGGGGGACAAAATTGCCGCCGGTGACCTGCCCCGCTGGTTCCTACCTTGTTAATCCAGGTACCCTACTAAATTTCCCGCCAAATCGAAACGGGAAAAGTGATTTCGACCGGGGCCGACCGCCGATCATCGCCAGGATAAAACAGCTTGCGCACCGGGTAAAGTGCCGTGATAATAAAACCGTGCCAGCCAAACTCTTCCGGGCCGCAAAATTAATGACGGTCTTATCATGAGTTATAACCGAAATCGGGAGTAGATGCAGACCCCTTTCCCCATTCATCGCCAACGTTTTCCCTGGCGCGGCGGCAACCGTTTCCAACTGCTGGTGGACGGCGAAATTTTCTTTCCGGCCATGCTTGCCGCCATCCAGGCCGGGCGCCACTATGTGCTACTGGAGATGTACCTGTTTGAATCGGGCGCCGTCGCCGACCGGTTCATCGCCGCCCTGGCCGATGCCGCCGCCCGGGGCGCCCGGGTATATCTCCTGGCGGACGACTTCGGCGCCAGGGGACTTAGTCAGGTCGACCGGCAACGCCTGCTCGACGCCGGGGTACAGCTTGCCTTCTACAATCCCTTGCGCTACGGCAAACTGGGCCGCAATCTGTGGCGCGACCACCGCAAGCTGCTGGTGGTGGACGGCGAGGTGGCCTTCACCGGCGGCGCCGGCATCACCAACGAATTTGCCGCGCCCCACCCCCAACCCTGGCACGATGTAATGCTGGCGGTGCGCGGCCCCTGCGTCGCCGACTGGCATAACACCTTTGCCCAACTATGGAATCTTACCCGGACCGTAACCATTCAACAGCACCGCATCTTCGGGCGATCGGCCAAGCTTGCGTCCACGGGGGACGCGGCGCCTGACTGCTTGCTCGAACCGCCGGAACCGGCATCGGCCCCGTCCGAACCACGGGGCGGGGGCGTTCCCCGGGCCGGATCCGGCAACGGCCGGGTTGCCCTCAGCAACCCCATCCGCAAGGAGATCAAACGTTCCCTGCTCACGCGCCTGCGCGGCGCAGATCAGCGGGTCTGGATCGCCAGCGCCTACTTCATCCCCTCGTGGAAAATCCGCCGAAAACTGTACCAGGCCGCGCGGCGGGGCTGTGACGTGCGCCTGCTGCTGCCGGGGCCATACACCGATCACCCCGGCGTCCGCCATGCCGGTCGCCGCTATTACCATAAACTGCTGCTCTCCGGGGTTCGCATCTTCGAGTACCAGCCCCGCTTTTTACACGCCAAGCTGCTGTTATGCGACAACTGGGTCTCCATCGGCTCCAGCAACATCGATCGCTGGAACTTCCGCTGGAACCTGGAAGCCAACCAGGAGGCCGTTGACCCGGCGCTCAACGCAGAACTGGTGGCCCTTTTTGCCGCCGACTTCGACCAGAGCCGGGAGATTCTGAAGAACGAGTGGCAACACCGCCCCTGGTATCGCCGCCTGCAGGAGCGATTATGGGGAGCGGTGGAGTTATGGCTGGAACGGTTCAGCCAGAGGAACCGATAGAATTGTGGATTGGCCGGGAAGATGCTACAATCCGCAGAAATGAATTCCTGCCCAGTTGCAACCACGAGCGAAAGGGGGAATAAATGCCTATTAAACCACTGTTTTTTTTAACACTTTGGCTCTGGCTCGGAACCGGCGTCGCCTGGGCCGATCATCATCTGACTTTGTGGGTCCACCCCTACCTGCCGGCCACCGAACTGATCACCCGTTTCACCCCCTTGGCCGAACATCTCAGCCGGGAGTTGAACCGGCCGGTGGAGATTCGCGTCCAGAAGAGCTACCAGGCCCACCTGGATACAGTTGGTCGCGACCTGGCCGATATCGCCTATGTAGGGCCGGTCAGCTACGTCCATGTCACCCGGCAGTATGGCTCCAAGCCACTGCTGGCCAAACTCGAGGTTGAAGGCGCCCCCCATTTCCACGGCGTGATCGTGGCGCGTAAAGATTCCGATCTCCAGGCCCTGACCGACCTCAAGGGGCGAAGTTTCGCCTTCGGCGATCTCAACTCCACCATGAGCCATATTGTGCCCCGCGCCATGCTCAACGCCGCCGGTATCCCGGTCCAGGTACTGGCCCGTTACGACTTCCTGGGCTCCCACCATGACGTCGCCCTGGCGGTGCTGGGGGGTTACTTCGATGCCGGGGCGGTCAAGCAGGAAGTGTACGCGGTTTACGAGCCCCGGGGCCTGAAAACCCTGGCCCAAACCCCGCCGATCTCCAGCCATCTCTTCCTGACCCGCGCGGACCTGCCCCCGGAGCTGATTGCCCGGTTGCGCCAAGCCCTGCTGGCCATCAACCAGCTGCCCGACAAGGAAAAGCTGCTCGGCGCCATGGAGGATTCGGCCACCGGCCTGCTGCCGGTAACCGACCAGGAGTACGACGATCTTCGCCAGATCATGACGGACTGATTATCCATGACCAAACCTGTAGCCACCGGCCGCACTTTTTCCTACAATCGGGTGGTCATCGCCCTGGTTACGGTGATGCTGACCAGCCTGACCCTGATCAACCTCGTGGTCCAGAAACAGCAGCGTCAAAGTCTGCTCCGGGAAACCCAGGAGCAGGCCGCGGTGGAGCTGGCCCAGGCCGCGACCTTTATGACCGAGCCGCTGCTCCGCTACCGTTTTGCCGACATCGAACAATTTATCCACCAGTGGGGCGCCAACAACAGCGAAGTGGTGCGCTTCGAGGCGATCACCACCCAGGGCCATCTCCTCACCGATTTTCAGCGCCCGGTTACCTCCCCCCACCGCTTCCTGCTGGAAAAAGAGGTCGAGTATGCCGGCCGCCACCTGCTCACCCTGCGGCTGGAAAAGGACTACGCCCAGACGGAAGTGATCCTGGGCCAACTGCGCAACCGGCTGCTGCTTGCCTCCCTCTTCATCTCCGCCGCCCTTGGTATCACCCTGTGGCTGGTTTTTCGGCTGCTGGCCATCAGGCCGCTGGAGCAGGAGATCGCCCGGCGACGGGTGGCGGAGGCGGAGCTGGCCGAACTCAATCACTCCCTGGAGGAGCGGGTCCAGGCCAGGACCAGAGAGATCGCCAAACTGCTCGACCTGGAGATCTATCTGCGTGAAATCATGCGGACCGTCTCCGATATCAACGGCCTGCTGCTGACCGCCCCGGATCGGCATACCTTACTGGAACAATCCTGCGCCAGGCTTGTGCGCCACCGCCACTATGGCTTCTGCTGGCTGGGCCTGCTGACGGAGGAGACGATCACCGCCGTTTACCACTCCGGCCCGCAGACCTCTCCCGCCGCCCCGGCGCCGCTGACCACCCCGCCCTACAAGCTTAACGATCGCCAATCTCCCTTCCATCAGCACCCGGCGGCTCGCTGCCTGCGGGAGAACAGGATTCTGATCGAGCAACGGGAACACTACCCCCATTCGGCCCCACCCTGGCAGGAACCGGGAGTTATCGCAGATTTTCAACAGATGATCACCCTGCCTCTGCGCCCCGGCGGCGGCGCATCGCCGCTGGGGGTTCTGGCGGTTTACACCTGGCGCCACGAGGGATTCGAGCCGGAAGAGATCGCCATGCTGGAGGAGCTGGCCGGCGACCTGGGCTTTGCCATCGCCTCCTTCCGCCACCGGGAGGAGGTGGCGCGCCTGACCGCCGAACGCACCGCCAACTACGAAGAGACCATCCTCACTTTTGTCAATATGATCGAGCAGCGGGATACCTATACCGCCGGCCACACTGAGCGGGTGGCCGATTACTGCCGCCTGATCGCCAAACAGATGGGGATGACCCAACCGGAGATCGAACGGCTGGCCCAGGCGGCAATCCTGCACGATATCGGCAAGATCGCCACCCCGGACGCGATCCTTTTGAAACCGGGCCAGTTCACCCCCTTGGAAAAAGACCTGATCCAGCTGCACGTCGTGGCCGGTTACGAGATGCTCGCCGGGATTGCGATGTACCAGGACCTGGCGGAGATCATTCTCCATCACCATGAACGGCATGACGGAACCGGCTACCCCGACCGGCTGGCGGGCGACGAGATCCCCCTGCCCGCCCGCATTCTGGCCATGGCCGATGCCTTCGACGCGATGACCACCAACCGCATCTATCAGCCGCGCAGTGACATGGCAAGCGCCCTGGCCAGGCTGCAGCAGGAGAGCGGCCGCCAGTTCCATCCCGAGGTGGTGGCTGCGGCGGTCGTCGCCCTGGCTGCAGTCTCGCCGCCGGAAAAGCCGGCCCGGGAGATCGCCCAGGACCGTTTCTGCGCCGAACATCGAGCCCTGTGCCGGATCACCAGAACTCCCACCAACGATCTGGAGCGGGAGCGTTTTGCCTACTTCTTCAGCGACCAGCTCACCGGACTCTACAACGAGAACTACCTTAAAAGCACCCTCCAGGACCCCCGGTTCCGCAGCCTCAACCTTTGTCATCTGCAGGGATTGGCGCAACTTAACAGGGAGCAGGGCTGGGAGCAGGGCAACAAGATCCTGCGTCTTTTCGCCGACGAACTGCAAAGCCGGTTCCCCAACGCCCTGCTCTTCCGGGTTTACGGCAACGATTTCGCCATCATCAGCGAAGATGAAAAACGGATCGGCCGGGAAGAGCTGGCCGCCTTCACCTCCCTGACCGCCACGGGAATCATCCCCGTTGTGCGCCACCTGGACCTGAGCGGGGAGCAGGGGTACTCCATCGACAAACTGGAGAGGGTGGAACTGCTGGCGCTCCAAACCGCGGCGCACTGACCAGTCACACCATCTTTTCCCGCTGCAGGGCCAGATACCACTCCTGCACCGTGGCCCACCTCTCCTGCCCGGCCCTGGTTTCGGTCCAGCGGGCCAGGGCGGCGAATCTCTCCCGGGCCTGCCGGTTGCGAGCCGACTCCTCCGGGGTCGGATCGGATTGCGCCCCCCCCGACTCATCGGTCGTAAAAAGGGCTTGCAGACGCCGGAGGCCGGCAAACAGGCGGGCCGGGTCGGCCAGTCGGCAAAGGCTGTCCCGGTGCAGACGGCGGGTGGTCAGCGGCGGCCCGGCCGCAAAACCGAAGGGATACTCAACGGCCAATTTCAGGAAAAAACCCCAGTCTTCACCGAGATCTCCCGTTCCAAAGCCGCCACAACGGGCAAAGGCGCCGCGGGTCAACGCCACCGCCGACGGCACCATAAAACACCAGCGCAGCAGGGCGGCAAAACAGTCACCCTCAAGCTCCTCCCCGGCGGCCGGAATGGCGAATTCGCCGCCACCGATCAGGTCAAGGTTCCGGGTCGGGCCGTAGGCCACGGCAAAACCCCGCTCCAGCACGGCCAGCAGCCGACCGGCATGATCCGGCTGCCAGTGGTCATCGGAATCGAGAAACATCAGCACCTCGGAGGAGGCCGCCGCCGCCCCGGCATTGCGGGCCGTTCCCGGCCCCCGGCCATCCAGGCGCAACAGCCGAACCTCAGGGAAACGGGCAGCCAGAAGGCGGGCGGTATCGTCGCGGGAACCATCATCGACCACGATGATCTCGGCCGCCGGCCGCTCCTGGGCCAGCACCGTCGTCACCGCCTCCTGGACCAGCTCGCAGCGATCGCGGGTGGGGATAATGCAACTGTAGCCGATGGTCATCGTTTTCCGCCGTTGAAGGCC
>JBLRWU010000044.1:0-14428 GCA_047921155.1 Desulfurivibrio sp.
AACTGAAGGTGGCCAGGCTGCGGGCCTTCACGGCCTGGCGGGCGCCCTCCATGGCTTCGATCACCAGCGAGCCGCCCCGGATCGGGGGGATGTCGGTGCCCATGATCAGGTCCACCACCTCGGTGGTGGATACCTTCTCCAGGCTGGTGCCCAGCAGATAACCCCCCAGCTCGTCGTGGTCGTTGGCCCAGCGGATCAGGCCGGCGGCGGCCAACTGTTCGGACACCTGGTTGACGAGATCCTCCGGCTGCCCCAGCTCTTCGGCGATGGCGGCGGGGGCGCTGATTTTGCGGGTCCTGAAGTTGCGGTGGATGATGTCGATTATCGCAAAGGCCAGGGTCAGCCGGTTGACCGGCGAGATCTCCCGGTCGCTCATCCGGTAGGTGTGGCGGGCCTGGACCGCAAATGAGATCTCCGCCCCGGAGAGAAAGATGATCCAGCAGATCTGCAGCCAGATCAGAAAGAGCGGCAGGGTAGCAAAGGAGCCGTAGATCGCGTTGTAGCGGGCCACTCCGATCTGCAGTTTAAGGTAGATTCCCTGCATGATCAGCCAGGCGATGGCCCCGAAGAGGCCGCCGATCAAGGCCGAACTTATCTTCACTTTGGTGTTGGGCAGGAACCGGTAAAGGATGGTAAAGGTCAGGGTGAGCAGCAGCAGCGGCATCAAGCCCAGGAGAAACTCTTCGACCCCCCCCACCGGCAGGAAGATAAACAGGCGTTCTCGCAGGGCCTCGCTTTGCAGGGAGGCCTCGGTGGCGAAGGTGAGGTTGATCGCCAGGGGCAGCAGCACCATCAGGGCCAGGTAATCCATAACCCGTCGGCCCATGGGGCGGCTGGTTTCGGTGTGCCAGATAGCGTTCATCGAACGTTCGATACTGCCCAGGACCACCACCACCGCCACCACCAGGCCGATTACCCCGAAGACCCCCAGGGTGGCAAAATCGGTGCGGTCGACATAGTCGAAGATCTGATCGATCGCCTGGCGCAGGTGGGTGGCGCTGCTTTGGGGGGTGGCCGGCCCCGGTTCGGCCTGATCCGCCGGGGAGGGCGGAGTCCGCTCCAGCTCCTCCTGGTTGTCCGGCATCCGGCCATTCCACAGCGAGGTGGCGGACTCCATCTGGTCGACGAAAAGATGGGCTGCCTGCCGCATCTGATCCCCGGCCCCCAAGCCTTTAAGGACGGCGGTGCCCAGGGCCAGGGTCGGCACCAGGGAGAGCATGATGGTGAAGGTCAGGGCGGCAGCCCGCAGGGGGATGCGGTCCCGGTCGAACTCCCGGGCGAAGATCAGTATTACCCGCAGCAACTCCCGCGCGCCCCTTTGCCAGGCCGCCTCTTCGACCGCGGGAGCCTGCCAGATCCAGGAGCGCCCGGCCTCCGCCCGCCGCTTAAGCCGGACTCGCAACGAGCCGGCGGGTGGCGGGGTGGCGGCAGGCGAACTCATATCGCTTCCTGTCCCCTTTCGCCGGTGCGGACCCGGATCACCTGCTCCACCGGCAGGACGAAGATTTTGCCATCCCCGATCTTGCCGGTATTGGCCGCCTCCCGGATGCACGCCACCACCTCATCCACCCTTTGGGCTTCCACGATGATCTCCAGCTTTACCTTGGGAATGAAATCCACCACATATTCGGAGCCCCGGTAAATTTCGGTGTGCCCCCGCTGGCGGCCGTAACCCTTCACCTCGGTCAGGGTCATGCCCTTGAGCCCAAGCTTGCTCAGGGCCTCTTTTACTTCGTCCAGACGAAAGGGCTTGATGATCGCTTCAATCTTTTTCATGGTGTTCCTTGCAGGTCAGTTGAACCAGTAACGATCAAAGGAGATGGTGTCGATGGCCAGTTCGGGATGATGTTGGTCCAGCCACTCCCGCAGGTCGCGCAGCATCTCGCCTCGGGCCAGGGAGTAGCGTTGCAGGGTTTCTCGGTTCCGGCTCTGGTAAAAGCGGAAAATGGCGTCGCGAAGGGTAGGCTCCAAAAGGGCCGCCGGCTCCTCTCCCGGCGCCACTTGCAGGCTGAGGGTCAAATCGAGGTGAACAAAGGTCGGGTTGACGGGATCGCGCTGAATAACCGGGGGGATGAAAAATCCGTGCAGTTGCAGGCGCTGGCGTTGGGCTTCGCTGACGGGTGGGGCCTCGGCGAAGGGTGGAGGAGGGCTGTCCGGGACGGGCGCCGGTTCAACGCCGGTCTCCTCGACAAACAACGGTTCCCCCGGCGGGCGCAGCTGGTTCAGGCCGAAGGGATCGGCAGGCGGGATAATCTCCGGAGATTGGGGCGAATTACCGATCCCCGTGGCCAGCCAGATGGCCAGCAGCAGGAGCAGCAGGCCGCCGCCGGCCAGAGCCTTGCGGGTAGTGGAGAGGGCGCTGAATTTGCGCCCCAGTCGGAGCGGTAAAGCGGGCAGGGCGACAAGCCATGCCGGCAGAGAAACCTGAAAGGAGGGGCCCCGGGGAAGCTCATCCTCTTCAGGGTCCGCCTCCCCTTGCGGGGTGGGAGTGGCGGCCGAAGCAGTTTCGTCGCCGGTGAAATCAAAGAGGATATCCTCCTCTTCCGTAAGACCCTCCAGCTCGCCCTCCTCGGCCTGAAAGGCGGCCTCCCAGTCATCACCCCATTCCGCTCCCAGTTTGTCGAGGATCTCCTTGGATGGTGGGGGAGATGATGCGGATTTGCCGGAGTCGTCGGGGCGCTTCTCCTGGGCCATGGCGGTTCCGCGGCTTAACTGCCGAAGATTTTCTGGAGTTTTTCGCCCAGGACTTCAGCGGTGAAGGGCTTGACCACATACTGGCTGACCTTGGCCTTAACCGCCAGGATGATGTTGTCCTGCTGGGCCTCGGCGGTGACCATGATAAAGGGGGTGTCGGCCATGTTGGGGTCGGCCCGCACCGCCTTGAGCAGATCCAGGCCGGTCATCTTGGGCATGTTCCAGTCGGATACGATCAGGTCGACCTTCTCCGCCTTGAGCATATTGAGGGCGGTACTGCCGTCGTCGGCTTCAATGATATTTTTGAAGCCGAGTTGGGTCAGGATGTTCTTAACGATGCGGCGCATGGTTGCGAAATCGTCCACCACCAGAATTTTCATATTGGGATTTGCTGCCATATCTCCTCCGGCCGATGCGGTATTCGGGGTAACTCCTGCGGTCGCTGTCCCTCTTGGGGGATACCTTTTTCCCGACAAAAATCCAATATATTGAGAACCAGGGGAAACCACAAGGGGAAAACGTGCTATCTTCAGGCATCCAACTGTTTTTTCAGTTTACTCCGCAAGCGCAGCATCGCCTTGCTGTGCATCTGCGAGATGCGGGATTCGGTGTAGCCCAGCACCTCCCCGATCTCCCGCATGGTCAACTCCTCCTGGTAGTAGAGGGCCACGGTGAGCTGCTCCTTCTCCGGCAGGTCGTTGATTGCCCGGGCCAGCAACTCGCGGGTCTCTCCCAGGTTGAGGGCGGCCACGGGGTCGCGATCATCGCCGGCGAAGATTTCGGCCACATCGCCCTCCACCTCGTCGGGCGCCCGCTGGCGCAGGTAGTCGATATCAAGGAAGGTGACCGATTTGGTTTCGTCCAGCAGGCGATGGAACTCCTCCAGGTTGATCCCCAGCGCTGCCGCGGTTTCCTCATCGCTGGCCGGCCGACCCAGTCCGGCCTCCAGCTCGGCGCAGGTCCGCTCCAGTTCCGTGATCTTGCGGCGAATTGAGCGGGGTACCCAGTCCAGGGCCCGCAGCTCGTCCAGCATGGCCCCCTTGATCCGGAATTCGGCGTAGGTTTTGAACTGGACGTTCTTGGCCGGCTCGAACTTGTTGATGGCATCGATCAGGCCGACTATTCCGCAACTGATCAGATCGTCCACCGCCACCTGGGGCGGCAACCGGCTGGCCAGCCGGTTGGCGATATACTTGATGAGGGGGGTGTAGGTCAGGATGAGCTCATCGCGCCGGGCCGGGTCAAGCTGTTCGGTCCGGCTGAAGTAAGCGTTGGTGTAATCCCTGATTTTATTAGGCGTTTTCGGCATTACTGCTGATCCTCGCCGGATATTTTCCCGCATATTGATCCCGTTCCCGTTCTTGTCCGCAGACCCGCCGATTATACCCTAAAAAGGCCCTGCCAGAAGAATTTTATATTGCCGTCGTTCCGGCGGTGCGGTTTCTCCCCGGCCAGGCTTTCCGCCAGCCGGACAAAGGTGCGGGAGGAGGGGGCGTCGGGGAAAAGATCGCTGACCAGGCGCTGGCCGCGCACGGCCTGGGGCAGCTTGCTGTCGTAGGGGATATGGCCGATATAATCCAGCGACAGGGTGTCCAGGAAGCGGTCGGTTACCATGCTCAGCTTCCGGTAAACCGCCAGGGCCTCCTTTTCCGAGCGGGACTGGTTGACCAGGCAGCGAAAACTTTTGATATCGTGGCGGCTGCTCAGCACCTTGATCAGGGCGTAGGCGTCGGTGAGGGAGGTGGGTTCCGGGGTGAGAATTACCACCCGCTCCTGGGCCGCCAGATTGAAGTAGATCACGTTATTGTTGATCCCGGCGGCGGTGTCGATCAGCAGGATGTCGACTTCGGCTTCCAGGGCCTCCATCTCGGAGAGAAAGTAGAGGCGCTGGCTTTCGCTGAGATCGGCCAGCTCCATGATCCCCGAGCTGGCGGGCAGGATCCTGATCCCGGCCGGCCCTTCGATCAGGATCTCACGCAGCCCCTTTTCCCCGGTGAAGACATGGTGCAGGTTGTACTTGGGGGTCAGGCCGAGCAGGATATCGACGTTGGCCAGATTGAGGTCGGCATCCAGCACCAGCACCTGCAAACCTCGCCGGGCCAGATTGTAGGCCAGGTTGGTGACGATGTTGCTCTTGCCCACCCCGCCCTTGCCGCTGGTGACCGAGATCACCCGCGGCGGATTTTTGCCGCCACCCTGCCCGAGCCTGCCGGCGCGGGCAGGGTGGTTCATCATTTTTTCCAGTGTCCGTGCTTGGGTCATTATCTTCTTTCCGGTGGTTAAGTTATTGCAGCCAGCCTTCGGCCTGATTGACACTCCGCTGTCTGGTCATCGCCGCTTCCCAGCCGCTGCCGAACAGGGTTTTCAAAAAATCCTTGGAGGCGGGCAGGAAATCTTCCGGCACCTTCTGACCGGTACAGAGGCAGGCGATGGGCAGCTCGGCCTGGGTCATCTGCTGGCAGAGGGCGGCGTAGGCCCGGGTTTCATCGAGCTTGGTCAGGATCGCCGCCGGTACCCCCAGGGGGCGGTAGGCGGCGATGATATGGTTGAGATCCTCCTTTTTGGCGGTGGCGCTCAGGACCAGGTAGGGGAGAATTTCAGCGTGGGGAGAGAACCAGCGCTGCAACTCGGGAATATGGCCTTCGTCGAAGGGGCTTTTGCCGGCGGTGTCGATGATGATCAGATCCTTGTGGCGGTGTTTGTGCAGGGCCGTCCCCAGATCCTGTTCCCGCAGGGCGACTTCGCAGGGCAGGCGCATGATTCTGGCGTAGGTCCGCAACTGGTCGGTGGCTCCGATCCGGTAACAGTCCATGGAGAGCATGGCCACCTTGGCGTTCTCGTGGAGGCTGAACCAGGCGGCGATCTTGGCGGCGGTGGTGGTTTTACCCACCCCCGTGGGGCCGACCAGGGCGATCACCAGGGGGCCGGCCCCCTGCTGGTCCAGGTTAAGGGGCCGGACGTTGAGTTGATCCAGAATCTGGTTGCGCCAGGAGACCACCTCCTCGGGGTGGGGCCGGCCGTTTTTCCCCGGGGCCCGGTCCGGACGGAGTGATCCCTTCGCGGCCCCGGCCGGGCGAGGGGGTGTCGGAAAAACCGACAGGGGGTCGGCTTCTTGACGTTCCCCGCGCAACATCCCGAACCGTTGCTGCAGCAGGCGGGCCTCCCGGCTCAAATTAACGCCCGTGGCCGGGTAATCGTCCTGTGGCAACCCATCTAAAGGTGCTCGGCCCGGCTCGCCCCGCCTGTTGGCGCCCGCCGTCCCGGTGGTCCGAGTCTGCGCCACCCCGGTTCGGTTGCAGGATCCGGGCTGGAGCAAGGGATATGCCGCCGGAGCCCTGTTTACCGCTTCTTCCACATCGAAATCCACCGCCGCCACCACCTCGACCCAGGAGGAGGCCCGGTTGTAGCCGGGGGTGCCGGGTTCCGGACGCACGGTGCGGGTGGAGAGGATGACGGCCTCACTGCCCAGCTCTTCCTTGACCATGGCCAGGGCACTTTTGCTGTTGGGGGCTTCGAAACGCTTCACTTTCATAGCATCCGTTTACCGTTACTTTTTAGGGTTGATCTCCACCGTTCCCAGGGACCTGATCCTGGTCTGGGTGGTGACCTCGTTGTGCGAAAGCACCATCACCTGGGGCATGAATCGTTCCAGCAGGCGGCGCAGGTGGCGACGGACGGCGGGTGAGGTCAGGATGATGGGCTGGTACCCGTCGCCGGCCACCCGATCGGCGGCCTGCTGAATCTGTTCAAGCAAATGCTGTGCCAGATTGGGCTCCAGGTTGAGGAAAACCCCCTGGTCGGTCTGCTGCAGGGATTCGCGGATCAGATCCTCGGTTTTGGGGGCCAGGGTCAGCACCGCCAGCGAACCATCCTCGTCAAGATAACCGCCGGTGATGGAGCGGGCCAGTTTCTGGCGCACGAATTCGGTGAGCAGGTCGGGATCCTTGCTGCGGCCGGCGTGATCGGCCAGGGTTTCGCAGATGGTCAGGAGATCGCGCAAGGAGACCCGCTCCCGCAGCAGGTTCTGCAACACCTTCTGCAGGCCGCCCAGGGGCAGCAGGCCGGGCACCAGCTCCTCCACCACCTTGGGATGCGTTTTGGCCAGGTTGTCCAGGAGCTTCTGGGTGTCCTGGCGGCCCAGCAGTTCATCGGCGTGGCTGCGCAGCACCTCGGTGAGGTGGGTGGCGATGACGGTGGCGGGGTCGACCACGGTGTAGCCGGCCACCTGGGCCTCTTCCCGCTTATCTTCGCTGATCCAGGTGGCGGGCAACTGGAAGGCCGGTTCGGTGGTGGGAATTCCGTCGATCTCCCGTTTGGCCGCGCCTGAATCCATGGCCATCAGGTGCCCCATCATCACCTCGCCCCGGGCCACCTCCACCCCCTTGAGCTGGAGGACATACTCATCGGGTTTCAGTTGCAGGTTGTCGCGGACATGGAGCGGCGGGACCAGCATCCCGATATCGACGGCGAACTGGCGGCGGATGGCCCGGATCCGTTCCAGCAGATCCCCCTGCTGGTTTTCATCCACCAGAGGGATCAGGCCGTAGCCCACCTCCAGTTCCAGGGCATCCAGGGGCAGCAGGGCTTCCACCGCCTCCGGTGAGCCCGGATCCGGGGCGGCGGCCTTCTGCTGCTCCTTCTCTTCGGCCTCCAGGTCCCTGGCTTCGCCGGAGGTGCGCTGGTAGGCCAGCCAGGCCATGCCGCCCATCATGCTGCCCAGCAACAGGAAGGGCAGGGTGGGCAGGCCCGGCACCAGGCCCAGCATCATGATGATTCCCGAGGAGACCGCCAGGGCCTGGGGCTGCATCCCGAACTGGCGGGCGAACTCCTTGCCCATGCTCTGCTCCGAGGCGGCCCGGCTGACGATAATACCGGTGGAGGTGGAGATCACCAGGGCGGGGATCTGACTGACCAGGCCGTCGCCGATGGTCAGCAGGGTATAGGTGGTGGCGGCATCCCCGGCGCTCATCTTGTTCATGAACACCCCGATCATCAGGCCGCCGATGATATTGATCGCCATGATCACCAGGCTGGCCACCGCCTCGCCGCGGACAAACTTGCTGGCGCCGTCCATGGCCCCGTAGAACTCCGACTGCTGGGAGATCTCCTTGCGGCGGGTCTTGGCCTCCTGCTCGTTGATCAGGCCGGCGTTGAGGTCGGCGTCAATCGCCATCTGCTTGCCGGGCATGGCATCCAGGGTGAAGCGGGCCGCCACCTCGGCGATCCGGCCGGCGCCCTTGGTGATGACGATGAAGTTGATCAGGACCATGATCAGGAAGATGATCAAACCCACCGCGAAATTGCCCCCCACCACGAAGTCGCCGAAGGACTGGATCACCTGGCCCACCGAGCCGGGGCCTTCGTGGCCCTGGAGCAGAATCAGCCGGGTGGAGGCGATGTTCAGCGACAACCTGAACAGGGTGGTGATCAGCAGGACGGCGGGGAAGGAGGAGAACTGCAGGGGGTTGCTGTTGTACATGGAGATCAGCAGGATCAGCAGCCCCAGGGTGATATTCAGGGTCAGCAGCAGATCCAGAATGATGGTGGGCAGGGGCAGGATCATCACCGCCAGAATGGAGACCACCCCCAGGGCCACCACCATGCTGGGCGCTTCCGCGCCGATGCTTTGCAGGGTAATCCCCGCCGCCTTTTCTTCCGCCATGATCCCTTACTTCCTCAAGTTGTAAACGTAAGCCAGAACTTCGGCCACCGCCTGGAAAAGATTTTCCGGGATACTCTCGCCGATCTCCACCGCTTTATAGAGCGCCTGGGCCAGGGGTTTGTCCTCCACCACCGGCACCTGGTGTTCCCTGGCAAGTTCTTTAATCCTCTTTGCGATCACCCCGGCGCCCTTGGCCAGCACTTGCGGGGCCTTCATGCTCAGGGGGTCATATTTGATGGCGATGGCCAGGTGGGTGGGGTTGGTGATCACCACGTCCGCCTTGGGCACCTCGCTCATCATTCGTTTACGGGCCATCTCCATCTGGATCGACCTGATCCGCCCCTTGACGTGGGGGTCGCCTTCGCTCTGCTTGCTCTCGTCCTTCAGGTCCTGCTTGGTCATCTTCATCTTTTCGGTGAACTGCCAGCGCTGGAAGGCGTAATCGGCGGCGGCGATCAGGGCGATTAAAATGGCGCACTTCAAAAAGATCCAGAAGGCCGTCTCCGCCATGAAGAGCATAATCGGATAGGGGGCCTTGTCCATCAAGGGGAGGATCTCCGGGGTCGCGCTCCGCACCTCGCTGAACGCGATATAGCCCACCAGTCCCAGTTTGGCCAGCGACTTGAGGAAATTGGCCATGGCCTGTTTGGAAACAAGGCGGCCGAACCCCTTGAGCGGGTCGATTTTTTCCAGCTTGGGGGTGATCTTTTCGGTGGTGAACAGTATCCCCACCTGGAAATAGTTGGCCAGCAGGGCCACCAGGAAGACGGTGAGCATCAGCGGCCAGAGCACCGCCAGCATGATCAGCATCGCCTGCCGCGAGATGGCGCTCATATTGCCGGGGGTGAGCGGGAGATCATGGAGGTTGCTGAAATAAAACTGCATCATCCCGGTGATCTGGCCGAACATCCGTTCCCCGACGAAATAGAGCAGGATCACCCCGGCCAGCAGGACCGCCGCCGAGGGAACCTCCATACTCTTGGCGATATCACCCTTCTTGCGGGCCTCCAGCAGCCGCCGTTGGGTGGGTTGTTCGGTTTTCTCCTGTCCCGATTGCTCTTCCGCCATCTCCTACCCCAGTCCGGCTCCTATTCGCGGCAGTAATCTGCCCAGCATCTCGAAACGGGCCACCATCAGCGGCGCCAGGTAGCCCATGGAGAGGCCGGCAAAAATCAGCCCCAGGGCGATGTTCAGCGGCATCCCCACGATCAGGATCGGAATCTGGGGCACGGTCTTGGCGATGATCCCCATCCCCACGTGGGAGCAGAAAACCGCCACGCTGGCCGGAGCCATGATCATCACCGCCAGCACGAACATCTGGGCCGCGCCGCTCATCATCCCCTCGTAGGTGAGCTGGCTGATCCGGCCCAGGTCGCCCGGCCCCACCCACTGGTAGCTCTGGACCATGGCCGCGAAAAAGATGTGATGGCCGTCGATGGCCAGAAAGATCAGGATGGCGGCAATATTCCAGAGCATCCCCACCGGCGAAACCTGGTTGCCGAACTGGGGGTCCATCACCCCGGCCATCCCCATCCCCATCTGCACCCCCACCACCTGGCCGGCGGTTTCCGCCGCCGCAAAGACGAAGCGGACAAAGAGGGCCAGGATGGCGACAAAGACCAGCTCCATGGTCACAAAGAGGCCGAACCCCACCGGGGTCTGGGGCAGATCGGCGCTATCGAGCGGCACCATGGGGGCCAGCACCAGCGAGGTCATCAGCACCAGCAGAATCTTGGCCTGGGGGGGGACCCCCCGGGTGCCCAGCACCGGCATCAGAAACAGCAGAGGGCCGACCCGGACCATCACCATCAGTACCCGCATGATATGGTCGATGGTCCAGTTGAGCAGGGTCGCGTCAACCATCGCTCACCTCAGCGCACCAGGGTTGGAATGGCGACGATCAGGTTATGGGTGTAATCAACCATCAGGGAGATCATCCAGCCCGAGAGGAAGAGGACGGTGAGCAGCACCGCGAAAATCTTGGGCACGAAGGTCAGGGTCATCTCCTGGATCTGGGTCACCGCCTGGAAGAGAGCGATGGTCAGCCCCACCGCCATCCCCACCCCCAGGATCGGCCCGGCCAGCAGCAGGGTTATCTTCACCGCGTTCTGAATCAACACCACCACATCCGCCGGGGTCATGGCCGCTCCTCCCTAGACGCCGAAGCTCCGCACCAGTGAGCCGACAATGAGATACCAGCCGTCCACCAGGACAAAGAGCAGAATTTTAAAGGGCAGCGCCACCATGATCGGCGGCAGCATCATCATCCCCATGGAGAGCAGCACGCTGGCCACCACCATGTCGATGATCAGAAAGGGGAGAAAAAGGATGAAACCGATGGTAAAGGCGGTTTTCAGCTCGCTGATCATAAAGGCCGGAATCAGCACGAAGGTGGAGACATCATCCTTGTTCTGGGGCCGGGGCGACTTGGCAAGCCCCAGGAAAAGCTCCAGATCCTTCTCCCGGGTCTGTTTGAACATGAACTCGCGGATGGGGATGGCGGCGGTGCGCAGGGCCTCTTCCGCTCCCACCTCCTCGGCCATGTAGGGGGTCACCGCCGTTTCATTGATCTGCACGAAAACCGGGGTCATGATGAAGGCGGTCAGAAAAAGGGCCAGACCGACCAGCACCTGATTGGGCGGCATCTGCTGGGTGCCGATGGCGTTGCGCAGAAAGGAGAAGACCACGATCAGCCGGGTGAAGCAGGTCATCATCAGCAGGATGGCCGGGGCCATGGAGAGGACGGTGAAGACCAGCAGCAACTCGATCAGCACCGAAACCTGGCGGGGGGTGGTGGCCTCCTCGATGCCGATGCTCAGGGTGGGCAGCGGTACGGCCTGGGCCAGGGCGAAAGCGGGCAGGACCAGCAGGGCCGCGACCACGGCGGCGATGCTGGTAAGCCTTTTTGCGGCGCCCATCGGGGCTGGTCGACCTGCGCTTGTCAAGGCCTTCATGGTCATAATCCTTGGTTCAATCCTGCCTGCCGGCCGGCCGTTGCTTCATGATCCCGGCCATCACCCCGGCGAAACCGGGGGCGCCGGACCGGCCGTCCCGCTCGGTCGCCTGCAACACCTGGCGGATCGCCGCCTCGTTATCCAGACGACTCAGCAGATTGATCTGCTGATCGCTGATCCCCAGCAGAAAATATTGATCGGCCGCCGCCACCACCGCCAGATACCTTTTGGGTCCCAAAGGGCGGGTTTCAATAACTTTGAGTAGCTCGCCCCCGCCACCGGCGCCCTGATGCAGCCCCAGCTTACGCAGTACGGCGGCGATAAACAGCATCAGGCCGATGATCAGCACCAGCACCCCAAAGGCCTTGAGCATCAGCAGGAAAGGGGAAAAAGGCTCGCCGCCGGAACCCAGCGGTTGGGCGGCAAGCTCGCCGTCGCCGGCCCAGAGGGTGGCGGCTCCCAGCAGCAGCAGCAGACAGCAGGCGATCAGCAGGGTGGCGGTTTTGTTCATCATGGATCTTCAGCCGATGTTCTTGATGCGGTCGGCCTGGCTGATGATCTCCGTTACCCGGATGCCGAAGCGCTCATTGACCACCACCACCTCGCCTTTGCCCATCAGCTTGCGGTTGACGAAGATCTCCACCGGAGCCCCGGCGGCCTTGTCCAGCTCGATCACCGAGCCCTGGGTCAACTGCAGCAACTTGTTGATAATCAGGTTGGTGCGGCCCAGTTCGGCGCTGACCTCCAGGGGGACATCCAGCAGGAAATCCAGGTTTTGGCTGCCGCTCTGGCCCCCGCCGGTTCCGGCGCCTGCCAGCTCCTCGAAGCTGGGGGTGTTATTTCCCTGATCGGCCAGGGCGGTGGCCCAGTCGTCGCCGGCCTCCTCCGTTCCCTGGGTGACTTTTTCGTCGTCGGCCATGGTTGTTCTCTCCTTGCTGTCTGTGGGCTGCCTGCGCGGCCCAGCTAGTCCCGATTCTGGTCCAGAACCTTTTTCTTGATTAAAACGGCGTTGTTGCCCCGGTGGACGCCGGGGGTGGCCATGTACTTGCGGGTGCCGCAAACGAAAACCGGCAGTTGCTCGTTAGTGCGGCGCTCCAGCTGAATGGTGTCGCCCACCGCCAGGTTGATGATCTCGGCGGCCGGCACCGTGGCTTTGCCCAGCTCCACCCGGATATCCACCTCCACGTTTTTGATATTTTCGATGATGGTGCGCTGGATGGAGATATCCTCCTCGCTCTGATCCCGCTGGAAGGTGGTCATCAGCTTGCTTTTGACCGATTCCAGGTTGGCCAGGGGGATGCAGGTGGTGATGCTGCCCGCGGCCCGGTCCATATCGACATCGTAGCGGTTGATCAACACTACGTCCTCGGGCTGGCAGATCTTGGCGAACTGGGGGTTGATCTCGCTGCGGACATGCTGCACCTTCAGGGGTTGCAGCGAGTACCAGGCCTTCTCCATGTCGGTGAGCAGCAGATTGACCACCCGGCGGATCAGGCGCTGTTCGATGGCGGTGAAATCCCGGCCCTCGATGCGGATATTGCGGGCCCCGCTGCCCCCCAGGAAACTCTCCACCAGGGTGAAAACCAGCTTGGGTTCCAGCACAATCAGGGCATGGCCGCGAAAGGGGGCCATCTTGAAGATCTGGAGGCTGCTGGGTACCGGCAGGGTGCGGACGAAGGTCCCGAAACGTTCCAGCTCCATGGGGGCGGATGTGAGATCAAGGATTCGGCGCAGGGCGGAGGAGAGCGAGTTGCGTACCGCCCGCATGAAGGCGTCGCTGATGGCGTCCATGGCCGGCATCCGAACCTGGACAATGCGCTGCTGGCGCGTGAAGTCGTAGGAGGTGTAGCCGAGGGCCTCGGTATCCACCGCCTCTTCGGGCTCTTCAATATCGCCGCCGGCAATGCCCTTGAGCAGGGCGTCGACTTCATCCTGGCTTAATATCTGTTCCATAGCGAACTATTGCACCACAAATTCGGTAAAGTAGATATTGCGTACCCGGTCGGGGCGCATCACCACGTTGAAGCGTTCCAGCAGTTCGTCCCGGATCCGGATCTTGCCTTCCGGGGTCATTACCTCCTCGAAGGAGAGAGCGGTCATCATCATGATCACGTTGTCGCGCAATTTGGGCACGGCCCGTTCGGCGTTGGCCACGGCCTGTGGATTTTCCAGCTCGATCTGAATCTGGATCTTGAGGTAGCGTTTGCCGGTGGGGTCCGCCAGGTTGACCACAAAAGGCTCCATGGCAAAAAATTCGCCGATCTCCTCGCGCACCTCCGGGCCTTCCATCGGGGCCAGGAAGGTGAGATAGGCGTATAAGCCGCCGCCGCCCAGGAGCAACAGGGCCATTCCCAAGATGGCAAAAAAGGCGATTTTGGACTTTTTCTTCGGCGCCTCTTCCCCGTCCTGGGGCGCTTCTTTTTCTTCAGCCATGATCCATTTTCTCCGGGTTGCCGATGGGATTTCAGCGCCGGCGATCGGCCGCCGGGCCTGTTCTGGGGCAGGGTCGTTGCAAAGGGTGTGCCGTTTACGATAACGGCCCGCACTCTACCGTCGTTTTCCCCGTTATTCAATGGTTTCCTCAATTGTCAGGGAAAAAACGATGGGACCGATTGGGGTCGGTGACTTGACCATGATGGTCAATTTTTCGACACCGGCGGTGGGGAATGTACAAGCAGAGCGATCTATGGTAAAACTCCGCCGCTGATTTTGCGCAGGGTTTAACGGAGCAGATTCCAAGGAAAAACAAGGAGCGCGACATGGGACAAACGGTAACTGAAAAAATTCTGGCTTCCCACCTGGTGGAGGGTGAACTGAAGCGGGGAGCGGAGATCGGGATTCGGATCGATCAGACTCTGACCCAGGACGCCACCGGCACCATGGCATATCTCGAGTTTGAAGCGATCGGCATTCCCCGGGTCCAGACCGAACTGTCGGTCTGCTACGTGGATCACAACCTGGTCCAGTCCGATTTTCGCAACGCCGACGATCATCGCTTTCTCCAATCGGTGGCCCGCAAGTTCGGCCTCTATTTTTCGCCGCCGGGCAACGGCATCTCCCACCAGGTCCACCTGGAACGCTTCGGCCTGCCGGGCAAGACCCTGCTGGGTTCCGACAG
>JBLRWU010000045.1:0-14381 GCA_047921155.1 Desulfurivibrio sp.
AGTTTCGCATCTTTATCGTCTGTGCTGGCGCCCCAAGTGTCCATGCTAATGTTGGACATATGAAACCGGGTGTGCAAAGAGGTGCCGCCGGCCGCCTTGGCGTCCAGAGCGATCCGCATCCGGTGCCGGAGCTGGCGGTTGGTGTCGTCGGCGACAGGGACGGCGACGGTGCCGCCATACTTGGCATCTTCACGCCAGAAACCCTGTAGACGGGCATCGCCGCTCAGGGTGATGCTGGTTTCGCCTTTACCGGCCACGGAGGCCTCGGCGGTGGCAGTCCCAAACCCGATAACCGCCGGGGTCAGAACCAGGGCGCCCAAGGCCAGAGCCAGGGGCAGACGGGCGTAGCGCCGCCGTACGGTGGTACCTTTGATCTCTTTCATAATGTTCTCCTTTCTCCTTGTTACAGGTGTTCTAGATGGCGAGCGCCTCCTGAGCGTCGCCCCTCTTGCGGACCGGCCGGCAGCGCCGGTCCCGGTCCATTTCAAAACACTTCACAAGACGTAATGGAAACCGCCGCCCTCGTCAAGTAAAAAAGAGATAAAAAGGTCTGCGAGTTCAATTTTTTCCGGCCGCCGATCCGGGTGGGCCTCCATTTCAGCCGGTGCCGAGCAGTTGCTGAAACTCCCCTTCGGTCAGGATGGCGATCCCCAGCTCCCGGGCCCTGGCCAGCTTGGAGCCGGGGGATTGGCCGCAGACCAGGCGGGTGACCTTGCGGTTAAGCGAGGTCGCCACCTGGCCGCCCAATCCCTTGACCCGGGCCTTGGCCTCCTGGCGGGAGCAGTGGGTAAGGGCGCCGGTAAAAAGAAAAACTTCGCCGCTCAGGGGTTGGGCCTGCTCCGGGACCGGTTCGGGACGGATCTGCAGGCCCAGCTCCCCCTCCAGTTGGCGCAGCATCTCCCGGTTATCGGGGTCGGCAAAATAGGTGGTCAGGGCGGCCGCCGCCCGGGGGCCGATCCCTTCGATATCCAGGAACTCCTGCTCCCCGGCCTGGAGCAGGGCCGCCAGCGAGCTGAAACGGCGGGCCAGCAACTGGGCGGTGACCTCGCCCACATGGCGAATCCCCAGGGCGCCGAGCAGGCGGGACAGCTCCACCTCCTTGCGGGCGTTGATCGCGGACTCGGCGTTGGCTGCCGATTTTCCCCCCCAACCCGGCAACTCCGCCAGTTGCTCGGCCCGTAAGCGAAAAATATCGGGGATATCCCGGACCAGCTCGGCTGCTGCCAACTGTTCCATCACCTTCTTGCCCAGCCCCTCGATATCCAGGCCGGCCTTGCCGGTAAAATGGATCAGGGCCCGCAGCCGCTGGGCCGGACACTCCCGATTATTGGGGCAGCGGGTTACCGCTTCCCCCGCTTTGCGGACCAGGGCAGTGCCGCATTCCGGGCAGTTGACGGGCGGCCGGATCTCCTCTTCATGGCCGCTGCGCTTTTCAACCACCGGTTTTACCACTTCCGGAATCACCTCGCCGGCCCGCTGAACCAGGACGGTGTCGCCGATTCGCAGATCCTTGCGCCGCAGTTCATCCTCGTTGTGGAGGGTGGCCCGGCTTACCGTGACGCCGCCGACCTGGACCGGCTCCAGTCGGGCCACCGGGGTGATCGCCCCGGTGCGGCCCACCTGAAACTCCACGGCCAGCAAGCGGGTGGTGGCCTGAACGGCGGGAAACTTGGCGGCCACCGCCCAGCGGGGGGTGCGGGCCTTGGCCCCCAGGCGGCGCTGGATGGCCAGGTCGTCGACCTTGGCCACCATCCCGTCGATCTCATAAGGCAGATCATGGCGCAATGCGCCCAGGTGCCGAAAATGGTCGAGCACTTGGTGCAGATCGGCACAGATCCGGCCGTTGGGGATGATTTTGAAATCCAGGGCGGCCAGCCTTTGCAAAAGCTCCTGCTGGCTTGACACCGTAAGAGCGGCAGGGTCGGAGACCCCGTAGGCGAAAAACTCCAGCGGCCGGGCGGCGGTTATGGCGGAATCAAGCTGGCGCAAAGAACCGGCGGCGGCATTGCGGGGGTTGGCGAACAGGGGTTCGCCGGCCGCCGCCCTTTGCCGGTTCAAGGCTTTGAAGCCGTCGATGGTCAGGCAGACTTCACCCCGCACCTCCAGGCGCGGCGGCGGTGATGCGGCCGGCAAAACCGGCAGTTGCTTGGGGATATTGCCGATGGTGCGCAGGTTGGCGCTGATGTTCTCTCCCACCAGGCCGTCGCCCCGGGTGGAGCCCAGGGTAAACAGGCCGTTTTCATAAACCAGTTCCACCGCTAGGCCGTCGATCTTGGGTTCGGCGTAATAACGGATCGGCCCTTCCAGGTTGAGAAATCGGCGCATCCTGGTTTCAAAATCAGAAAGTTCGCCCTCGTCAAAGGCGTTTTCCAGGCTGAGCATCGGCAGGGTATGGCGTACCGGAGTAAACTGCTCCGGCGGCGCGGAGCCGATCCGGCGACTGGGGGAATCGGGGATGACCAGGTCGGGGTAGCGGGCCTCCAGCTCCTCCAGCTCCCGAAAGAGCCGGTCATATTCGATGTCGGCTATCTCCGGGTCGTCAAGGACGTAGTAGCGGTAGTTGTGGTGGGCGATCGCCTCCCGCAGGTCGGCCAGCCTTTTTCTGGCCTGTTCCCGGTGGGCCACCTGCAGCAGCGGCTTCATCTTAATTTGGGAGCCTGAAGCAGCCTGCCGCCGGCGGCGATATTTTCGTGGGGCACCTCGTCGATGAAGACCAGCACCGAATCGGCCGGTTTATTGGCAACCTCGACCAGCAGGTCGGTGACTCCGGTGCAGATCCTCTCCTTCTGTTCCCGGCTCAGATTGCCGGCCACCCGGATGTTGACGTAGGGCATCTTTTTCTCCTTGTCTTGAAACTTGGCTTGAAAGTGGTTTAATGGTTGCCCAAGCAGCTTGCTCAATATAGCTGGTCACCTGGAAAAAAAGAAGCTGGGAGTTTATGATGCCACTGCTTTTGCTGACCAACGATGACGGGGTTGACGCCCCCGGCCTGCGGGTGCTGGCCCGGGAGATGGGGCGGCTGGGTCGGGTGGTGATCATCGCCCCCGAGCGGGACAACTCCGCCGCCAGCCACTCCCTGACCATGCGCCGCCCCCTCCATGTCCGGGAGCTGGAGAGCGATATCTACGCCATCGACGGCACCCCCGCCGACTGCGTGATGATCGGCCTGAACAAGATTCTGCCGGCCCGGCCCGATCTGGTGGTGTCCGGGATCAACCCCGGTCCCAACCTGGGGGATGATATCAACTATTCCGGCACCGTCTCCGCCGCCCGGGAAGGCACCCTGCTGCAGATCCCCTCCCTGGCCGTTTCCCTGGGGGCGGCCAACGGCGAGGAGTGCCTGTACGCGGTGGCGGCTGCCCAGGCGGCGACCCTGGCCGCCGAGATCCTTGAGCAGGGAATGGCGCCCGATACCCTGCTCAATATCAATGTCCCCAACCGGCCGGCGGATCAACTGCAAGGGGTGCGCTACACCCGTCAGGGCCGGCGTCTGTACGAAAACGCCATCCAGGAGACCTTCGATCCCTGGGGGCGGCGCCACTACTGGATCGGCGGCGGCACCCCCCGCTGGAGCGAACAGCCGGAAACCGATGTCCAGGCCGTGCTGGCCGGCTACGTTTCGGTTACCCCGCTACATCTCGACATGACCAATCATCAGATCCTGGCGGCTTTGCGGGACGGTCGCGGCGGCGGGGGGGAAATTGGCTAATCAGGAGCAGGATCTGATCTGGCGGCGGTTGCGGGAGGAGGGGCGGTTGGGGGAGCGTCGGGTGCACTATCTGGAGACCACCGAATCGACCAATGATCTGGCCCTGGCCCTGGCCGAATCCGGCGGGGATTGCACCCTGGTGGTGGCCGAAAGCCAGAGCCGGGGCCGGGGCCGGTTGCGCCGAAGCTGGCACTCCCCCGCTGGCGCCGGGCTTTACCTCTCGTTTATCTACCGGCCCCGGCTGGAGCCGGAGGATCTGGCCAGGCTGACCCTGGCCGCCGGCCTGGCCCTGGCCCTGGCGGTGGCGGAAACCACCGGCCTGGCCCCGGGGCTTAAATGGCCCAACGATCTGCTGCTGGCGGGGAAAAAATGCGGCGGCATTCTCTGTGAGTGCCGCCTGCCGGCAAGCGGGTCTCCAGCCCAATTGCCGGTGGTGGTGGTGGGGATCGGGCTCAATGTCAATACCGACGCCGCCCGGATTCCGCCGGAGTTGCAGGGGCGGGCCACCTCCCTGCTCCTGGCCACCGGTCGCCCCTGGGAGCGGGGCCCGTTGCTGGCCGCGATCCTCAAACAGTTGGATGCCCTGGTGGTGCGCTTGGAAGAGGGCGAATTCCCCGCCATCCTGGCCCAGTGGCGGCAGCGGGACGCCCTGCTGGGCCGGGAGCTGGAGTGGTTGACCCCCGCCGGGGAGGTGGTGCGGGGAATCGCCCTTGGCCCCGATGACGATGGGATTCTGCGGATCCGTGATCGGGGGGGACGGGTCCACCCGGTGCTCTCCGGGGATCTTTCCCTGGCGCGTTAGCGGGTTGGGAGCGGGGAAAAAGTTGAGGCCGCCCCGGAGGACGGCCTCAACGGCAGCCTGTGTCTGCTGCCTGATCCTGGTTTGACGGCCATCCAGGCCGCGCTTTATCAGGCTCAGGAGAAGCCGGAGCGAGAGGAGCAGCCGCTGAGGGCCCCGGCCGGGGGAGAACCGGAGCCGGCGGAGGAGATCCGGAAACTGCCGGCGGAAATCACTCGCTGGACCTGATCGCCGTCACATTGGGGACAGCGGGTCTGGTCCCTTTCCCGGCTTGAGCCGACCAGGGCTTCGAAAAGGTTTTTACACTGTTGACAACGGTATTCATAGATAGGCATTTTTCCGCTCCTGGTTTACAAAAAAGTTGGTCTGTTGTTTCCCGATGATCATTTCAGAGTTTAATCATCTTCTTGAGCTTTGTCCAGGCCGGCACGCAAACGGGGCCGGGCGGGACGGTTTGCCGTTTCCCACCCGGCCCCGCCGGTTCGCTCGCTCGGCGCCGGAGCGCTTTTTGCCGCTTAATAACGGTAATAGTCGGGCTTGTAGGGGCCTTCCACCGGGACTCCGATATAGGCGGCCTGTTCCGGACTAAGTTTGGTGAGGTTGGCGCCGATCCGGTCCAGGTGGAGCATGGCCACCTTCTCATCAAGATGCTTGGGCAGCATGTAAACCTGTTTTTCGTAGCGGTCGTGGTGTTGCCAGAGCTCGAGCTGGGCCAGCACCTGATTGGTGAAGGAGTTGCTCATCACGAAGCTGGGGTGGCCGGTGGCGCAGCCCAGGTTGACCAGCCGGCCCTCGGCCAGGATGATGATCCGGTGACCGTCGGGGAAGATCACATGATCCACCTGGGGTTTGATATTCTCCCAGGGCAGATCGCGGACTGCGGCGATCTCGATCTCGCTGTCGAAGTGACCGATATTGCAGACGATGGCCTGATTCTTCATCCGCTCCATATGGGCCCGGGTAACCACATGGATATTGCCGGTGGCGGTGACGAAGATATCGGCCTTGGGGGCCGCCTCTTCCATGGTCACCACCCGGTAGCCTTCCATGGCCGCCTGCAGGGCGCAGACCGGATCGCACTCGGTGACCCAGACGGTGGCGCCCATGCCGCGGAAGGCCTGGGCGCAGCCCTTGCCCACATCGCCGTAGCCGGCCACCAGGCAGATCTTGCCGGCGATCATCACGTCGGTGGCCCGCTTGATCCCGTCGATCAGGGATTCCCGGCAACCATAGAGGTTGTCGAACTTGGATTTGGTTACCGAGTCGTTGACATTGATCGCCGGGGCCAGCAGGCTGCCCTGGCGGCTCATCTCGTAGAGGCGATGGACTCCGGTGGTGGTCTCCTCGCTGATCCCCCTGATCTCCTTCATCAGTTCGGGATATTTCTCGTGCATGATCTGGGTAAGGTCGCCGCCGTCATCCAGAATCATATTGGGCCGCCAGCCATCGGGGCCGAAGATGGTCTGTTCGATGCACCACCAGAACTCCTCTTCGTTTTCGCCCTTCCAGGCGAAGGTGGGGATACCGGCGGCGACCATGGCCGCGGCGGCCTGGTCCTGGGTGGAGAAGATGTTGCAGGAGGACCAGCGCACCTCGGCCCCCAGCTCCACCAGGGTCTCCATCAGGACCGCGGTCTGGATGGTCATATGCAGACAACCGGCGATCCGGGCGCCCTTCAGCGGCGCCTGGCCCTTGAACTCCTCGCGCAGGGCCATCAGGCCCGGCATCTCGGTTTCGGCGATCAGCACCTCTTTGCGGCCCCAGTCGGCCAGGCCCATATCGGCCACCTTGTAGTCCTTGTTTTCCAATACCTTATTGCTCACTTTGATAACTCCCGTTGGTTGGAGGTTGATGGTTATGGCGTCCGGTCGCGCGGATTCAGGCGCAATTACCCTTGAGCCCGGCGGCATTCCTTAAGATCTCGGCCTTGTCGGTGCGCTCCCAGGTGAACTCTTCCCGTTCCCGGCCGAAATGGCCGTAGGCCGCGGTGTTACGGTAGATGGGGCGCAGCAGGTCGAGGTGCTGGATGATCGCTTTGGGGCGCAGGTCGAAATGTTCGAGGATCAGTTGACGGATCTTCTCATCGCTGATCTTGCCGGTGCCGAAGGTGACCACATTGATCGATACCGGCTGGGAGATCCCGATGGCGTAAGCCACCTGCACCTCGCACTGCTCGGCCAGCCCCGCCGCCACGATATTTTTGGCCACGTAACGGCCCATGTAGGAGGAGGAGCGATCCACCTTGGAGGGGTCCTTGCCGGAGAAAGCGCCGCCGCCGTGGGAGCCCATGCCGCCGTAGGTATCGACGATGATCTTGCGGCCGGTCACCCCGCAGTCGCCAACCGGACCGCCGATGACAAAGCGGCCGGTGGGGTTGATGAAGTACTTGGTGTTTTCATCCAGCATCGCCGCCGGCAGAATCGGCTTGATGATCTCCTCCATCACCCCCTCCTTGAGATCCTCGTAGTCAACCTCCGGGGAGTGCTGGGTGGAGACCACCACCGCTTCGATCCGCTTGGGCTGCCGGTGCTCATATTCGATGGTCACCTGGCTCTTGGCGTCGGGGCGCAGCCAGGGCAGCCGGCCGCTCTTGCGCACCTCGGCCTGGCGCTTCATCAGCCGGTGGGCGTAGGTAATGGGCATCGGCATCAGGACCTTGGTTTCGGTGCAGGCGTAGCCGAACATCAGGCCCTGGTCGCCGGCCCCCTGGTCCAGGTCGATGCCGCTGCCCTCGTTGACCCCCTGGGCGATATCGGAGGACTGCTTGCCGATGCTGGTCAGTACCGCGCAGGACTGCCAGTCGAAACCCATCTCCGAGGAGTTGTAGCCGATCTCCCGGATGGTCTGACGGACGATGGCCGGCATATCGACCCAGGCATTGGTGGTGATCTCGCCGGCGATCATCGCCAGGCCGGTGGTGACTAAAGTTTCGCAGGCCACCCGGGAGGTTTTATCCTGGGCCAGGATGGCATCGAGAATGGCGTCGGAGATCTGATCGGCCACCTTGTCGGGATGGCCCTCGGAAACGGATTCGGAGGTAAAGAGATAGTTGGGCATGCGCGCTCCTTAAACGTGGTTGGAAATAGGCCCGTCATTGACTGAAAAGCTCATTAGATTAGCTCGTTCTGGATTTATGTCAAGGTAAAAACCGGCCCAGCCGGCCGCTGCCGCGGTAACCGGCCCGGCGGACCTCCCGGGTCAGCCGGGCGGTCACCTCCCACTTGTTCAGCGGGCTGATCAGGTAGAGCCCGTCGATCAGCGGGCAGATGGCGGCCAGCAGTTCGCCGGTGAACTCATCCGCCGCTTTGCGCTGATCCTCCACCGTTTTATAGCTCCACAGCTTCTGCCGCAGCTCCTCGGGGATGGAGATTCCCGGCACCTCATGGTGGAGAAAATCGGCGTTGCGGGCCGAGATCAGCGGAAAGATCCCCGGGAAGATCAGGATCTCCAGATGCCGGGTCCGTTCCAGCATCTCCTCCACCGCCGCCGCGCTGAAAAAGGGCTGGGTCATGGCAAACACCGCACCCAGGCCGGCCTTGCGCTCCAGGCGGCGAATCTGCAGTTCGGGATTGCCCGGCCGATAGCTGAAGGCGGCCCCCACCGAAAAATTGCACTGCCCGTTCAGCTCCTTGCCCGCCGGGTTGCGGCCCTGGTTGAACTGGTTGAGCATCCGGATCAAATCGAAGGATTGCAGATCAAAGACCCCGCTGGCCCCGGGCTGATCGCCGCTGGAAACCGGATCGCCGGTAACGGCCAGAATCCCCTCCAGGCCCAGAAGATGGGCGCCCATGATCTGGGATTGCAGGCCCAGGGAGTTGCGGTCCCGGCAGGTAAGATGGGCCACGGCGGGGATCCCCACCTGGTTGCGAATCAGATGGGCCAGGGAGATATTGTCGGCCCGCAGCACCGCCAAAGGGTTTTCCCCCAGGGTGATGGCGTCGGCCCCGGCTTCAGCCAGCACTTTGGCGCCCTGCAACACCCCGCTGATATCCAGGTGGGTGGGGGGGTCCAGTTCAACCAGGATCGGGAGCCGGTCCCGGGGCAGGACGGCGAGCAGGGCGCCGGGCCGGGCCGATGCCGTCGCCGGGCTGTCGCTGGTCAGGTCGGCCCGTACTCGGCCGCTAACCTGGCTTAACGGCCGTCGTTTCAGGCGCAGATGCTTACCGAATTCGTGGATATGGGCGGGGGTGGTGCCGCAGCAGCCCCCCACCAGCCGGGCTCCGGCTTTGACCATATCGCCGACCACCCGAGCCATGTAAGCCGGTTCCGCCGGGTAGATCAGGCGATGATCGACAATCTCGGGAAAGCCGGCGTTGGGAAAGGCGGCCAGGGGAACTTCCGCCCCCAGCGGCGCTAATTTTTCAATGGCCGCCAGCATCGCTCGGGCGCCCCGGCCGCAGTTGGAGCCCACCACGTCGGCTCCGGCCTGGTGGCTGGCCCGGCCGCAAGTGAGGGCGTCAAGCCCGGCGGCGGTTCGGCCCTGGCGGGGATGAACCATGTTGGCGACAATGGGGATTTGGGGGCCAAGTTCCCGGCCCACCTGGATTGCCAGCAGCAGTTCGTCGAGATGGCCGAAGGTTTCCAGGATCAGCAGATCCACCCCGGCGTCGAGCAGAGCGGTGATCTGTTCCCTGAAGGCGGTCCGGACCGCTTCCTCTTCGGCCCCGGCCGGGATATCCAGAGGGAAGTTGACCCCGCTGGGCCCCACCGAACCGGCCACATAGATTTCGTCGCCGGCGGCCTTGAGGGCCAGGGCGGCTCCGGCCTGATTGATCTGGCGGGCCTTATCCCCCAGGCCCACCGCTTCCAGCTTGAGCCGGTTGGCGCCGAAGGTGTTGGTCTCCAGCAGCCGGCTGCCGGCCCGGATATACTCCTCGTGCATGGAGTAGACCAGCTCGGGATCGGTCAGATTGAGTCGTTCGATATTCTTGTCCGGCTCGATCCCTTTGGCGTAGAGATAGGTGCCGATGGCCCCGTCGGCCAGCAGCACCCGTTCCCGGATATATTCGTTGAAATTGGGTTTCATAGGGTCACCGGTACGGCTGGTTTTTGGGAGGGCGGCAGCCTATTGCGAAAACACTTTTTCTGCAATCTTTTTTGGCCCCGGCCGGCGCTGGCGCTCGACGATGGAGGTCAGCAGGTCGTGGTTGACCGGAACCGCCATCCGGTGGCGGGCGGCCAGGCGCACGATCGCGCCGTTGATCGCCTCGATTTCGGTGGTTTTGCCCCGGCGAATATCCTGGAGCATGGAGGAGATATTGGTGGCGGTTTGGCGGCAGATCTCTTCGACCAGGGTGACCGGGTCCTCGGTCAGTTCCACCCCGACGGCCCCGGCCACCGCAGCGGCCTCGCGGACCGCGGCGGCCATGGCTTGGCGGGCGGCGGGAATCTCCAGCAGCCGGCCGTTGGGGCAGTCATGGATAACACTCAGGGCGTTGATCCCGGCGTTAATGATCAGTTTGCGCCAGAGCCGGCCGATAATATCGGGGCAACTGGTCGTGCGCAGACCGGCGTGGTTCAAAAGCTCCACCGCGTCGTTCAGGCGCCGGCGGGCTTCCGGGGTTGGGGGTTGGGTAAAACCCAGCTCGGTCAAGCCGGCGCCGCCGGAGCGCACCCGGCCAGGTCCCCGCAGATTGGCCCCTTCGGTGCTGATTCCCAGGCCCCAGGCGCAGGATAGCTTGCGGGCGTTCAGGATTTCCAGATGGCTGATCCCGTTTTGCAGGGCCAGCAGCAGTGAAGAGGGGGGGAGCAGGGGGGCGATGGTGTCCAGGGCCGTGGCGAAGGCGGGGGCCTTGACGCAGAGCAGCACCAGATCGGCGTCGGCGACCATGGCCGGGTCGGTGGATACCGGAACCATGGCTTCCGGTTGGGCCCCGTGATCAACTACCATGGCGGCGGGGGGAGAAAAAGGAGCGGCTCTCCCGGGGTCCGGGGATTGGTCGCCGGGGCCCCCGCTCTCTTCATCTTCAAGGATTATGCCCTGCCGGTTCAGCAGGGCGGCGCGGGCCGGGTCGTAATCCAGCAGGGCCACCGACCGGCCGCGGGCTGCAACGTGCAGCCGCGCGGCCAGCAGGCAGCCCAGGGCGCCCGGCCCGACAATTACCACTTTCACCGGGTGGGTTATTCGGCCACCCGGCTGTCTTCCAGGATCACCCGGTAGACGTAGCCGGCCCCGAAGTCCTTGTCGGCGGCCAGAACGCCCTCGATGGTGACGATATCGCCGAGTTGGGCGGTTTCGTTGGAAGTGGCCACCAGATTGTGGGTGTTTTCAGCCGGGTCGCCGCTGCCATCCTGGAGGTGGATGAAGTTGCGGTTCATAATCGCCGGGGAGAATTTTACCACCTGGCCGCGGACCCGCACGGTCTGGCCGCTCAGTTCCGCGCCCCGGGCATAAATTTCACCCACCTGGTAGCTGTTTTCGCCGGTGGCCTTCTCCACTTCCAGATCGGCAAAGGGGGTAACGGCCTTGGCGCTGCCGGCGGGAATTTCGCTCTCCAGACCTTTGTGGGCCTCTTCCATGGCGGAGCTGAAGGAGGGACCGCCGGCTGCGGGAGCGGCACTTTCCGATTTCTGGTTATCGCCGCAGCCGGCCAGCAGCAGGCTGGTGAGAGCAATGGCGGCGACGGCGATCTTGCGGGGAGAAAGGATCTTCATAATTTTTTCCTTCTGGGTTTGAGGGGTAATTTGAAAGTCCGGGGGTTGCCGCCCCGGACCGTTAACACCACAATTAAAAAAAACCGGCAGCGGCGATCTTAGCGCAAATATCCGTGCTGTCAACGAGAAAGCATTTTTCAGGCCGCCGGGGTGAAGGCGAACACCAGGCGGTCGCCCTTGGCCGTCACCTTGGCCTCGCCGCCCTTGCGCAGTGGCCCGAAGAGGATCTCATCGGTGAGGGTGTCGCCGATCTCCCGCATGATCAGGCGGCGCAAGGGGCGGGCACCGAACTCGGGGTCGAAGCCCCGTTTGGCCAGCCAGCGGCGAGCCCCGGTACTCAGGGTGATGCTCACCCGCTTTTCGCTCAACTGGGCTTGCAGCTCCAAGACCATCTTGTCGACGATTAGTTCCATCAACGGCGCATCCAGGGTATTGAAAGTGATGGTTCCATCCAACCGGTTGCGGAATTCCGGGGCGAAAAGATTTTTCAGGGCCTTGCTGTCGCGCCCGGCGCTGTCGCCGGTGAAGCCGATGGGGCGGGCGGCCAGTTCCCGGGCCCCGGCGTTGGTGGTCATAATCAGGATCACGTTGCGGAAGTCGGCCTTGCGGCCGCTGTTGTCGGTAAGGGCGGCGTGATCCATCACCTGGAGCAGAATGCTGAAAATTTCCGGGTGGGCCTTCTCCAGCTCGTCGAAGAGCAGCACACAGTGGGGATGTTTGCGGATCGCCTCGGTGAGCAGGCCGCCCTGGTCGAAGCCGACATAGCCGGGGGGGGAGCCGATCAGCCGGGAAACCGCATGCTTCTCCATATATTCGCTCATGTCGAAGCGTTCAAAATGGATATTGAGGGAGGCCGCCAGTTGCCGGGCCAGTTCGGTCTTACCCACCCCGGTGGGGCCAGCGAAGAGAAAGGAACCAGTGGGGCCGTCGGGGCGTTTGATGCCGGCCCGGGAGCGCTTGACGGCGGTGACCAGGGCGCCGATCGCCTGATCCTGGCCGAACACCTGGCTTTTAAGTACCGTTTCCAGCAGGCGCAACTGTTCGGTATCGGAGCCGGAAACGCTCTTGGCGGGAATCCGAGCCAGGCGGGAGATCACCTCCTCCACATCACGTACCGTGACGGTGCGCCGTTTGCGGCTTTGGCTCCGCATCCGGAAGGCCGCCCCCACTTCATCGACCACGTCGATGGCCTTATCGGGCAGAAAACGTTCATTGATGTGGCGGCTGGCCAGTTCGGCGGCAGCCTTGAGGGCCGGCGCCGAGTATCTGACCCCGTGGTGCTCCTCGTAGCGGGATTGCAGGCCCCGCAGGATCGCCACCGTGTCCGCCACCGAGGGTTCGCTGATATCGATCTTCTGGAAGCGGCGGGAGAGGGCCCGGTCCTTCTCCAGATGGTTTTTGTACTCCTCGTAGGTGGTGGCTCCGATGCAGCGCAGATTACCCGCCTGGAGCGCGGGCTTGAGCAGGTTGGAGGCGTCCATGCTGCCGCCGCTGGTGGCTCCGGCGCCGACGATGGTATGGATTTCGTCGATGAACAGGATAACCTCGGGCCGCTGTTCCACCGCGGTGATCACCGCCTTGAGCCGCTGTTCAAAGTCGCCCCGGTACTTGGTGCCGGAGAGCAGACCGCCCATATCCAGCAGGCGGATCTCCACCCCTTGCAGCATCTCCGGAACCCGGCCTCCCCTGTGGCCGCCGGCCTCCCGCTCCTGATGGATCAGCAGGGCCAGCCCTTCGGCGATGGCGGTCTTGCCCACCCCCGGCTCCCCCACCAGCAGGGGATTATTTTTGCGCCGGCGACAAAGGGTTTGCATCACCCTTTTCAGTTCCGCCTCCCGGCCGATCAAGGGGTCGATCTTCCCCTGGGCGGCCAGGGCGCTGAAGTTGATGGTGAATTTCTCCAGGGCTTCGGCATCTTTATCGGCCGGCTTCTCTTTGCTCTTGGGGTCTTCGGGGCCGTCGGGGGCGCTCTGCGGCCGGCGGGGGGCGGTTTCAGGCCGACCGTGGGCGATATACTCCATCACCTCCAGCTTCTTGATCCCCTCCAGGCTGAGGAAATAGACCGCGAAGGATTCGGCTTCCGAAAAGATGGCGGTCAAAACGTCGCCGCCGTCCACCTCCTTTTTGCCGCAACTCTGGACATGGGCGATGGCCCGTTGCAGCACCCGGTTGAAGCCGATGGTCTGGACCGGGTCGTGGTTCCCCAGGCCTCCCGGCAGCGAGGGCAGGCTGGAGACGAAGAAATCCTCCAGCTTCTCCTTCATCAGGGGAATATCGCCGCCGCAGGCCTCCAGGATCTCCATCGCCAGATCATCATGGAGCAGGCCGTAGAGGATATGCTCCACCGTGACATGCTCGTGCTTGCGGACTTTTGCCTCCCGGATGGCCCGTACCAGGGCCATTTCCAATCTGTCGTTGATCATCATTATATTTTCTCGCGGATATCGGGGCGGTCCCCGTTTATTAAAAAAGTTATCGATTGACGCAGGGTGGGGATTTGAGCTACGGCCATGGCCGGGCCGATCTCAACGCCTTTTATGGTAATCATTTAATGTGAAAAAGCAACAGGAGGATCGGGGCGGGCCGGGTTGGCGGCAGGTGGGCTGGGGGAGGAGGGTGCCGCCGCGGGGGGTTGATTACCCCCGCGGCGGAGGCTAAATTGAGGTTAATGCCGTTTGCGGATGCCGGTGATCACATAGTCGGTGGCCGAAATCCTTTTGAGGTCAAAAACGATTGCGTCCCCCGGCTGGAGCCCGGCGGCCAGAGAGGGGTCGGCCAGGGCCAGATCCATGGTCATGGCCGGCCAGTTGATGGCCGGGATCGGTTCGTGCTTTAAGGTGATCTTTTGGCCGGCCGGATCGACGGCGGTGACCACCCCGTTGGCGCTGACCAGGGTGGTTTCGGGGCCGGCGGCGGTGCTGCTTTTACCGTGGTTGCCATGGCCGTGACTGGCGGCCATGGCGGTGGCGGAGAGGGCGAAAATGATGCTTACTCCGGCGATGGCGGCGATGATGGTTTTCTTCATGCTGTACTCCTTGGTTTAAGTTGTGGTTTGTCCTTTTTTCCAGAGGAAAAAGAGCGAGGGTAACACCACCAGGGTAAGGATGGTGGCGCTGATCATACCGCCCACCATGGGGGCGGCAATACGACGCATTACTTCCGAGCCGGTACCGGTGCTGAGCATGACCGGCAGCAGGCCGATGATGATGGTGGCCACGG
>JBLRWU010000046.1:0-14271 GCA_047921155.1 Desulfurivibrio sp.
TTTACTTGGGACCGACCAGCATGGTCATCTGGCGCCCTTCCATTTTGGGTTCCTGCAGGATTACTCCCTCCTCGAGCAACTCCCCGGCCACCCGGTTGAGCACTTCCAGACCGATGGTGCCGGCATAAACAATTTCCCGTCCGCGGAAACGCAGGGTCACCTTGACCTTGTTCTTCTGCTGGAGAAACTTCTTGATGTTCTTAACCTTGAAATCGAGATCGTGCTTTTCGGTTTTGGGCCGCAGCTTGATCTCCTTAACCTCCACCACCGTCTGCTTCTTCTTGGCTTCCTGCTGTTTCTTGCTCAGCTCGTAGCGAAACTTGCCGTAATCCATAATGCGGCAGACCGGCGGTTTGGCGGTGGGAGAAACCTCCACCAGGTCCAACCCGGTCTCTTCGGCTTGAACCAGAGCTTCGCGGGGCGACATAATGCCGAGCTGGCCGCCGTCGGCATCAATGAGCCTGATCTCTTCGCAACGGATCTGCTGATTGATCCGGGCTCGCACTTCCTTGTTTTCCGGTTCCTTACGTCTGCCCTTAATGATACCAAACCTCCTTGGCTACTTCTTGATGGGGGTACCGCTTGCCGGGAGGCTTTATACCATTTCCGGCAGAATTTCGCCAATATCTATTTTTGCAAGGCAACCTGATCGGCCTGCTCCGCCCCTTGGCCTTCGCTCTCTTCCCTGATCATGGCGGCAAAGTCGGCAATCGTCATGGCCGGCAGATTTTTGCCGTCCCGCAGGCGCACGGTGACCGTACCCTCAGCCGCTTCCTTATCCCCCACGATCAGCATGTAGGGGATCTTCTGGAGCTGAGCCTCACGAATTTTATAATTAAGCTTTTCGTTGCGGCTGTCCAGCTCCACCCGCACTCCCTGGTGGCGCAACTGCCCATAAATCTGCTCGACATAGGTCAGTTGGGCGTCGGTGATATTGCAGATCCGCGCTTGCACCGGAGCCAGCCAAACCGGGAAGGCCCCGGCATAATGCTCGATCAGTACCCCGAAAAAGCGCTCGAGGGACCCCATCAAAGCCCGATGGATCATAATCGGCTGATGCTCGTTGCCGTCGGCGCCGGTATAGCCCAGCTCAAAGCGCTCCGGCAGGTTGAAATCCACCTGGATGGTGGAGCATTGCCAGGCCCGCCCCAGGACATCCTTGATCTTGATATCGATCTTGGGTCCATAGAAGACCCCTTCGCCGGGATCCACGCTATAATTCAAGCCCTTCTTCTCCAGGGCCGACTTCAGGGCCTCGGTGGCCCGGTCCCAATGCTCGTCGCTGCCCACATACTTTTCCGGCCGGGTCGAAAGATAGATATCA
The DNA here is from genome assembly GCA_047921155.1 of Desulfurivibrio sp. GTDB lineage: Bacteria > Desulfobacterota > Desulfobulbia > Desulfobulbales > Desulfurivibrionaceae > Desulfurivibrio. Next base: position 1,325 of record JBLRWU010000046.1, read on the forward strand.
TAATCGACAAAGCCGAAGGCCCGCAGGATATGGAGGTTAAGATCCAGAATCCGAAAAATCTCATCCTCCAGGTGGTCGGGGCGGCAGAAGATATGGGCGTCATCCTGGGTAAAGCCCCGCACCCGCATCAGGCCGTGGAGGGCCCCGGTCTTCTCGAAGCGGTAAACGGTGCCCAACTCGCACCAGCGCAGGGGGAATTCCCGGTAGCTCCGTTTTCTCGTCCGGTAGATCGCGATATGAAAGGGGCAGTTCATCGGTTTGAGCTGATACTGTACCCCCTCGATATCCATGGCCGCAAACATGTTCTCGCCGTAGAAATCGAGATGACCGCTGGTCTGCCAGAGTTCGCGGCGGGCGATATGGGGGGTGTAGAGCAGTTCGTAACCGTGCCGGTAGTGCTCCTCCCGCCAGTAATCTTCGATGATCCGCCGCAAGAGCGCCCCTTTGGGCTGCCAGAGGATCAGACCCGGCCCGATCTGCTCCTGGATGGTGAACAGCTCCAGCTCCTTGCCCAGTTTACGATGGTCGCGCTTTTTCGCTTCCTCCAGCCGTTCCAGGTAACCGCGCAGATCCTTTTTGTCGAAAAAGGCGGTGCCGTAGATCCGTTGCAGCATCTTGTTTTTTTCATCGCCGCGCCAGTAAGCCCCGGCCAGGCGAGTCAGCTTGAAGGCCTTGATCCAACCGGGACCGGGCAGATGGGGGCCTCGGCAAAGATCGACGAAGCTGCCCTGGGTGTAGAGGGAAACCCGCTCGGCTTCGATCTCGGTGAGCAACTCCACCTTGTAGTGCTGGCCCCGTTCCCGGAAAAAGTCGATGGCGGCGGCCCGGCTCATCTCCTCCCGGATAAAGGGCTGGTCGGCGGCGACGATCTCAGCCATCCGCAGCTCAATCTTTTCCAGATCCTCGGGGGTAAAGGGATGGTCGCGGTCGAAGTCGTAGTAAAACCCGTCCTCGGTGGCCGGGCCGATGCTGACCTGGACCTGCCGGCCGAAGAGATCGAGTACCGCCGCGGCCATTACATGGGCGGCGCTGTGGCGCAGCAGCTCCAGGGCCTCGGGGCTGTCCATCGTCAGGGGCGCAATTTCGCCGCCGGCGGTCAGCCCCGCTGCAAGGTCGAACAGTTGTTCGCCCACCCGCAAGGCCAGGGTCCGCTTGCGCTCCTTGTTGGAAAGCATTGCGCGCACCACCTCGGCGGCGGTGATCCCGACGGGGAAATTTTTGCTCTCGGAGCCGTATGTGAGGGTGATCTCTGTCATTTTCCAATCTGCATTAAAAACGAAGCTTCGCAAGGACAATCCGGTAGCCGGATGAACCATTGCGAAGCCCCGGTTCTTTCCTGGTAGGCACGGGCGGGATTGAACCGCCGACTTCTACCGTGTCAAGGTAGCGCTCTCCCACTGAGCTACGCGCCTGTAAAACGGATGGTATAAACAAAATGTTGTCGGCACTTCCGCTGGTGCTGACACTTTCCTGCTCTCCCGGTCTTGCTCTACCCGGGTTGCCAAACGGCAAGGAATTACCAGCTTACCGTCCCGCTGTCAAGGGGATAAGCCGGGCGGGGTTATAATTTCTGCTCCTGACGAGCCTCGATGGCCCGGGCCAGGGTCAGCTCGTCGGCATACTTGATATCCATCCCCATGGGAATCCCGTGAGCCAACCGGGTTATCCGGGCGGTACAGTGCTCCTGCAGGTGGCGGATCAGGTAGGCGGCGGTGGCCTCCCCCGGCACCGTGGAGCTGGTGGCGATCAAAACCTCGCGCACCTGGTGGCGGCGGATCCGTTCCAGCAGCAGACCGAGCTTCAACTCCTTGGGCCCGATTCCGTCCATGGGCGAAAGCACCCCGTGCAGGATGTGGTACTTGCCCTTGAAGGAGGAGGTTTTTTCAATGGCCATCAGGTCGGCGGGCTCCTCGACCACGCAGACCAGGCCGTCGTCCCGCCCCGGATTGCGACAGATTTCGCAGGGATCATGCTCGGAGAAGGCAAAACAGACCGAACAGAGGGTGATCAACTGGTGCAGCTCGTTCAGACTGCGGGCCAGCCCCTGGGACTCCAGAGGGGGCCGCCGCAACAGATGCAGAGCCAGCCGGGTCGCGCTCTTGGGGCCGATCCCGGGCAGCCGGCCAAGATCGCTGATCAGCCGGGAAAGTGCGGGGGGGACAACATTCATCGGCTCAAAACAGTCCGGGAATATTCATGCCGCCGGTCAGACGTCCCATTTCAGCCTGAATCATCTCCTGGGCCTTGGCCATGGCGTCGTTGACCGCCGCCATGACCAGATCGCGCAACATCTCCGGATCATCGGGGTTGATCACCTCTTTTTCGATCTTCAGTTCCACCAGTTGGTGGCGGCCGTTAACCGTGACCTGAACCATGCCGCCCCCCACGCTGGAGGTCACGGTGCGTTCGGCCATCTCGGCCTGCAGGCTCGCCAGTTTCTGCTGAAACTGCTGGGCCTGCTTCATAATCTGACTCATATCCATAGCAATCTCCTCCCCATGGGGTAACCGTTCCCCCAAGCAAATAATCCTCAGATTTTACCAGCCGTCAAGTTTCAGTGACTGTTGCCGGTGCGGATCCCGACCACATCGCCGTTGAATATTTCGGTCACCGCCTGGACCAGGGGATCATTGGCCAGGGCCCGGCGCTCCTCCTGGGGCAGCTCCTCGCCATCCACCACGACGCTGCCGCCTCCGCGAATCCGCAGCCGCAGGGTCAACTCCCGCTGAAAATAGTCCTGGGCGAACTCGGTGAGCAGCCGGCTGTTTTCCGGTTCCTCCAGCAATTTGCAGTCGGCCAGGTCATCGTAGCGAACCAGCAGTTCGCCACCCTCCTCCCGAGCGCCTGCGGCCATCTCCAGCACCGGGGCCATCCATACCTTGCGCTCCCGAACGTAGCGGACAAAACCATCCCAATCGCGACGCAGGTCACGACCCTCCTCCATTTTTTTACCCGTCTCCACGGCCGGGGCAGCCGCAACCACCGGCGCGGGAGGAGTAACCGGCTGCGCGGAGGGAGCCGGTTCGGGGGGAGCGGCCGGCGACCGGGCGGCCATAACCGCCGCCGGTTCGGCCAGCCCGGTGAGCGCAGCCGCCGGTGGCGGGGTTCTCGAACCGTAGGAGTTGTCGCTTCTTGGCGGAGCCGGGGCAGGCGGCAGGCCGCCCCCTCCTCCGCTGGGCAAACCCGCCAGCAACTGGTCCAGCCGCCCCAAAATCTGGGCGGTGGGCACGATCTGTCCAGCCTGGGTCGCCCGCACAAAAGTCATCTCCAGCACCAGCTTGGGACGGGAGGCGTACTGCATCTCCTCGATCCCCTTGAGCAACAGGTTGAAACAGTAGAGCAGGGTCTCCCGGCTTTGGCCGGCGGCGATCTCCCGGAGGGCGGCCAGATCGCGGTCGGCCAGATCCAGCAGCTGTTCCGGCCGCTCGGTGGCCCGGCAAACCACCAGGTTACGGAAATAGTTGAGCAGGTCGGCGGCGAACCGTTTCAGATCCATGCCGGCCCGATAACTCCGGTCAAAAATCTCCAGCACCTGGGTCAGATCGGCAGCCAGCAGGGCCCCGGCCAGACGCTCGAACACCTGGCGATCAACCAGCCCCAGCATCTGCCGGACATCGTCATCGCTCACCTCCCGGCCGCCGAAGGAGAAAACCTGATCCAGCAGGCTTAAACCGTCCCGGACACTGCCGTCGGCCTCCCGGGAGATCATCGCCAGGGCTGAATCGGGCATGGCGACCTGCTCGGCGGCGGCCACCCGCCGGAAGAAATCGAGCAACTCGCTAAAGGGCACCCGGGTAAGTTCGTAACGCTGGCAACGGGAGAGGATGGTGACCGGGATCTTGTGCAGCTCGGTGGTGGCGAACATGAAGTAGACGTGGGCCGGCGGCTCTTCCAGGGTCTTGAGCAGGGCGTTGAAGGCCTCGGTGGTCAGCATATGCACTTCATCGATGATCACGATCTTGTGCTTGCCGGCCACCGGCAGGAAACGGATATTCTCCTTGAGCTCGCGGATCTCCTGGATGCCGCGGTTGCTGGCCCCGTCAATCTCGTGGAGATCGACGGCATTGCCGGCACTGATCTCCCGGCAGGAATCACACTGGTTGCAAGGGCGCTCACCCTCCCCTGCGGACCGGCAGTTGATCGCCTTGGCCATCAGGCGGGCCAGGGTGGTTTTACCCACTCCCCGCACTCCGGAAAAGAGCATGGCATGGGCCACCCGGTCCAAACGCAGAGCATTCTGCAGGGTCCGCACCACCGGGCGCTGCCCCACCACCTGGTCAAAGGTCTGGGGCCGCCATTTTCGGGCCAGAACAAGATAGGACATAAGATTGGCCAAGCGATAAAATAAAACCAGCGGAACAAGCGGTGGCTATTAAAAAAGGATAGCCAGGCACCCCCGCGGCACACAGAGAATTTCGCTACCGCTGCTTCCTCCCGGACCTGACGGAGTTTGCGAGCCTCTGTTGCGCGGGACCCGGCTATCGCACTGAAAAACCAGACAACCCTTACCTGTTTTCACTGGCGGAGAGGGTGGGATTCGAACCCACGGTGCGTTGCCGCACACACGCGTTCCAGGCGTGCACCTTCGGCCACTCGGTCACCTCTCCGGGGAACTCCTTAACAAACAAACCTTGCGGCCTGTACCCGACTGGGGGTATCGACGCAATGTACAACTAATCTCCGGCTTTTGAAAGGGTAAAATTTCAGTTGTTGCCGTCACGCAGCTTGCGAATGGCCATCACGGCAAAATCCCGGAACAGGCGGGTGGTCTTGACCCGGCCGGCATCAAGCTTGGGCCGCCCCTTCTTGCGATCCAGATAGATCAGACCAATGGGCTTGCCGTCAAGACAGATGGGAAAGAGGTAAACCGTGCGGTTCTTGACCAGATGCCCGAGATTTTCGGGGAAAGCCCCCGGGGTGTCGGGAGGAACGGCCATATCCTTGCAGCTTTTCATCGCCTGGGAGATCACCCCGCCCGCCTCAAGATCATGGGTAAAGGTGCCGATTTTCTCCGGCTCCAGGTCGCCAAACCCGAAACGGCCGATCAAGGCCCGCCGCCCCGGCTGGATACTGATAACCGCCAGCAGCACCCGATCAAAACCGATTCCCCGGTAGAGGCCCTCCAGGAGATTGACGTAGAAATCGTTGAGATTGATCGGTCCCAGCAGGGTTTCGGTCATTTCGCGAATAAAGTCATCAATCGACTTATCCAGGCTGGCCGGCAGCTCCCCCAGAACCTCAACCGTCTCTATTGCCGGCTCTTCATCCCGGGCCGGATCAACATCGACCATCGCTCCCGCGCCGCTCTCTTGCCGCCGCCCGGCACTCCCCGCTCTCGCTTCACCGGGATATTTCAAGGAATCCTCGGCTTCGTGCAGGCGCTGCCCGATCTTGAGCTTGGCCAACCCGTAACGCAGCGAATCGGACATATCCTCCGAGGCCGCGATGCTGCGGCCCAGTAACTCGGGCAGCTCTTCCCGGCCCAGGCGGAAGATCGGGCCATAGCGGCGCAGCAGCGGCTCCAGCGATCTGCCCCCACAGACGTTTTCAGTCAACTGGTTGACGAAGGAGGCCAGGTTGCAGAGATAACTTTTACTGTCCCCGGAATTAAGCGGCTTTCTGGGTTTGGGGTTCATGGCAGCAATGACGTTCTTGGAGAGATTCCAGTAACTTGCCACCTCGATCCCGATCTTGTGGTAGTCGAGACCCTCCAGGGTGTCCCGGACGACGCTCAGTTCGTCGCCGCCCTTCGTGACCAGCTTTTCGATCCGGCGATAATCTTCGGGAAGGTAGATGCAGACAATGATCTTGCCCAGATTGTGGAGCAAGGCGCAGATAAAAGCCTCCTCCGGCGGGACCTCCAGCTCCTTGTTCGCCGCCAGATCGCGGGCCTGCAGGGCGCTCAGGAAGGAGCAGGTCATGATCTTGCTGATACTCTCCTTATCAGCGCCGCTCCGGACAAAATTTTCGAAAAGGGCGATGGCCATGGCCAGATCGCGAACCGCGTCAAAGCCGAGAATGGTCACCGCCCGCGAGATGGAGTTAACCGGCCGCCCCAGAGAGTAGTAAGCGGAGTTCACCACCTGCAAAACCTTGTTGGTCAGGGAGTAATCCTTGAGAATAACCTGGGCCAGTTCGTAGCCGGCGCTGCGGCCACTCTGGGTAAGCGAAATCAGCTCCCGGACGTGGCCGGACATGGCCGGCAGGCCCTTGATTTTCATCTTGGCGAAAATCTCATCCAGCCGCTTTTGCGGCTGGAGCGTGGCGCCATCGTCGGCCTGCATCTCGCCGCTCACCATGTTATAAACACCCAATCTCCTTTAATTACCCTGATCGTCCCCCAACAGAGACGGACTCACCGCCACGCCTCCGGTCAATTCTGGCGGAGAGGGTGGGATTCGAACCCACGGACCACTTGCGTGATCAACGGATTTCGAATCCGTCCCGTTCGACCACTCCGGCACCTCTCCCAATATCTCTTACTGCCCTTACTGTCAGCTTGCCATGCAGGGCCCAACACTTTACCGTAAAAACGGGGCGCCGCCCTTCTATTTTTCAGGGATTGCCCCTTTTGGCCCGAAAAAAATCCCGGAGCAATCGTCCGCACCGATCGGCCAAAACCCCGCCCTCCACGGCAAAACGATGATTCAGCCGCTGATCTTCGGCCAGCTTGAACAGAGAGCTTACCGCCCCCGCCTTGGGATCCGGGGCGCCGTACACCAACCGTTCTATCCGGGCCTGGATCATCGCCCCGACACACATCACGCAGGGCTCCAGGGTGACATAGAGGGTGGTCCCAAGCAACCGGTGATTACCACAACTTAGCGCCGCCCGCCGCAGAACCACGATTTCGGCATGGGCGGTGGGATCACAAAACTCCAGGGTTCGATTGCCGTCGGCGACGACGGGTTCGCCCCGGGCGTCAACCAGCAGCGCCCCCACCGGCACTTCCCCCCGCTGGGCCGCCTGCTCGGCCTGGGCCAGGGCCAACCCCATCCAGACCGAGTCCTGCCCCGGCTCCGGTGCCGCCACGGAAATTAAGCGGCTCCCATGGCCGCCCTCTTCCGGGCCAGGGCAAAGTTGGCGGCCTCCCAACCGGCCACGCAACCCTCGCCCACCGCCTTGGCCATCTGCCAAGGGGGGCCGGCGATATCACCGGCGGCGTAAATCCCGGCGACATTGGTCTCCTGCTTCTTGTTGGTGGCGATATAGGAAAAGGTTTCACTGTCCAGCATCACCCCCAGGGTGGTGGCCAGCTCCATCATCCCCTTGGCCCCCAGTTCGATAAAGACCCCCTCCACCGCCAGAGAGCCGCCGCTCTCCAGCAGCAGGGACTCCACCGCCTTGTCGCCGACGATCTCCCGGACCCATTCCCCTTCGTGGAGTTGCACCGGGCTTTTATCCAGCTCGGCCCGCAGTTCCGCCGATACCTCCAGCTTGCTGGCCACCAGATGGACCTCGGAGGCGTACTTGGTCAGGGTGACGGCCCCGTCCACCGCCGCCGATTCGTTACCCACCACCGCCACCTTGGCATTGCGGTAAAAGTTGGCGTCGCAATCCACGCAGTAGCTGACCCCCTTGCCGGCCAGCTCCTTCTCGCCCTTGACCTTCAACTTTTTCCGGGCGGTGCCGGTGGCGAAAATCAGGGTCCGGGCCGTCAGCTCACGGGCGCTCTCAATCCGCACCTTGAACAGTTCGCCATCCTGCTCCACGCTGAGCAGATCCTCGGTGAGCAGCTCCACCCCGAAACGCCGGGCCTGGGCCAGCCCCACCGCCAGCAACTCACCGCCCTCGCTGACCCCGTCAACACAGAGGTAGTTTTCCACATGGGCCCGGTAGATGCTGCTCCGCTCGGGCTTGCCCAGCACCACCACTCCGGCCTTCTTGCGCACCGCATGTACCGCCGCCTGTAAACCGGCCGGGCCGCTGCCGACGATCAACACATCCACAATATCTTCACTCATCTTCCCTCTCCTTGGCCGCAGCCTGCGCCTTTGATTTCAGGACCAGGGCGGATTCTACCGGTTGCCCCGGCCTTTGGCAAGGGGGTTGCCACCCCCGGCTAAGCGCTGAACATAAAATAGAAAGTTCCCACCAGGACCACACTGGCCGCCCGGAACAACTGACTGTAAACGATCAGCTCCCCGGCCAGCCGCGGGGGGAAAATCCCGGCGTAGTAGGGCACCTGGTGGCGCAGGGCCTGGATCGGGGCGGCGATCACGGTGCCGATCAGCAGGGCCAGGACCACATCGCGATGGCTCAGGGCATGCCCATCGAGCAGGGCTCCGGCGGCCGCCAGGCCGGCGGTCAGTTCGGTGGCCGCCACCAGGACGATCACCCCGATGCTCTCCGGCTGCAGCCAGGAGAAGATCCCGATATTATCCTCCACCCAGCCGCTGAGACGAGCGAAATAGCCCAGCCGGTCAGCCAGAAAAAAGATCCCGTAAATCGGGACGGTGATCATCACAATTCGCAACAGACGCCGCCGCAGACGGCGCCAGATCTTCCGTAACAACGCCGCCGGCTGCAATCTCGGCTCGGCGGTGGTTGCTCCGAGGAGCGGCCCGACGGGAGCGGGCAGCAAAAGCCGGCCGGCCAGGGTGATCAGCAGGGTTCTGAGCAGGGCCGCGGTGAAGGTCAACCCCACATAGAGCAAGGCCGCGCCCTTGATAAAGGGGACCATCATAAAGAATACCGTGGGGAGGTGGAGAAAAAAACGGGGCAGGCTGTGGAGCAGGTGGGCCAGCAGCAGCTCCCGGCGGGGGATCTTCCCGTCCCGGTAGGCTTCAGCCAGCAGGGTGTTGGCCGAAATCCCGGAGACAAAGGCGAGGGCGAAACTGCTGCCGGCGATTTCCGAGAAGCGCCCGTAGCGGATAAAGGGGGCCGCCACCCGGGAGAGGGCCCGACTCCAGCCCAGCTCCTCAATCAACCCGGCCAGCACCAGCCCGAGGGAGATGAAGAGAAAAATTTTGCCCAGGGGGAGCAGCAGCCCCCCGTACAGTTCACTCAGTTCCACGGGGATCCCGGATCTTTATAAAGGGGTAACAAGCTCACCGGGCGGTCCCGGCTCGGGGGCGACCAGAAAAGTGTCCAGCCGCAGCAGCAGTTGCTCGCGCCCCTCCCCGGTTTTGGAGGAGAAGAGGAGGCGGTCGGCGGCGGTGATTCCCAGACCGGCATCCAGGGCCCGGGCCTGACGATGCTGCTCGTTGCGGGAGAGCTTGTCCATTTTGGTGTAGACCGGCAGATAGGGAATATCCAGGCTCCGCAACCAGCCGATCAGCATCAGATCGAGATCCTTGGGGGCGTGGCGCAGATCGATGATCACCACCACGCAACGCAGGTTGGGCCGGGTTTCCAGATAGGCGCTGACCAGCTCCCGCCACTTCTCCTGCAACCGCTTATCGACCTTGGCGTAACCGTAGCCAGGCAGATCCACCAGGTGCAGGGTTTCGTCGACCAGGTAGAAGTTGAGGCTCTGGGTCTTACCGGGCTTGGCACTGACCTTGACCAGGCTCTTGCGCCGCACCAGGCAGTTGATCAGGCTGGATTTGCCCACATTGGAGCGCCCGGCAAAGGCGATCTCCGGCAGATCACCCTCCGGCAGGCGGGAGAGGCTGAAAACACTGTCCACGAAATGGATATTATCGATCTTCATCCCCGATCCCGGCCCGCAGGGGGCCCCGGTTGGCAAATCGCCATGTAACTGTCGCGGCACCCCAAGGCCTGAGCCCGACAGTTACAGCTCTAACTATATGACCTTATTCAGCGAATACTCGATAATCCCTTCGGCCCCGTGCTTGAGCAGCTTGGGGATCAGATCCCGCACCTCGTGTTCGGAGATCACCGTCTCCACCGAGAACCACTCCTGCTCCCCCCCTTTTTGATAGAGGGGGGAAACGGTGGGGGCATTGAGACTGGGCAGCATCCCGATCACCTCGTCCAGCCGCCCCCGGGGCACGTTCATCTTGAGGCCGACGATCCGGTCGGCCTTCAGGGCTCCCTGGAGCAGGAGAGAGAGATTTTCGATCTTCTCCCGTTTCCAGGGATCGGCCCAGGCCTGCTTGCTGGCGATCAGTTGGGTGTTGGAACTCATCAGCTCCTCGATCACCCGCAGACCGTGGGCCCGGATGGTACTCTCGGTTTCGGTGACCTCGACAATGGCATCGGCCAACCCCGAGACCACCTTGGCCTCGGTGGCTCCCCAGGAGAAGGAGATATCGACGTTGATCTTGCGGGCAGCAAAATAGTTTTTGGTAAAATTGACCAGCTCGGTGGCGATCTTCTTGCCCTCCAGATCCTCCACCCGCTTGATCGGGGAATCCCCCGGCACCGCCAGCACCCAGCGGGTGGGCTTGCGGCTCACTTTGGAATAGATCAGGTCGGCCACCACCACCACGTCGGAACTGTTCTCCAGGGTCCAGTCCTTGCCGGTGATCCCGGCATCCAGAACCTGTTTCTCGATATAGACCGACATCTCCTGGGGGCGACAGATGGAACAGCTCAGCTCCGGATCGTCGATCTCGGGGAAATAGTTGCGGGAGGAGAGCTTGATCTGCCAGCCCGACTTGGCGAACAGCTCGATGGTGGCCTTCTCCAGGCTGCCCTTGGGAATACCCAGCTTCAACTGTTTCATCTCTTATATACCTCCGCGGGGTCGAAAACCGGGGTTTCAGTAATTTCCAAATGGGGCTCGGCGCCGGGAATCCCCGTCACCCGCCGATAAAAACAGGTCCGATGCCCGGTATGGCAGGCCGCCCCGCCCACCTGCTCCACCTTAAATACCACGGTATCGGCATCGCAATCCACCCGGATCTCCCGGATCTGCTGGATATGGCCGGAGCTTTCACCCTTGAGCCAGAGCTTGGCCCGCGAGCGGCTCCAGTAATGGGCCTGGCCGGTCTCCAGGGTGCGTTGCCAGGCGATCTCGTTAATATAGGCCAGCATCAGCACCTCGCCACTTTGATGATCCTGGACGATGGCGGGCAGCAGCCCCTTATCCCCCTTGCTGAAATCAAGCATCCTTATCATTTCCTTTTTCCTGCTCCGGCGGTTGGGCCAAGGCGACCTCCCGGTCGCGCTCCCGACCGAGCATGTTGATGATACAGGCAGAGCGAAACTTGCAGTACTCCTGGGGTCGGCGGCAACGGGCCTCTTCCTCCCGCTCCGTTTCCTGATATTTTGCGCAGATCAGTTCCATGCCGTCACATTTTACCGTGGCCCACCCAAGAGACAAAAGGCACAGGATAGGGCTATCATCCCGTATTGTCAAGCCGCAAACGCGCACCCGGGGCAAATGGCCGGCAAACAACCTGTAAATTCACCCATCGTTCTTTCACTTTCAGCGCTAAAATTTTTTAGTACGCTGTCGGGCGGCAATTCTGTTATAGAGGGGGGTTACCCGGCCCAACTCCGCCGGGCGGCGTCGCCATCCCCGGTCACCCTGAACCACCGAGACACGTTAATATTGATAATTGAGCCCCATGGAAAACCTCGAGGTTAAACTGGAACAGCTTGAGCAACTGCTTAAAACCATCCGCTCGGCGGTGGAGCCGCTGGCCCGCGACCAGCGGCTGCGGCAGTGGCAAAAGGTCAATTTCGACAAGCATGGCGACCTGCTGGCGGAATACGGATTCAAGAGCGACCTGAAAACGGCTCGTGATCGAACCCGGAGTACCATCGATACCGTTCTCCATGAGTTGGCCAAACTGGAAAACGAGTACGGCGATCTGGCCATCGACATCCGCCGCCGGGCGGTCCAGCCGGCAGCGGCCCAAGCCAGGTTGCAGGCGATCAAAAACCAGGCCGACGCCCTTGAGCCTGACCTGCTCCAGTTGCAGGAACATTGCCAGGCGCTTTTTGAGGCCGATATCCAGGTGCGCCGGCTGCCGACCATGGCCGGATTGCTGCCCGCCGCCAAACGCCGTGCCGCCAAGGGTTCACAAAGCCTTGAGCAGGGCTTGCGCTTCTTCCTTTTCGCCACCGGCGAGGGAGCCGACCCGCAACCCCCCTCTCTGGCCGGCATTTTCACCCAGACAGCCGCTATGGAGCAACAATTACGAGCCATCGAGTTCAAAGATCTGCCGCCCATGGCCGTCACTCTTCTGGAGGGGACCAGGCAGGTCGGAGTCCGGGCCGCCGATCGCCTGAAGGCTTATATCGAGGATTTTCGCCAGCACCCGCCCAGTGAAATCACGGTGCTGCATGATTTTCGCCAGCAACTCAAGCAACTGTGCCGCAGGGAGATCGGCACCATCATCGACCAGTTGCCGCAACTGAGCGCCCGCTACAGCAACATTCTCCTGGACCTGTCCCTGCGGGCCCGGGCTCTGCGCCATAACGATCTGATGCCGGCAATTCTGAGCAAAATGCAACTGCTCCACGATACCCTCGACCAGGCCATGCCGGCCGCCCTGCAACGGCAGCTTGCCGGCAGCGACTCTCCCCTCAACCCGGAGTGGGTGGCGGCCGAACACGCCATCGATTTTTTCGCCGGGCTGCGGGGAGTGATGCTCACCTTCAAAATGCTGCTGCAGACCCTAAGCGGCAACAGGGCGATCAACACCGCGGAGTTGCAGGAGATAACCGTGAACACTCTCGCCACTTTGCCCTACTTCCAAGGCGACAGCGAACTGGAAAAGGGCAAGATGCTGCTTATCCTGCATGAGCAACTGGAGGAGTACGACCGGCCCTTTCCCTACGAGCTGCTGCTGGCCCACCTGAAAAAAGTGGTTGCCATCTACGGCGGCCGGCTGGAAAAAATGATTTACGGCTATCCGGTGCGGGGCCAGAAGGCCGCCACCGACAAAACCGGTCGGGATGGCGAGCGGCCCGACACCACCCTGGCCCGGCTGACCGACAAGCTGGAAACCTGGAGCGAACGTTTTGAAGTTGCCTAGTACAAAAAAGCTTTGCCGGATCTTTTCTTTGACCGCCCCTTGTGCCGATGA
>JBLRWU010000047.1:0-14151 GCA_047921155.1 Desulfurivibrio sp.
CGGGCCATGCCGATTTCGGCGGCCAGGTGGAGCGGGTGCTGCGGATGGCCGACGGTTGCCTGCTGCTGGTGGATGCCCAGGAAGGGCCGATGCCCCAGACCTATTTCGTCTTGAAAAAGGCCCTGGCCAACCGCCTGCCGGTCATCGTGGTGATCAACAAGATCGACAAACCGGCGGCCCGGCCCGAGTGGGTGGTCGACCAGGTCTTCGACCTCTTCGTCAAGCTGGGAGCCCCCGACGAACTGCTGGACTTCCCGGTGGTTTACGCTTCGGCCAAGAACGGCTTCGCCTCGCTGACCCTGCCCACCGACGCCCGGGATATGAGCGCCATCTCCGACCTGATCGTCGCCCACGTGCCGCCTCCGGCCGGCGACCAGCAGGCCCCGTTGCAGATGCAGGTCAGCACCCTGGACTCCTCGCTCTATCTGGGTCGCCTGGCCATCGGCAAGGTGGTTAACGGCACCCTGAGCCTCAACCGCTCGGTGGTGGTGGTCAAGCGGGACGGCGCCACCAAGCCGGCCCGGATCACCAAGATCTATCGTTTCGAAGGCAGCGAGAAGGTGGCGGCCGATACCGCTATCTGCGGCGAGATCGTGGCGGTGGCCGGCATGGATGACATCACGGTGGGGGAAACCTTTACCGACCCGGACGATCCCCGCCCCCTGCCGCTGATCGAGATCGATCCGCCCACCATCGCCATGCACTTTATTCCCAATGATTCTCCCTTTGCCGGCCAGGAAGGCAAATTCGTCACCTCCCGCCACATCGACGAGCGCCTGCGCAAGGAGACCATCTCCGACGTGGCCCTGCGGGTCACCCCTTTGGGCGACGCCACCGGTTTTGTCGTGGCCGGACGCGGCGAGCTGCATCTTTCCATCCTGATTGAACGGATGCGGCGAGAGGGCTACGAGCTCCAGGTAACCCGGCCCCAGGTGATCATGCGGGAGGAGAATGGCGTAAAGCAGGAACCCTACGAGGAGCTGACCATCGATGTGGACGAGCAGTACAGCGGCGCGGTAATTGAAAAACTGGGCCGTCTCAAGGGTAAGATGCTGGAGATGCACCAGCAGGACGGGATGACGCGATTGCTCTACAAAATCCCCACCCGCGGCCTGCTGGGCTACCGGGCCCAGTTTATGACCGACACCAAGGGGCTGGGGGTAATGAATTACGTTTTCGCCGAGTATGGCCCCCATGCCGGCGAGATCAGAAACCGGATCAACGGCGCCCTGGTGGTCAAGGAGACCAGCACCACGGTGGCCTACGCCCTGTTCAACCTCCAGGACCGGGGCAGGCTCTTTGTCGGTGCCGGAGAGAAGGTATACAAGGGGCAGGTGATCGGAGAGAACAGCCGCGAAGGCGATATGGTGGTCAACCCGGCCAAGGGCAAGAAGCTGACCAATATGCGGGCCTCGGGTTCCGATGAAAACGTGGTACTGACTCCGCCGGTCAGGTTAAGCCTGGAGGACTGCATCTCCTACATCAACGATGACGAGCTGGTGGAGATCACCCCCAAGTCGATCCGCTTGCGCAAGATCTAATCGAGGATGACCACGGGGGCCGCCCCCCCCGTGGTCATCTCAACATTAACGCAGCCGGATGGCCACGAATCGGCTCTGGGCACCGCGGCGGACCAGCAGCAGCACGCTGCCTTCCGCCAGGGCGTTCTCCATCATTACGGCGTACTGCTCAAGGTTTTTCACCGGCTGCTGATTGAGTTCGACGATCACTTCGCCCCGGCGCAGACCGGCCTCGGCGGCGGCGGAACCGGGTTCGACGTTGCTGATCAGCACCCCGTCCCGCTCCTTGATCCCCAGGGAACGGGCCACCTCCGGGGTAAGTTCCTGCACCGCAAGTCCCAGCTTCTCCTCGGCCTCACTGGCCACCTTGGCCACCACCTCTTCCTCGTCCAGTTTGCCGATGGTCACCCGCAACTCTTTCCTCTCACCCTGACGAACCACCGTCACCTTGACCTCGCGGCCCACCGGAGTCTGGGCCACCAGGGTGGGAACCATGCTCATCTGGATGATCTCCTTGCCGTCATAATCGACGATCACGTCGCCGGGCCGTATGCCGGCGGCGGCGGCGGGCCCATCGGGGCTGACCTCACCAACCAGGGCGCCGATGGGCCGCTCCAGCTTTAGATGCCGGGCCAGGTCGGGGGTGACATGCTGAATCATTACCCCCAACCAGCCGCGGGTAACGACGCCGTGCTCCTGGATCTGGCCGACGATATTCTTGGCCATATTGACCGGAATGGCAAAACCGATCCCGATGTTACCCCCGCCCCGACTGTAGATGGCGGTGTTGATCCCCACCATCTCGCCCTGCAGGTTGAAGAGCGGGCCGCCGGAGTTGCCGGGGTTGATGGAAGCATCGGTCTGAATAAAGTTCTCATAGGGACCGCTGCCCAGGGAACGCCCCTTGCCGCTGACGATCCCGGCGGTCACGGTCTGCTCGAAGCCGAAGGGGTTGCCGATGGCCAGCACCCAGTCTCCCACCCGCAACGCCTCCGAATCGCCCATCCTGACGGCGGGCAGCGAATTCTTGGCCTCGATCTTGAGCAGGGCCAGGTCGGTCTTGGGATCACGGCCGACGATCCTGGCGTCATACTCCTCAAAGTTGGTCAGGCGAATATTGATCGAATCGGCGTTTTCCACCACATGGTTGTTGGTGACGATATAACCGTCGGCGGAGATGATCACCCCGGACCCCAGGCTGGTACGGCGCATCTCCCGGGGGGGCTGCTGGGGCTGCTGCCGGGGATGGGGCGAAGGCATCTCCTCGAAGAAGCGGCGGAACATCTCGGGCAGATTCTCGCCGTCGAAAAAGAACGGGTGGGGCGAAGCGGGACTCTTCACGGTCTGGGTGGTGTAGATGTTGACCACCGACGGCCCGAGTTTTTCCGCCAGGTCGGCAAAGGATGCCGGCGCGGCGGCCCGGACCTCGCCGGCGGCCAGGCCCAGCAGCAACCAACAAAAGGAAGCGAAAAGCACAACTGTGCGCCGGATGGAAATAGCGGGGAAAGCAGTGGGGTTCATATCATCTCCTTGGGAAAACTTTAAGGAAGTCGGGTCCTTACCGCCACCCGAACTCTGCTGTTATTGGCCGCAAAATTGGGAGAGAGAGCCGAAACCGGGGACACCGCCACGGGATAAGGGGCCATCATCTCCCGCAGCAGGGCAAGATCACGGGAGGGCAGCTCAACCAGCAACAGCTCACGCTGCGGGTACTCAACCTGCCAGGCCGGAAAACCAACGCTTTCACGAAAAAGACGGGGCAGCATTTCCGGAGGGGCGGCGTACAGCACCATCAGCACATCAGGGCGCTGAACAACCGGGACCCGGATGGCCGGGGGATGAGCGGGCAGAGTATCGAAGGGTGACGAAGAAGCCAGCCCCCGGCCGCTGGCACTGGCGGCCGGAATGGTGGGCAACGGGCTGCGGGGGCGATCCAGCCCGGGAACAGCGACACTGCTGGCCGTCGCCACCTGGGCCGGGGTGGCCTGATATTGAAAAAATACTTCGTTTTTGGCCATAAAGGCCATGATCATCGCCAAAGCCACGGTTGCGACGGCAGTGGGCAGGGAAACGGAAAAATCAAGACGCCGCCAGTAAGCGGCCAGGCGGCCCATGAGGTCACCGGGGGCCGGCTGTTCCAGACGCGCCTGCACCCCGCTGAGAATGCCCAGCGGCGGAGTCAGGGGTTCAAGCCCGCGAACCCGGGCCACCGTGGCCTGAAAAAGCCGCCATTCCCGCCGACAGGCGGGACAACTCCCAAGATGGTCATCAAAGGCCGACCGGCTCGCCTGATCCAGCTCATGGTCGAGACCGGCACTGAACAGTGAAGATATCCGGGAACAATCCATGCTTCTCCTCAAACTTACTTATTAAACTACTCCAGAATCTTTTCCAGCCGTTCTTTCAGGGCCAACCGGGCCCGATTCAGCTTTGATTTCACCGTGCCCAGGGGGATCTCCAGGATGGCCCCGATCTCATCGTAGGCCAACCCCTCGATATCCCGCAGCAGGATGATCTCCTTTTCCGACTCGGAGAGGGAGGCGATCGCTTTACGCACCAGTTGGTCCTGATCCTGCTGTCCCAGCAGACCCTCGGGGGTCTCTCCGCTGGTCAGGTGCAGAGGCGAATCGGGATCATCCAGCGATCGACTGCGGAAAAACCCCCGCCGCTGCAAACGCTTATATCGGTTACGGCAGTGGTTGAGGGCCAACTGGTAAAGCCAGGCACTGAACTTGTCCTCGTCCCGCAGACTGCCCAAGGTACGATGAACGGTGATAAAAATATCCTGGGTGAGGTCTTTAGCCTCCTCCTCGTCCTTGACGTAGTTGTAGGCCAGGTTGTAGATCCGGGCCTGATGGCGCTGGACCAGCGTGGTAAAGGCCCCGCCGTCACCCTGGCGCAGGGCTCGGACCAGATCCCCGGTATCATTTTCCCCTGGCTGTGGCATATGAAATCTAAGGCGGTCCGAGGTTTCCCGTTATGTACAGGCTGACAGGCGGCGAACCCGGAAAGTTCCACCGCCCGGAGATTTTTTCACTGGGCACAAAGCGACATCGTAGCCGCTGAACCGCTTCCACGCAAGTTGATTGCCAATTTCCGGACCACTGTGTTAACCTGACCGCGGCCGTCGCCCCATTCAGCCTATCAACGCCGCGAGGAATTTATGACCCGGGAATTCAACATCGAGAAGATCATCGAGGATCTGCAAAAGATCATGCCCTTCAAGGAGGAGACCCGGGAGGGGGATATCGTGCTGATCATCGCCGACCAGCTCTTCTATGCGATGGTCACCGAAATCAGCCGGGACGATAGTCGCCGCGACGAGTGGTGGCATGTCAGCTTCCAACTGCTCACCATCCCCCCCCGCCAAGTGATCTGGACCCTGCGGGAGCCCCAGTTCAACGGCCGGGAGATCTTCACCATGGGCGGCGAAAAACGGTTTATCAAGGCGATCTCCTGGCGGGAACAGGAGGAGCCGCCCCCGGCTCCCGAGCCCCGGAAAACCCCGGTGCGCCGCCTGGCCCGCAAATCACATCTCAAGGTCATCAAATAGTGGGAGTTGGAACGACCCCATGAGCAGCGAACGGGACCTGATCGCCACCATCGCCCGGCGGGTGGCGAAAGCAACCGCGAAAGGCGCGCCGGCGTTGCCACAGGGCTCCTGCCTGCTCCAGGGGATCGGTGACGACTGCGCGGTGCTGCGCCCCGACCCCGCCGCCCTCTCCCTGCTTACCACCGACACCCTGGTGGAGGGAGTCCACTTCGATCTCTCCTGGCACCCTCCCCGGCTGCTGGGGCGCAAGGCGGTGGCGGTCAATATCAGCGATATCGCCGCCATGGGCGGCCGTCCCCGCTTCCTCCTGCTTTCTTTGGGCCTGAGCGGCCGGGAGCCGGAGGAGTGGCTAAACCAGCTGCTGGACGGTTTTATCGAGGCGATGGAGGAGTACGGGGCAACCCTGATCGGCGGCGACACGGTGCGCAATCCCGCCGGAGTGATGCTCTCGGTCACGGTGCTGGGAGAGGTGGTCGCCCCCGAGGTCTGCCTGCGCTCCGGCGGCCGGGTCGGCGATTCCATCTGGGTGGGGGGGCCCCTGGGCCTGGCCGCCGCCGGGCTGGAACTCTGCCGCCGGGGGCTGAAGGATGATCCCGCCTGGCAGCCCTTGGTGCAAGCCCATCTCGACCCCAGGGCCCAGGTTGAGCTGGGTCGAGCCCTGGTAAGCCAAAATCTGGCCCATGCCATGATGGATCTTTCCGACGGCCTGGCCACCGACCTGGCCCACCTCTGCGCCGCCAGCGGCCTGGGAGCGGAGGTGGCGGCGGAGCTGTTGCCAACGGGGAAACTGCTGGATGATGCCGCCGACCTCTGCCGGGTCGATCCCCTGACCTGGGCCACCAGCGGCGGCGAGGATTACCGGCTGCTGTTCACCTGCGCGCCGGAAGATGACCAGGCCATCATGGCCCTTGGCCAGACAACCACCCAAGCTGAACCCTGCCGGATCGGCCACCTGGTACCCGAACCCGGCGTCTTCCTCGCCGCCAAGGGCGGGCGGCGGGAGATCGGGTTCGGCGGCTACGACCACTTCCGCTGAGCCAGGGCGGCGCCCCGGCCCTCCGATCCCAAAGGAGGCTTACCGCAACACATCCCCGGACTGGAACAGGTAAAGCCAGCCCTTAATCCACGCCCCCTGCTCCCGGCGCAGTTCGGTGCGGCGGCGGGCTACCAGCCCCAACCCGGCCGCCGCCCCCAACCGCTCGAGATATTCGGGGGCGTGGGCGTAGCGGCCCGATTCACGAAGGATGAAATCCTCCCCCTCCCCCTCCTCCACGGAAAAGAGCAGCTCGCCGCCGGGGGCCAGCACCCCACCCACGACCTGGAAAAAGGGTTGCAGATCACCAAGATAGATAAGCACATCGGCGGCCACCACCAGATCGAATTCGGCCCGGGAGCCACGGCAGAAATCGAGCAGATCCCCCTGATGGAGGGCAGTATAGATCTTTTTCTCCCGGGCCTGCTCCAGCATCCGGCCGGAAAGATCGACGCCGATCAGGTCGGTGGCCAGGGAGAGGAAGGTCTCCCCCACCAGGCCGGTGCCGCAACCGAGATCAAGCAGCCGCCGGCGGATCCGTTCTCCCCGGACCTCACGCAGCATCTCGGCCAGCAGAAAAGGGGCCCGGTAACCCAGCTCCTCCATCAGTTCGGTTTCAAAGCGGTCGGCGTACTGGTCGAAAAGGGCGGCAACATACTCGCCGGGGGGGGCGGCGGTGGTTTCCCCCTTGAGGGCGGCCAGCATGTGGCGGGCCGATTCCGGCTTATGACCAAGCTCCACCAGCTTGTTAAAACAAGCGATGGCCCCCGGCTTGTCATCCAGCTTGGCCAACAGGGTTCCCAGGTGGCCGTAAGCCGGGGCATGGTCGGGCTCCAGCTCGACCACCCGGGCAAGATAGCGCAGCGCCTCGCCGTAGCGCCCCATTTTGCGGTAGAGCAGAGCCAGATTGTAGAGAATATCCAGGTCCCGGGGGGCCTCGGCCAAGGCCCGATGGTAGTAGTGGGCGGCGGCGGCCGGTTTATCCAGGCCGGTCAGGGCCAGGGCCAGGTTGTAGAGGGTATCGACATCGCAAGGGGCGAGCGCCAGGGCCTGGTGGAAGGCCGCCGCCGCAGCGGCGCTCTCCCGCCGCTGCAGGCGGACGGTGCCCAGATTGTACCACTCCAGACCCACCCGGGCCGCCTGTTCCCGATCACCGGCCGCCATGATCTCCAGCACCTCCGGCAACAACTTACCGTTTTCCAGACAGTTATCCATTTCCAATTCCGTTGATCCCTTCCCTATAACAGTCACCGAGCTCCCGCTCACCGGGCAAACGAGAGAACATTTAGCATGACCGGCCGCCAAGATCAACCTCGACCCACCGGGCCCGGGAGGGGCAGGGGGCGATATTGCTGTTGCCCGCCCCCACCTTATGCGGTAGTTTGCAGGCTGCCGTTCCGGTCCACTTTTCCGCCCCTTACCTCCTGGAAGTCACAAAGCTAAAAAACATGTTTGAATTTGTTTCCGAATTTAAGCCCGCCGGTGACCAGCCCAGAGCCATCGAGTTGCTGAGCCGGGGAGTTGCGGAGGGGGCGCCCCATCAGGTGCTGCTGGGGGTCACCGGCTCGGGCAAGACCTTCACCATGGCCAAAGTGATCGCCGAAACCAACCGCCCCGCCCTGGTTCTGGCCCCCAACAAAACCCTGGCCGCCCAGCTCTATTCCGAATTCAAGGAGCTGTTCCCCCATAACGCGGTGGAGTATTTCGTCAGCTACTACGACTATTACCAGCCCGAGGCCTACATCCCCCAGTCCGACACCTATATCGAAAAGGACTCGGCGATCAACGACACCATCGACAAGATGCGCCATGGGGCCACCCGGGCCCTGCTCACCCGCCGGGACGTGATCATCGTCGCCTCGGTCTCCTGCATCTACGGCCTGGGCTCGCCGGAGGAGTACCTCAACATGCATCTGGCCCTCAAGGTGGGCGAGGATTATCCCCCGGCCGAGATCCAGCGCCGGCTGGTCCATATGCTCTACGAGCGCAACGACTACTCCTTCCATCGCGGCACCTTCCGGGTGCGGGGCGATGTGGTGGAGATCTTTCCGGTCCACGAGGAGGAGCGGGCCTTGCGGGTGGAACTCTTCGGCGACACCATCGAAGCGATCCGGGTGGTGGACCCGCTGCGGGGGGTGATCCACGAGGAGTTGACCGAGATCACCATCTTCCCCGGCAGTCATTTCGTGACCTCCAGGGAGCGCCAGATCCAGGCGGGCCGGACCATCCGGGCCGAGCTCAAGGAGCGGCTGGCCGAGTTGACCGCCCAAAACCGCCTGGTGGAGGCCCAGCGCCTGGAGCAGCGGACCATGTTCGACCTGGAGATGATCCAGGAGCTGGGCTACTGCAACGGCATCGAAAACTACAGCCGCCACTTCACCGGCCGGTCGCCCGGGGCCCCGCCCCCCACCCAGCTGGACTATTTTCCCGACGATTATCTGCTCTTCGTCGATGAATCCCATGTCGGGATTCCCCAGGTCCGGGGGATGTACCGGGGGGACCGCTCGCGCAAGGAGACCCTGGTGGGTTACGGCTTCCGCCTGCCCTCGGCCCTGGACAACCGCCCCCTGATGTTCGACGAGTTTGCCGCCCGGGTCCGCCAGGCGGTCTACGTCTCCGCCACCCCCGGCGACTTTGAGCTGGAGATGGCCCAAGGCCGGGTGGTGGAGCAGATCATCCGCCCCACCGGCCTGATGGACCCGGCCATCGAGGTGCGCCCCGCCGCCAGCCAGGTGGATGACCTGCTGGCCGAGATCCGCAAGCGGGCGGCGGCTGACGAGGCGGTGCTGATCACCACTCTGACCAAACGGATGGCCGAGGATCTCTGCGACTACTACGAGAAGCTCGAGGTCCGGGTCCGTTATCTCCACTCCGACATCAAGACCCTGCAGCGGATGGAACTGATTCGCGACCTGCGCCGCCGGGAGTACGACGTCCTGGTGGGGATCAACCTGCTGCGGGAGGGGCTGGATATCCCCGAGGTCTCCCTGGTGGCGATCCTGGATGCCGACAAGGAGGGCTTTCTCCGCAGTGAACGCTCCCTGATCCAGACCTGCGGCCGGGCGGCCCGCAACGTCGACGGTCTGGTGATCCTCTACGGCGACAGGATCACCGATTCCATGGCCCGGACCATCGCCGAAACCCAGCGGCGCCGCAAGATCCAGGCCGAATACAACCGAACCCACGGGATCACCCCCACCACCATCCGCTCCCGGATCAAGGATATCATGACCACCATCTACGAGCAGGATTACGCTCCGGTGGAGCTGCCGGAAGCAGCCACCGGCGAAGAGCGGCCGACCTTCAAATCCCTGGCCGATTTGCGGCGAGAGATCAAGGAGCTCGAGCAGGCGATGCAGGAAGCGGCCCGGGAACTGGCCTTTGAAGACGCGGCCGAACTGCGGGACCGCCTGAAACTACTGCGCGAGGAGGAGTTGAGATGGTGAGCGACCTGCGACCGGAGCCCCCGCCATGGCCATAAAAAATCCCTGGTTACAAGCCCTGCTTCGCCGGCTGGCCCCGCCCCTTTACCACGGCTTGAGCCGGGCTCTCTTCGCCTCCTGCCGGGTCCGGACCGTGGGCCGGGAGTATCTGGAGCAATGCCTGGCCGCGCCCCCCTTTATTTCGGCCTGCTGGCACTACGCGGTCTTTTTCCACCTCTACCAGGTGCGGCGCCAGCAGCTCGAGATCGCCCCCAAGGCCCGCTGGATTCTGATGGTTTCCGCCAGCGATGACGCCGAACTGCTCAGCGGGGCCCTGAAGATGATGAACGCCGAACTGGTGCGAGGCTCCCGCAGCCGGGGCGGGGTGGCGGCCCTCAAGGAGATGATCGGCCGGGTCAAACAGGGGGCCAACGCCGGGATCATCGCCGACGGCTCCCAGGGCCCGGCCCGAATCGCCCAGGCGGGAGCGGTGCTGCTGGCCTCCCGCACCGGGGCCCCCATTTTGCCCTCGGCCTGGGCCGCCGACCGCTGCTGGGTTCTGCGCAGTTGGGACCGAACCGTAATCCCCAAACCGGGGGCCCGAATCAGCTACCATTACGGCCCGCCCCTGCGGGTCCCGCCGGGGATCAAGGGGGAAGTTCTAGAGGAGTACCGGCGGGAGCTGGAAAGGCAGCTCGACGAGCTCTATACCGCCGCCTGGCAAACCTACGGCCGCAACGGCCAATAACCACATAACTGTCGGGGATCATCACCAGCCCCGGGGAAGTTAACAAAAAACCCGGCCGAAACTGGATCCGGCCGGGTTTTACGAAATTTCGCGCCACACGAGAAGGGGCTAGAAGCTGCAGTTGAGATCGTAGTCACATGTCCCCACGGCTTGATAGCCGCTGCCGGAGTCGATGAAGATTCCGCTGAGCGTTAATGTATCGGAGCTGCCGCCTTCGGACGTATTAACGGCAAAGTTCTTCAACTCGAAAATCCTGACGGAGTTATTGTCGGTCATTACCACGTTGATGGTGGTATCAAACCCTGACGCAGCCAGGATGATCCCCACGGTGCCGTTGACCATATGTGCTTCCGTACCGCCGTCGGTCACCGCCTGCAGGTTGGTGAAGGTCGCCGTGGCTGCGATGGGTGTCCAGGTATTGGTATCGAACGTTGCCGTTACCCCGAACTGACCGGCCAGCACCCTGCCGTCTCCGCAGAAATTTAACAGGGTGGCGGCACCGTTAAAAACACCACTTTCCACCAAGGTCCTGTCATAGCTCATCGTGCCACCGCAGGGGCCGACCAGCACGGCCCGGACATGGGCCAGGGTCAGCGATCCCAATGGCCAGCCGTGCCGGGAACCGCCTGCAATATTTGATGATTGCCGAATTTTCTTCATGCCGCACCTCCTCTAGCTAGCTCAATTATTGCGCGACACTTTCGATTCTCCAGGAAAAATGGTCCCGGCGGCGGCGACAACACTGACGAATTTCAGTTCGGGCAGCAGCAGGCAGGTTAGCCGACCGCCATAGACCGCCCCGGTGTCGATCCCGATCTTGTTGGCCATCACCAGGGGATCGGCAAAGGGGGTATGGCCGAAGATCACCCGCTTGCCGAAATCATGGTCCGATTCGATAAAATCATCCCGGGCCCAGAGCAGCCATTCCGACGACTGGCCGGCAAGATTGACCCCGGGCTGGAGCCCGGCATGGACGTAAATGCCATGTTCGTTTTCATAGCAGGTGGGCAGATCGGCCAGCAGGGCCAAGTGCTCGGGGGGGAGCCAGGCGGTGGAGGCGGCGGTGGAGGGATCGGCCCCGTAGCTGGCCAGGGTCTCCCGGCCGCCCACGGCCAGAAAAAGGCCCTGGTTCCGGCCGTCGAGAAAGTCGAGCAGCATCTGCTCATGGTTGCCCCGCAGGAGGATAAGATGGCGGAACTGCCGCTTTAGTTCCAGCAGCAGCTCGACGGTCCCCCGGGAATCGGGGCCGCGATTGATGAAATCACCGAGGATGATCAGGGTGTCCTGATCGGAATCCGGCCTGATCTTTTTGAGCAGCCCCGCCAGCAGTGGGCGGCAGCCGTGGATATCGCCGATGGCAAAGGTGCGCCGCATAAGCCGCCGCTACTCTTTTTCCCAGGCGGCCAGCAGTTCCTTGGCCGCCTCCCGCTCCGTGAACTCCGCCGGCAGATCCAGGGCCCGCTGCAACTCCGCCTTGGCCTCGGTGGTTTTACCCACGGCCTGGAGAGCCAGGGCCAGGTGGTAGCGAATGGCAGGGGCCTCGGGCAGGCCGGTGGCGGCCTGACTGAACTGGCGCACCGCCAGGTCGTGGGAGCCGCGCAGATAGTGTACCCAGCCCAGGGTGTCGGCGATATGGGGATCTTCCGGGGCCTGCTCCTTGGCTAGCAGGGCCAGGCGCAGGGCCTCGCCGAGATCGGGTTTCACCTCGCCGGCGAGCATCCAGGCCAGATTGTTGGCGGCGGGGGCGAAGCGGGGCGAACGACTGAGGATCTCACGGTAAGCCTCCTTGGCCCCAGCCTGGTCACCTTGCTGACTCAGGAGAATCCCCAGTTGCATCCGGGCGGGGATCTGACCGGGCTGTTTGGCCAGGAGCGCCCGGTATTCGGCGATGGCTTCGGCCGTACGGCCGGTTTTACTCTGAATCTGGGCGATCAGCAGGTAGGTGCGAAGCTCCTCGGGCGCCAACTCCTGGCCCCGCCGCAGGACGCTAACCGCCTGCGGGAAATCCTGGTTGGCGATGTGGAGTTCGCCCAGCATCAGCAGGTAGTCAAGATGATCGGGAGCCAGGGCCAGTTGGGCCTCGACCAGGGCGATGGCCCCGGCCAAGTCCCGGTTCTGGAACCGGATGGTCACCAGCGAGCCCAAGGCCGGGGTGAAATCGGGCCGTTGCTCGAGAATATAATTAAAGACGGCGGCCGCCGATTCATTTTCCCGGCGGGCCAGATGGGTAAGGCCCAGGTGGTGCAGCACCTCCAGGTTGTCCGGCACCAGCTCGTTCATGCGGGTAAACAGCTCCAGAGCCTCCTGATACTCGCGGTTATGGAGAAGGGAGCGGCCCAAAATGATGGCGGCCCGGAAGTTGTTGGGCCGCAGGCGCAGGGCGATCAAGGCCTCATTCTTGGCCCCGGCGATCTCCCTTTTCTGAAAAAGATGCTGGGCCAGCAGGGTCCGGGCCTGGGCATCCCGGGGATCAAGCCTGACCGCCTCTCCCACGGCGGCATGGGAAAGCTCCATCTCACCCCGGCTGAAATGGGCCATCGCCTTGGTATAGAAGGGCTCGCCCCAGTGGGGATAATCCCGGACCAGACCGTTGAGAATAGTAAGCGCCTCCTCGTTTTTCCCCTCGGCGACCAGGAGTTTGGCCCGGACCTGGAGGGCCAGGCCTTGGCGACTGTTGGCGGCCAGGACCTCGGTGGCCAGTTGTTCGGCCTGGTCCCGCCGGCCCCGTTCAAAATGAAGATCGGCCAGGGTGGCCTTGATATCCAGGGCAGCCTCGGCGGGCGCCAGGGCCAGGGCTTCCCGGTAGGCCGACTCGGCCTGGTCCAGCTGACCCCGGCCGCGGTAAAAACTGCCCAAATTCTGGACCAGGACCGGGTCCTCGGGGGCCAGGGCGATGGCCTGCTTGATACTGGCCTCGGCCCGGTCCATTTGGTCCCGCCCGGCGTAGAAGGCGGCCAGGGCGAGATGGGGCTGGGGCGAATCCGGAAAGGCGGCAATGCTTTGCCGCAGTTGCGCTTCGGCCTTGGCCTCCTCCTGTTGGCTGAGATAGAAGCCGGCCAGAGCCTGATGCTTGCCGATATTGGCCGGCGGCAGGGCCAGAGCCCGTTTGAAGGCTGCCTCGGCCGCCGCCGGCTGACGCCGAGTGGTATGGATTTGAGCCTGGAGCAGGTGGAGGCGATCCAGTTCGGGGTGAAGTTCGATGGTCCGAGTCACCACCACCGCCGCCTGGTCGGCCTCGCCCTCCAGCAGATGGATGGTGGCCAGGAGGATCAGGGCCTCCAGGTGATCGGGGTCGGCGGCCAGAATCTTCTCCACCCGCTGGCGACTCTCCTGGGGCTGATTGCTACCCAGAAGAATGCGGGCGGCCTGCAGCAAGGCATCGAGATTGGCAGGATCCACCGAACTGGCCCGTTCGAAATCGCGGTAGGCGTTCTGGGGGTCGCCGGTGGCCAGTTGGGCCAGGCCCAGTTGATAGTAGGCATCGGCATATTTACCGTCGATCCGGACCGCGTTGCGAAACTCGAGAATGGCCGCCCGATGCGCCCCCTTTGCCGCGTACTCCATCCCTTTGTCATAGTGGGCCTGTTTTTTCTGCTCGGGATTGCCGCAACCGGCCGACAACGCCGCCAGCAGCAAGGCGAGAATAAAGAGGATGGGGAAAGAGCGGGGGGAGTGGAGGGTGAGCATGGTGATCCTCGTTTTTCTTGGGCAAGGGAATTGACCGGCAAAAGCCCCGGAGCGATCTGGATCCTGGCCAAACCATTACCATTGAACCCTACTGGTGTCAGCAACAAAAAGAAGGGCAGAGCCAAGAATCCTGGCCCTGCCCTGTTGCTGCTGCCGTCCAGCTTGCTGGTTACGGGGCCTGATCAGGC
>JBLRWU010000048.1:0-14139 GCA_047921155.1 Desulfurivibrio sp.
CCCCGACGTCATCGGCATCGGCGAGCAGAGCAACCTGGTTGCAGTGGTCCGTGACGCCAACGATAACCTGGTTAAGAACCAAAGCATAGTCTTCACCGTGGGCCCCGACACCACCAGCGGCACGATCTCCCCCTCGCCGGTGATGACCGATGAGTATGGCCGGGCTGAAACCGTCTACACCGCCGGGTCCAGCGGCAGCGCCCAGAATGAGGTGATAATCGAGGCGGCGGTGGCGAACACCGCCCTCATAACCGACACCACCATCACGGTGGGGGGCAAGGCCCTGTTTATTACCCTGGGGACCGGCAATACCATTGAGGTTCCCGACGATCAAAAATACGCCAAACCCTACAGCGTAATGGTGACCGACTCCTCCGGCCACAGTGTGGGGGGGGTTGAAGTGGCCCTGGCCCTCTGGGCCACCCATTACCATAAGGGGTTTCACACCTGGGGCGGCACTGCCTGGGTTCAAAACATCACCGCCGCCAACTGCCCCAA
Organism: Desulfurivibrio sp.; assembly: GCA_047921155.1. Taxonomy (GTDB): domain Bacteria; phylum Desulfobacterota; class Desulfobulbia; order Desulfobulbales; family Desulfurivibrionaceae; genus Desulfurivibrio. The sequence continues at coordinate 499 of JBLRWU010000048.1, forward strand.
CGAGGATGTCAACCGCAACGGAATTTCAGATCCCGGTGAGGATTACAATGGCAATACGGAGTTAGACCCCGGGGCGGTGGCCGCCATCCACAAACAACTGAGCGGGAGCTCCATCTACACCGTTACCACCGACGATAGCGGGTTTGCCGATTTCTATATTATTTATCTCAAAGACCGCGCCCTGTGGGCCGGGGTCGAGTTGACCGCCAGCACCCTGGTTCAGGGCTCCGAATCCACCCGCCGGGTCTATTTCACCCTGCCGATCCTGGCTGCGGATCTCACCAATGAGAATGTCTCGCCGCCGGGTTCAACCAGCCCCTTCGGCACCGCTGCCAGCTGCTCCGACCCCAATTAGGAGTGGGCCGCAGCTATAGCTGCAACAAAAAAGGCCGGGCAACTGCCCGGCCTTTTTTGTTTTCTGTTCCGCCGGTTCACCGGCCCGCGGGTTTACTGGGTGGGGGTAGGGGCCTGCTGCTGTTGCTGGCGACGGGTGTTTTCGTAAAGGCCCAGGAAGTTGACCGGGTCCATCAGGAAGGGGACGAAGCCGCCGTCCACCGTGGTTTGGCTGATGATCTGGCGGGTGAAGGGGAAGAGCAGGGTCGGGCACTCCACCGCCAGGACCGCGGGCATATGCTCGGCCGGGATATTCTGCAGCAGGAAGACTCCGGCATGCTCCAGTTCGATGATAAACATGGTCTTGCCGTTCTGGTTGTTGATCACCTTGGCGGTGATCGCCAGTGAGACCTCGTAGTTGTCGGCGGCGGCCAGTTGCCGGTGGTTCAGCTTCAACTGGACATCCACCTTGGGATCGGTCCCCTTCTCCATAAAGACATCGGGAGCCGCCGGATTTTCGAAGGAGAGATCCTTCATATACATCTTCTGCAGGCGAAATACCGGAGCGTTTGCCTGGGCCTGGCCCGCGGCCGCGCCCTCACTCTTCTCGTCACTCATCTTGTTGTTCTCCTTGCTGGATTAATCTGTATGTTGGTCTGGCGCAGTGCGGTGAATATAACGAAAAGTCGGCCAAAAGCCAAGGGCGGCCTTCAGGGAGCCAACAGGGGGGCCAGGTAACGGCCGGTATGGGATCCGGCCACCGCCGCCACCTCCTCCGGGGTCCCGGCCGCCACCACTCGGCCGCCGCCGTCGCCCCCTTCCGGACCCATATCGATCACATAATCGGCGGTCTTGATCACATCCAGGTTGTGTTCGATCACCACCACGGTATTGCCGCCCTCCACCAGTCGCCCCAAAACATGGAGCAGGTGCTTGATATCGGCGGGATGGAGGCCGGTGGTAGGCTCATCAAGGATATAGAGGGTGCGGCCGGTCTGGCGGCGGCTCAGCTCCCGGGAGAGCTTGATCCGCTGGGCCTCCCCCCCGGAAAGGGTCACCGAGGACTGGCCCAGGGAGAGATAGCCCAGCCCCACCTCAAAGAGGGTCTTAAGCTTGTTGCGGATGGCCGGCACCGCCGCGAAGAAATCCAGCCCCTCCTCCACGGTCATGGCCAGCACCTCGGCGATGCTTCTGCCCTTGTAGCGGATATCCAGGGTCTCCTCGTTGTAGCGCCGGCCCCGGCAGGCGTCGCAGGTCACATAGATATCGGGAAGAAAATGCATGGCGATCCGGATCACCCCGTCCCCCTCGCAGGTCTCGCAGCGGCCGCCCTTGAGGTTGAAGCTGAAGCGGCCCGGCCGGTAGCCCCGGGCCCGGGCTTCCGGCAGCCGGGAGAACAGTTCCCGCACCGGAGTCAACACCCCGGTATAGGTGGCGGGGTTGGAGCGGGGGGTGCGACCGATGGGGCTCTGATCGATATCGATCACCTTGTCGATCCGCTCCAGGCCGCTGAGCAGATCATGTTCCCCCGGGGTTTCCCGGGCCCGGTTAAGGTGGCGGGCCGCCGCCTTGTAGAGGGTTTCGATCACCAGGGTACTCTTGCCGGAGCCGGAAACCCCGGTGACGCAGGTGAAGAGACCCAGGGGTATTCCCACCGTCAGTTTTTGCAGATTGTTGGCCCGGGCCCCCTTGATCCGCAGCCACTCCACCTTTTTCCCGGGCGGGCGCCGCCGGGCCGGAATCTCGATGGCCAGCCGCCCGGCGAGATAGCCCCCGGTTTGCGATCTCTCCTCCCGGAGCAGGCCGGGCAGATCCCCGTTATAGACCACCTCTCCCCCATGCACCCCGGCCCCGGGGCCCATATCCAGAATATGGTCGGCGGCCCGGATCGTCTCCTCATCATGCTCCACCACAATCACCGTGTTGCCGAGATCGCGCAGCTTATGGAGGGTGTTGATCAACCGGCGGTTATCCCGCTGATGCAGGCCGATGCTGGGTTCATCGAGAATATAGAGGACCCCGGCCAGCCGGGCCCCGATCTGGGAAGCCAGGCGAATCCGCTGGGCCTCGCCGCCGGAGAGGGTGGCGGCCCTCCGCTCCAGGCTGATATAGCTAAGCCCCACATCGTGAAGAAAGCTGAGCCGATCATGGATCTCCCGCAGAATCCGGGAGGCGATCTGCTCATCCCGGTCGGAAAAGCTGATCCGGGGCAGTTCGGCCAGCAGCTTTGCAATGCTCAGGGTACAGAGTTGGGCAATGGACCAGGAGCCCACCCGCACCGCCAGGGCCTCGGGACGCAGCCGGGCGCCGCCGCAGGCCGGACAGGGCTGCTCATTCATATACTGCTCCAGCTCCTCCCGTACCGCCGCCGATTCAGTCTCCAGGTAGCGCCGGGCCAGTTGCGGCAAAATCCCCTCAAAGGGCTTGCGGTGGCTGCGCCGCCGCCGGAAGCGGCTGTAGCTGAAAGCGATTATTTCACTGCCGCTGCCGCTGAAGATCGCCTGCTGAACCCGCTCCGGCAGCCTGGCAAAGGGCTGGTCGGGATCGAAGCCGTAATGCTCGGCCAAAGCGGTGATCAGGGAGTTGACATAGGTGGAGGAACCTTTGCCGCTCAAGGGGGCCAGGGCGCCCTGGCGCAGACTCAGGGAGGGGTCGGGCACCACCCGCTGGGGATCGAAAACCTGTTTGATCCCCAGGCCGCCGCAGGCGGTACAGGCCCCCTTGGGGTTGTTGAAGGAGAAGAGCTGGGGGGAAAGTTCCGGCAGGCTGCGGCCGCAGGTGATACAGGCGGCCCGCTCGCTGAAGAGCCGTTCTTCCTCCCCGCCGGTCCGGTCGGGGAAATTGACCAGCAACCGCCCCTCGGCCAGGTTGACCGCGGTGGCCACCGACTCGGCCAGCCGCCGCTCAATCCCCTCCTTGAGCACCAGACGATCCACCACCGCCTCGATCCGGTGTTTTTTGGTCTTGGCCAGGTTGATCTCCTGGTCCAGGGTGATGATCTCGCCGTCGATTCGAGCCCGGACAAAGCCGTCCCGGCGCAAGCGATTGAGCACCGCCTGATGCTCCCCTTTCTTGTCGTCGATCAGCGGGGCCAGCAGGATCAGTTTGGTCCCGGCGGGATAGGCCAGCAGGGAGGCCACCATCTCCTGGATGGTCTGGGGCTGGATCGACTCACCGCAGTGGGGGCAATGGGGGCGGCCCACCCGGGCAAAGAGCAGGCGCAGGTGGTCGTAGATCTCGGTGATGGTCCCCACCGTCGAGCGGGGGTTGCGGCTGGTGGTCCGCTGCTCGATGGAGACCGCCGGCGACAATCCCTCCAAAAGATCCACATCGGGCTTGTCCATCTGGCCGAGAAACTGGCGGGCGTAGGTGGAGAGCGATTCCACGTAGCGACGCTGCCCTTCGGCATAAAGGGTGTCAAAGGCCAGTGACGACTTGCCGGAACCGGAAAGACCGGAAAAAACCACCAACCGGTTGCGGGGCAGATCGAGATCGATATTTTTCAGGTTATGGGTCCGGGCACCCCGGATTCTGATGAGTTGCGGTTCCATAATCTCCTTAAGCCCTGCTCAGGCGGGCGGCAAAGAACCCATCCAGGCCGGCGCCGGGCAACGAGCGGAAAAAACCATCCGCCGCCACCAGAGAGCGGGCCGCCTCCGGCAGAGAGGGACGGGGATCCTCCAGGGTCAGGTGGGGGTAAGCCGCCAGCAGTTGCGCGATCACCTGCTCGTTCTCTTCGGGCTCGTGGCTGCACACCGCGTAGACCAGCACCCCGCCGGGGGCCAGCAATCCGGCGGCGGCCACCAGCAGGGCCAACTGTTTGTGCTGATAACCGACCAGATCCGCTGCCCCCCGGTTCCAGCGAATATCGGGATGGCGGCGGATCACCCCCAGGCCCGAGCAGGGCGCGTCCACCAGAATCCCCTGAAAACCGCCGGCAGCGCGGCCTTCCGCCGGAATTGTGCCGGCAAAATCCTCCAGGCTCTTCTGCTCCACGGTGGCGGTGACGCCAAGGCGGGTCAGATTTTCCCGCAACAGGGTAAACCGCGCGGCCTGGGGCTCCAGGGCGATCAGCTCGGCCCCGGGGGGCAAGAGTTGGGCCAGATGGGCGGTTTTACCGCCCAGTCCGGCACAGGCATCCAGATAGCGCCCGGCAGGGCCACCGGCCAGCAGCAGACTCACCAGTTGGGCCGCCTGGTCCTGGACGGCAAACCAGCCCTGCTTGTAACCGGGCAATCCTTCAATCCGGCCGTGATAGGAGGGGAGCAACAAAGCCTCGGGCAGAAAAATTCCCGGCTCGGCCTCGATCCCCGCCTGCTGCAGCTGGGACAGCAGTTGGGCCGGCGTGGTCCGCTGGAGATTAACCCGCAGCACCAAAGGAGGCAACCGGTTGTTGATCCGGCACAGCTCCCCGGTGGTTTCCTGCCCGTAGCGGGCCAACCAGCGCTGCCGCAACCAAGCGGGATGACTGAGCAACTCGTCCGGCATGGCCATTTGGGGCCGATCCCGGGCCACCGACCGTAACAGGCCATTAACAAAGCCGGTGAGCCAACTAGGCTGGCGGGCCGACCGCAGAGCCTTGATGGTTTCATCAATGGCTGCCGCAGCCGGGACCCGGTCGAAAAAGAGCAGTTGCATGATCCCCAGCCGCAGAGCCGCCAGGGTCAGAGGTTTCATCTTGGCCAGGGGGTGACGGGAGTAGCGAGTCGCCACCTCATCAAGCAGCCCCCGCCAGCGCAAAACTCCGTAAACCATGGCCATCAGCAGTTGCCGGTCCCGGGGATCAGCCAGGGGGTGACGGGCCAGATGCTCGGCCAGCACCCGGTCCAGAGGACGCCCGCTCTCCTCCTGGCTCAACAGCACCTGCAGGGCCAGGTGGCGAATATTTTTTGTTTCCTTATTCATGGTCTGGCGGTCCCGGGGGCGATCACCGAGGCGTTGCGGCCGCAGCGGCCCTCCCGGCGGTGGGAAAAGTAGGCGGGATTACAGCGGGTACAGATCCCGGCGGTTTCAATATGGTGGGGCAAAAGTCCGCCGGCCTTGAGCTGGGCCCGGCTGATCGCCCAGAAATCAAAGTGGTGTTCCCCCGCCCGGTAACCATGCAGCTCGCTGGGCAACTCCCGGCGGTAGTTGACCATCTCGGCACAGCAAGGGCCCAGGGACGGGCTGATGGCGGCCAGGATTTCGCCGGCTCGACAGCCCAGCTCTCCCACCATCAGGGCCAGAACCTCGCCGATGATATTGGCGACACTGCCCCGCCAGCCCACATGAAGATTGGCCACCACCCCCAGCCGGGGATCATGGAGCATCACCGCCTGGCAGTCGGCCTGCTGGATCAGCAAGCCGATACCGGGACAAGCGGAGATCAGAGCATCATAACCCTCCAGCTCCAGATCCCCGGCCACCGGCTCCCGCAGGAGATAAACCCCCTTACCATGGACCTGGCGGGAGGAAACCAGCGCCTTTAAGCCCAGGGCCTCGCAAATCCGGCGGCGGTTTTCCCTAACCTGCTCCGGGGCATCCCCCACCCCGTAGCCCACATTCAGTGAGTCGTAGGGGTCGGGACTAACCCCGCCACTGCGGGCAAAGGAGCCGTGGGGCAGCAGGCGGTCCGGAGCAGCAAAATGCCGGTAGGTGTGAATAGCTATGTTCATAAGCTCGCGTCCCCTGCGTTCAGGCGGGCCTTGCCCCCGCCCGTTCAGCATTTGCCGGGGCCAGCGGCGGAAGCGCCGATAAAAAAGGAAGCAGGCCCACCATTTGGTGGGCCTGCTTCCTTTTTAAATTAACGCTTAAAATGTAGCCCGGTTAGGACTGGGCTTATGAAGGTTGCTTCAACTCCTGCTCCAGCTTAACGCTGATCGCCACCTTATAGAGGATGGTCACAATCAGAAAGCCGGTGGCCCATACCGCAGCGGTGATTCCCAGCTCCTGGACGGTGGGATAGTACTCGGTTACGCCGCCCAGCGGATTGGGGACAAAACCGCCCAACACCATGCCCAGGCCCTTATCGATCCAGAGCGAGAGGAAAATCAAAATGCAGGAGATCCCCAGCATCAGATCGGACTTACGGGAGCGAGCCATAAAGATCAGGACAATCCCGATAATCCCGATCAATACCGAAAGGCGCATGAAGGGGGCCAGGTTGTTGTAGATCATCCCATCTTTTTCCAGCCCCCAGAACAGATAAGCCTTGGTGTAAATCTTGCTCGGGTACTGACTGTAAAAGGCTGAGAAGAACTCGCAGGCCAGAAAGAAAAAGTTGATGATCGCCGCATAGGAGATAATGGTCACCAGCTTATCCTTGGCCACCCGGCCAACCCGGAACAGGGTGTTGCGCTCCAGCACCAGAGCGATCACCAGCAGCAGGGCCGGGCCGGCGGCAAAGGCCGAAGCCAGGAAGCGCGGGGCCAGAATGGCGGTGAGCCAGTAGTCGCGCCCGGGCAAACCGGCATAGAGAAAGGCGGTGACGGTGTGGATACTGACGGCCCAAGGGATCGAGAGATAGATAAGGGGTTTGACCCAACTGGAATATTTAACCCCTTTATACTCGGAATGGAGAATCGCCCAGCCGCAGACCAGGTTCAGGGCCAGGTAGCCGTTGAGTACGATCATGTCCCAGAAGAGCATCGACTGTGGGGTGGGAAAGCGCAGAACGTTCAGGGCCCGCATCGGTTGCCCGAGGTCGGCGATGATGAACATCAGGCACATGATGACGGCGGCAATGGCCATGAACTCGCCCAGGATGGTGATCCGCCCGAAATCCTTATAGTTGTGCAGGTAATAGGGCAGCACCAGCATCAGGCCACCGGCGGCGACCCCGACCAGAAAGGTAAACTGGGAGATATAAAGTCCCCAGCTCACATCCCTGCTCATCCCGGTAATCCCCAGGCCATAGTTCCACTGCTGGACATAAAAGGCGGCGCCCATGGCCATCAAGGCCAGCAGAAAGGCTACCCAGGTCCAGTATCCCTTACTCCCCTGTAGTGCTTTTTCAATCATGACGGCTCACCTTAAACGATATAGAAAACAGATGGATAGGTTCCCAGGGACGGACGCCGCTGGAGCGTATAGGTCTCCTGCAGCACCCGGCTGATCTTGGAGTTGGGATCGTTGAGATCACCGAAAATCATGGCATCAAACGGAGCGGCCTCCTCAACGCAGGCCGGCAACTGCCCCGCCGCCAAACGCTCGGTGCAGAAGTTGCACTTCTCGACCACACCCCGGGTCCGCGAGGGATATTCGGGGTTGAGATCATTGATGAAGGGACGCGGGTCGCGCCAGTTAAAACTCCGGGCGCCATATGGACAGGCCGCCATGCAAAAACGGCAGCCGATACAGCGATGGTAATCCATGGCGACAACCCCGTCGGCCTTCTTGAAGGTAGCCTTGGTGGGGCAGGCCCGGACACAGGGCGGGTTGTCACAGTGGTTGCACAGGGTCAGCACCGGCAACATATGCAGATTCTCGCTCTGGCGCTTATGGGTGTCCTTAACAAATACATGCTCAAAACGCTCTTCCCACAGCCACTTGATCTCATCCTTGGGGTTGCCGAAATCGGGGACGTTATGGATCGAGTGACAAGCATTGATGCAGCGTTGAGCCAACTCCCGGTTGGCGGCAAACTTGGGAATATCGATCACCATTCCCAAGCGGGTACCATCGCCCTTCTTCTTGGCGGCGCCAACCCGCTTCAGGCCGGAGGCCTCGGCCTCGCCGCCAAGCAGCGATTGAAAGGCGGAGGTGGCGCCGATACCGGCAGCCGCCGCAACCCCGGCCAGTTTAAGAAAATCTCGCCTATCCTTCTTCATCTTATAAGGCCTCCTTGGTCGGTTCGAGATGGCATCCCCAGCAGTCCGGCGTAACCGCCGCGTAGTTGTGGCACTCATCGCAGAAACGCTTCTTGTCGTTGTGGCAGTTCATGCAACCCTTCTGCAGACTGCGTTCATACCGCAGACCGTTGGCGGTAATCCCGACGCGCTGACCGCTCTTGCGCAGAATATCGTCGCGCCACTCGTGGAGCAGCACCATGTGTGACTCCCGCATGAACTGGGTGTCCCGCACACACTCGTCGTACTCGGTGGGTTTCACCAGTTGCGGGGGTTGCTGAGCCTGGCCGGCGTTGTACCAGATGCCAAAGGTCATCAGGCCGACAAAAATGATCAGTGATGGGATGATTCGTCCGCTGCCGTACATATCTTAACCCTCCATGCCTGCCAGGGGCGCGAAACGGAGGTCCATTTCCCGCTCTTTTTCTCCCTCCATGATGAGGGCGTTACCGACCAGTTCGGATACTCCGCAAACATCGACGCCGGGGTTCCAGTATTGGTTAAGGGCCAGCAGGGTGGCCCGATCGATGGCGCAAACACAGGAGAGCATGTTGACCCCGTGGCGCTCGGCCACGTACTTGACCGCATTGGCCCGGGGCAAACCGGCCCGCATCCGCAGGTCCATGATCTCGCCGGTGTTGAGGCCGGTACCGCTACCGCAGCAGAAGGTCTTTTCCCGGATGGTGTTCTCCGGCATATCGTGGAAGTTGTTGCAAACACTGTTCAGAATGTAGCGCGGCTCCTCCATCAGGCCCATGCCGCGGGCGGTATTGCAGGAGTCGTGGAAGGTCACCACCCGGTGGTCGTTGCGGCTCTTGTCGATCTTGAGCCGGTTGTTCTTGATCAGATCGGCGGTGAACTCGCTGATATGGACCATCTTGGTGGAAGCGGCGTTCTCGAAGACGGTGCCGGTGATGGGCGAGCGCGGGGTCTCCAGGAAGTCGGGCGGCCCGTTCATGGTGCCCATATACTGGTGAATCACCCGCCACATATGGCCGCACTCACCACCCAGAATCCACTTCACTCCCAGACGTTTGGCTTCGGCGTACATCTTGCCGTTGAGTTTCTTCATCAACTGGTTGTTGGTGAACAGGCCGAAGTTGCCGCCCTCGGAGGAGTAGGTGCTGATCGTGTAATCAAGCCCGATATGCTCAAAGAGCAGCAGGTAACCCATGAAGGTGAAGATGCCGGGATCGGCGAAAACATCGGCCGAGGGGATGATGAAGAGGACTTCGGCCCCCTTGCGGTTGAAATTGAGGTTCTGGGGCCGATAGCCGGTGGCCTCCTCGATGTCGTCGATCAGAAACTCGGCGTTCTCCTTGAAGGTGTGGGGCTGGAGGCCGAGATGGTTGCCGGTGCGGTTGGAGTTGGCGGCCGGCTCCAGAATCCAGTTGGTGTTGACCCCGACCAGATGGAGCAACTCGCGGCCCATCATGGTCACCTCGGCGGTGTCGATGCCGTAGGGGCAGAAGACCGAGCAGCGGCGGCACTCGGTGCACTGATAGAAGTACATGAACCACTCCTTCAGCACCTTGAAGGTCATGGGCCGGGCCCCGGCGATCTCGCCCAGGATCTTGCCGGCCAGGGTGAAGTCGTTGCGATAAACCGAACGGAACAGTTCGGCCCGCAGCACCGGCATATTCTTGGGATCCCCGGTGCCGAGGAAGAAGTGGCACTTGTCGGCGCAGGCGCCGCAACGCACACAGCAATCCATGAAAATTTTAAGCGAGCGGAATTTATCCAGCCGCTCCTTGATCCCGTTGATGATGATCTCCTTCCAGTTCTCCGGAAGCTTCCAGTCATCGCTCTCCACGTCCCAATCGCGGGGCTCGCCGAAGAGGCCGGGCAGGTTCTTGCCGTGGTACTCGGCGATACTCTTCTTGGCCGGATAGCAGTAATTTCCCGGCTTGAATATCGCCTCCACATCCCACCAGTTACGGGTGGGCACGGCGCCAGTCATCAAAGACGGCTCCTTGACCACCTTCACTTTCATTTCCGCTGCTTTGGTATCTGCCATTGTCGTCGTTCCTTATCTGAAGTTTTTAGCAAACAAGGCTTTCTATCGGAACAGCCGTCTGCAAGGCTCCCCTACTTATCCGTGGTTTCCTCGGCGGCCGGAGCCTCCTCTTCCGGAGCGGCGGCCGGCAGTTCTTTCTCCACCGGCAGACCCGCATCAACCATAAACTCGCGGAACTCGTCCTCGTAAGAGGCGTAGGCGTGCGGCTTAATCTTGGGATCGTTCCAGGGATTGACGTGATGCACCATCCGGCTGTTGTTGGCCATATTGCGGGTGGGGCTCATGAAGATCCCGCCCAGATGCATCAATTTGCTGAAGGGGAAATAGGCCAGCAGCACGCAGACCAGAAAAACGTGAACGAAGAAGATGGCGCCGATCTCACCGTTGATGGAGGGGGAGAAGGTGGTCAACCCCACGGCCAACTCCTTGGCCGCCACCACGTCGATCCGGAAGACGTGGCGCATCAGGATGCCGCTGGTGCCGATGGCGAAGATCAGCAGCAGGGGGAAGTAGTCGGCCGGCAACGAGATATAGCGCAGGTAGGGCCGCACCAGTCGCCGCAGAAAGAGGAAGGCCACCGCCGCCAGCAGGATAAAACTGCTCTGGTAGATGGTGGTGGCGCCCACTTCCAGAAAGCCATCTAAAAATTCCAGCGGCGGCACAAAGGGGGCGATGGGATCGGTGAACAGCCGCATATGGCGCAGGACAATCACCAGAAAACTGTAGTGAAAGAGCAGGGCGAACAGCCAGAGCCACTTGTTGGAGCCGTAGGCCAGCTTGGGGCCGTCATGGATCTCGGCCCGGGTGTTGCGGAACAGGGAGCGGAAGAGCAGGATCTCCAGCGCCATCCGCCCGATCACCCCGGCCTTGGTCGAGGGGCAATCAAGTTTGTTCTGCTTGATCCAGGGCAAGGAGTTTTCCTGCCCGCAGGTGGTGGGGATGCGGAAGGGCACTGGCGACTTGGCCCAGTCCACAATCTTGTAGATAAAGCCTCCCAGGAAAAGGGCAAATGCCAGGTAGGGAAGCACTATCCCGAGCAGGCTTTTCCCACCGGGCACCTGAGCCACCACCAGGGCGACCAGGATCAGTGCCACGACCGCGATAAGGGCTTTCAAGACTCTCATTGACCGTTACCTCGCTTCGTTGCTGTGAGTATGAAGCGGATGGAGATCCGCCATTAATTTCGTGGTGTCGTCGGCCAGCCCGGCCGAGGGGCAGCCATGCTGGGTAAGCATATGGTTCATGCTCTTGTATTCATGGAGTTGGGCCTTGTAGAGCCGTTCCCGGCAGGCCATGTAGAGATCGAACACCAGGAGGGCCACGGTGTCCAGGGTATCGTGGAGCCGCTCCCAGTCGCCCGGAGCGGTCTCCAGATCCCGCTCCCGGGCCGCGGCCTTGCGCACCACCCCCTTGAGGTCGTAGACAAAGGCCACCGCCGAGGCGGGCGTGAAGGTCTGGACGGCCCGGATTTTGATGAAATCCTCCAGCGCCGCGCCAAGCTGGTCAAATTGGGGAGTATCGTGATCGAAAAGCAGGGAATAGAGCGTGGTGAGGGTGTGGCGGGTGCTGTAACCCACCGGGTTGGCGAAGCGATCTTGCTCCCGTTTAAAGATGGCCGCGGCGTCCTGGGAATAACTGTCCAGCACCAGACTGACCCAGCGATCCTGGATATCCCCCTTGTTGTCACGCAGGAACTGCAATAACCGCATCCCCGTCTCCCTCCTCCCTTATGGCCGCCTCCCACATCCCCCATGCGGCCATTCTGAATGGCAATTCAGAAATTAAGGGGCATTGGTAGCATGTTTACCAAGGGATTTCAAGACAAAAAAATCGGGATTCAGGTAATGGTGTCGATGAGCAGTCCACCCTCCTCTTCCAGGTTGCGAAGCAGGGCGGGGAGGTCATCGAAGGTGACATGGAGATCGGCGACCACCTGGCACACCGTGTCACCGGTGCAGTCGTAGAGATCCAACTGATAGCCCTCCTCGGTTCGGGTAAGGAGCAGGCGCAGCAGGATACCGTGGTTTGCGAAGTTGAGGTTGGCCCGTTCCATCTGCCGCCGAACCTCCCGCTCCTGGTCGGCGTCGAGGCGACGCCGCTTGGGCGGCGGCCGCTCCTCCTCCCGGTTACGATTCCAGCCCTGCTTGAAAGCGCCGATCCTGGCAATGGCCGGAATGGCAAAAACCGCCTCAACCTTGCGCTCCTTGCGGAACGGATCCACCGGCACCACCCGGGGAAATTTGAGTTCGTCCGAGATAACCATGCAAGTGCCCTCGCAACGATTGGCGACCTCTACGCCGGCCGCGAACAGCAAGCCTCCTGATTAATCTTTCGGCAAAATCGCAGGGTCTGTCCACTTATTTCGCCATCGCCGGGCCGCCTAGTGGTAATTGATCACGGGGCCCAACCGGAAGTAAGCGGTCACGGGGTGCCGCAGGTTGCGGCAAGCGGGACGGCGATGCGTACGCCAGTACGTGAGCCGGCCCGATCGCCGCAAGATGCGGTGCCCCGTGACCGCTTACGCCTAGAGGGTAACTTCCATCCCCTCACGGGCGCAAAACACCTCCATGCCGTCGCGGCTTCCCCCATGGAGGGTGGCCAACTGGTCAAGCTGGTCGTCACTGCGCTCGGGGTCGTGGTGAAACAGGGCCAGACGCTTGACCCCGGCCCGGGAGGCCGTATCCAGTGCGTACTCGAAGGAGGAGTGTCCCCATCCCACCTTGGCCGGGAAAAACTCCGCCGCGGTATATTGGGTATCGTGGATCAACAGGTCGGCGCCGGCGAAAAAACCGGCAACCAGCCGGTTCTGCTCCGCCGCCACCTCCTCCCCCTCCCTGGCCATCTCTTCGTCGTAGGAGGGGTTGGTGGGATCGGTGATAAACAGGTTGCGGTAAGGCTCCGTGTCATAGGCGGTACACAGCACTTTGCCCCCATACTCGATCCGGTAACCCAGGCAGAGTACCGGATGGTTAAGATAGCGGGTGACCAGGGTTATCCCGTCGCCCAGATCCAGGCGTCCCTCCTTCAATTCGACATAATCAACTTCGGCAGCCAGCTCGACCTCACGCACCGGAAAATAACGGTAGGTAAGCTGACCGCCGACGATTCCCCGCAGGGTATCCTGCTCATAGCTGACCGGTCCGTAAACGGTGATCCGGCTGCCGGGCACATAAATGGGCACAAAGAAGGGGAAGCCCATGATATGATCCCAATGGGTGTGGGTCAGGAAGATCGAGACGTTGAGCGGCCCCCGCTTGAAATCGCCGGCCATCAGGTGGTTGCCCAGCTCCCGCAAGCCGGAACCGGCATCGATAACCAGCAATCGGTTATCCAGTTCGGGAAAGCGAATCTCGATACAGGCGGTATTGCCGCCATAACGAACAGTCTCCGGCCCCGGACAGGGCACCGAACCCCGCACTCCCCAGAACTTAACCTTGATACTCATGCCACCTCCCCGAAATTTCG
>JBLRWU010000049.1:0-11229 GCA_047921155.1 Desulfurivibrio sp.
GCAGGGCGGGGGGCCGCTCTCCCTCGGGCGCTTTCAGGCGGGCGGCGGCGGCGGCGATGGCGATGATTTCGCCCACTTTCTGCCGGTCCAGCCCGATCTGCGAATCGCGGGGGGCCAGAAGGCCGGCAGTCAGGCGTGATTCCTGGAAATAGGTGGCGGCCACCCGCTGGATGTCGGCGGCCTCCACCCCCCGGAGCCGTTCCAGGTAGGCGTGCTCGCGGGGATCTCCGGTGAGCATTTCAAAGGAACCCATCACCCGGGCCATGCCTTCGGCTCGTTCCAGGTTGAAGACGAAATCCGCCTCCAGGTTGCGGCGGGCCCGCTCCAGCTCCTGCTCACTGACCGGGAAATGGCGCAGAGTAAAAAGATCGATCAGGGTTTCCCGGAGTACCGCCGACGCATTGGCCGCGTCCAGGGTCGCGCCGACCTGGAACAGGCCGGGGTCACGGGAGCTGAACAGCGAACTGCTGATCCGGTAAACCAGGCCCAGCTCGTGGCGGAGCCGTTCGTTGAGCCGGGAAGCCTCGCTCTGCCCCAGAATATGGGCCAGCACGTTCAGGGCGGCGCTGTCGGGGTGCTTGAAGGCGGGAACGGGAAAGGCCAGGGCCAGGTGGGTCTGGTTGATCTCCTGCTCCTCGAGAAAGAAACGGAATTGGGTCGGGGGCGGCTCCTGGGGCAGATCACGGTCGGCAAGCTCCGGCCGGCGGGGCAGATCGCCGAACAGCTTGCGGCTGAGGGCCACGACTTCGGCCGCCTTGAGGTCGCCCACCACCACAATGGTGAAATTGTCCGGGTGGTAATGGCGCTCCATGTAGGCTGCGATATCATCGCGACTGAAGGCCGCCACGCTCTCCTGGCTGCCGCTGATCGGCAGGCGGTAGGGGTGGGTGGTGTAGGCCCGGGCCATCATCTCCTGAAAAAGATGCAGCTCCGGGCGATCCCGGCGCATCATGATCTCTTCGAAGATCACCGGTTTTTCCCGCTCCAGCTCGGCGGGATCGAACAGCGAGTTGAGTACCGCGTCGGCCAGCACCTCCATGGCCGCCGGCCAGTGGCGGGCATCCAGGGTGGCGTGGTAAACCGTATGTTCGAAGCTGGTGTAGGCGTTGATCCGCCCCCCCAGCGCCTCGATCGCTCCCGCCACCTCGCCGGGCCCCCGCTCGGCGGTGCCCTTGAAGATCATATGCTCGATAAAGTGGGTGATCCCGGCCTCGTGGGGGGCCTCATAGACACTGCCCGCCCCAACCCAGATCTGGACGGTGGCCACCCCGGTATCCGGGGTTTCCCGGGTGATCACGGTCAGGCCGTTGGGGAGTACGTCCTTGTGAAGGTGGGGAGCCAGCTGGGTGGCTGCACTGTCGCTGTTTGTCATGGTGAGAGCCAGAATACCGGTTAAGAGGAAGAGGGCAAATCGCAAGCCCGGGCAAAAGCGCATCAGCATAATCGGGATCTCCGTCGCAGGGCGAACCAGAGGGTCAGGCCGGTTACGACCATCAGGGCGCTGAGGGCCTGGCCCATGGAGAACAGGTTGAGGTAGAGGCCCAGTTGGGCGTCGGGCTCCCGGAAAAATTCCACCAGGAAGCGCATCACTCCGTAGCCCATCAGAAAAAGGGCCGCCAGGCTGCCCGCCGGCCAGCCCTGCCGCCAGTAGCGGCCCAGGGCCAGCCACATGATAATGAAGAGCACCAGCCCCTCCAGGCCGCTCTCGTAGAGCTGGGAGGGGTGGCGGGGCAGGGGGCCGCCGCCGGGAAAGACCATGGCCCAGGGCACTTCGCTGACCCGGCCGTACAGTTCGCCGTTGATGAAATTACCCAGCCGGCCCAGTCCCAGGCCGATGGGGGCGACCACCATGTAGGCATCGGCGGTGCGGAGAAAGGGCAGGCCGCTGTAGCGGCAAAACAGCCAGCCGCCGAAGAGCAGGCCGATCAGCCCGCCATGGAATGACATCCCCCCCTGCCAGGTGGCGAAAATCTCCAGGGGGTGGGCAAAATAGTAGGAGAAGTTGTAAAAAACCACATAGCCCAGGCGGCTCCCGAGGATCAGGCTGGCGATCAGCACCAGATTGAGGTTGTCGAAATTGCGCTCCAGGCCGGGATGGGGATAACGCCGGAACTGGTAACGGACCAGAAAGTAGGTGGCAATAAAGCCCAGGACATACATCATCCCGTACCAGCGCACGGCCAGGGGGCCTAACTGAAAAATAATCGGGTCGATATCGGGATAGGTGAGCATGGTTGCTTTTATCGCTGGCTGTGGTTGGCGCGGGGGTGATCTCTGGTGAGCGAAGGCTTGTCAAGAGCCCTCCTCGTCGGTATGATGCCCGTTTGATGCTCCCATTTGTACCTTTTCTCCGCCGGAAAAACAATGCTAATCCGCCTGGTCGCGCTTAACGCCCGCTTTGTTCACTCCGCTCCCGCCCTCTTTTATCTGCGGGAGGCGGTGGCGAGCCGGCTGCCCGCCGCCCGGGTGGAGATTGTTCAGCTCACCATCAACGATCCCTACTATGAAACCCTGTTGCGCCTGCTGGATGGGGAGCCGGGAGCCCTGCTCTTTTCGGTCTATGTCTGGAACGCCGATTTTACCCGCCGGTTGCTTGCCGATCTGGCCCAGGTGCGCCCCGAACTGCCGGTGGTGGTGGGCGGGCCCCAGGCCCCCCATCTGGATTTGCCGGCCCGGCCCGGTCTCAGTGTGGTGCGGGGGCCGGTGGAGGGTTTGGCCGCCGGGTTTTATGCCGATCTGGCCGCCGGTCGCCCGGGCCCCGAATACCAGGCCGACCCCCAGGCCCCCTTCGCCATGCCCTACCGGCGGGAGGATTGCGCCGCCGGGCTGCAAAACCGCCATATCTACTACGAGTCTTCGCGGGGCTGCCCCTTCAGTTGCTCCTACTGCCTCTCGGCGGTCCGGCGGGGGGTTACCGCCCTGCCCTTGGAGCAGGTCTTCCGGGAACTGGAACTGCTTCTTGGCTGCCACCCCCCGGTGATCCGTTTTGTCGATCGCACCTTCAATGCTCCCCCGGAGCGGGCCCTGGCGATCTGGCGTTTTCTGGCGACCCAAAACGCCGCCGCCGTTGCCGCCGGCAAACCTGCCACCCTCTTTCATTTCGAGATCGCCCCCGACCTCTTCACCGATGAGGCCCTGGAGTGGCTGGCGACGGTGCCGTCGGGACTTTTCCAGTTCGAGATCGGCCTGCAATCCTTCAATCCGGCCAGCCTGGCGGCGGTCAACCGCAACCCCGACCTGGAGCGGGCCACCATCGCCATCCGCCGCCTGCGGACCGCCGGCAATATCCATCTCCATCTCGACCTGATTCTGGGGCTGCCCTTTGAGGAGCGGGCCACCTATTTGCGATCACTCAACGAAATCCTGGCCCTCAAACCCCAGCAACTGCAACTGGGGCTGCTGAAGGTGCTGCCGGACACTCCCCTGGCCCGGCGGCGGGAGGAGTTCGGGCTGCGCTGCTGCCAGGCGCCGCCCTACCCGGTGCTGGCCACCCGCTGGCTGAATCAGGGCGAGTTGGCCGAACTGTACCGTCTGGGCGAGGTGATCGAGGCCTTTTACAATCCCCGCTACTTTCACGCCACCATCGCCTACCTGTTGCGCCGGGAACCCGACCCGGCCGCTTTTTTCCGCGAACTGGCCGCCGTTTGCCGCCGCCGGCACTTTTTTGAACGGGCCAGGACCCAGGAGTTGCTGAGTGAGCTGCTGGTCAATTGCTGCCGGTCCCGCCCAGACGCCGAGCTGCTTGCGGAACTGCAGCGTTTTGACTGGCTGGCCTGCGGCCACCGGCGCCTGCCCGCCCACCTGCTGCCCGCCCTGGCAAAGAGCGACAGTGCCCCGGACCTTGCCGGTTCCGCCTGGTTGAAAGAGGTCCAGGATCGGCTCTGGCGCCGGTTGCCCGACAACTACCCCCCTCTCTTTACCCCGCGAACCCGGAGCGCCTTTTTCAAGCGGGGAGTGTTCGCGCCCTTCTCCGCCGTCGCTCTGGGGGAGTTGAACCTGGGCGATGGCCGGCAAGCAGGCACGGTTGTCTTTCTGCCGGAAAAGGCCTCTGATTCGGATGGCCGCCAGGGCACCTTCTTGTTCTGCGATGATGAATAGGCCGGATTTCGCCTGGCGGTGCGCCGGAAAACGGTGCAACTCCGCAGCCAGTGTGGTTTGGTAAAAAAATGTGGACAAAAGAGAGAAGCATACTTAGGATGTGAGGCACTTAACCTGTTAACTCAACGCACAAACCTGCTTTTAGTGGTGTAACCATAATGATAAAACCGACAAAGATTCGGGTGGCTCTGCTGGCCGGCGGCCGCTCCGGGGAACGGGAGGTCTCCCTGGCGGGGGCCGTGGAGGTGGAAAAAGCGCTGGACCGCTCCCGCTACGAGGTGCGCCGTTACGATCCGGCCATCGACCTGGCGCGCCTGGCTGCTGACGCGGCCCCGGGCCCCGACGGCTCCCGGGGCATCGACGTGGCCTTTATCCTGTTGCACGGCCCCCTGGGTGAGGATGGCACCGTGCAGGGTTTTCTCGATCTGCTGGATATTCCCTATCAGGGAAGTGGTGTGTTGGGCAGCGCCCTGGCCATGGACAAGGATCTGGCCAAGCAGCTCTACCGCCTGGCCGGGCTACGGGTGCCGGACTGGGAGATGGCGGTTGTCGCCGATCGGGAGGACCCCCGGCGCCTGCTTGCCCGGTTGACCCTGCCCCTGGTGGTCAAACCGGTGCGCCAGGGTTCCAGTCTGGGCATGAGCATCGTGGATCGGGAGGAGGGGTTGGGTCCGGCTCTTGAGCAAGCCTTCTCTTTCGATGACCAGGTGATGGTGGAGCAGTTCATCGCCGGCCGGGAGTTGACCGGCGGGGTGTTGGGCAACGAACAACTGACCGCCCTGCCCATTGTCGAGATCATTCCCGGTGATAACTTTCGTTTCTTCGATTACCAGGCCAAATACCAGGCCGGAGCCAGCCGGGAGATCTGCCCGGCCGACCTGGCTCCGGAGGTCACTGCCGAGGCGCAACGCTGCGCCTGCCTGGCCCACCGTGCCCTGCGGCTTGCGGGCTACAGCCGCACCGATATGATCCTGGCCGCCGACGGCCTCTATATCCTGGAAACCAACACCATCCCGGGGATGACCCCCACCAGCCTCCTGCCCCAGGCCGCCGCCGCCTACGGCTTGGATTTCGGGGCCCTGCTGGACCGCCTGCTCGAACTGGCCCTCGAAAACCGGGCCGGTTGAGGGAGACCGTGGCCAAAAAACCACCCGAGCCGCTGCTGATTGTCGAAGACGACCCGGTCTGCCGCAAGATTCTCTCTTCGGTGGCCGAGGCCGAGGGCTATCAGGTCCATATCTGCGCCAGTGCGGAGGATGGCTGGGAGGCCTTCCGCCGCCATCAACCCCGGATTGTGGTGCTGGACTGGGTCATGCGGGGCATGAACGGGGTGAGCCTGGCCCGGATGATCCGGGCCAGCGAGGCGGGTCGTTATGTTACCATCCTGATGGTCACCATTAAGGACCGACCCCAGGATATCGAGGAGGCCCTCAAGGCCGGGGTGACCTATTACCTGATCAAGCCGGTGAAGCGTGAAATCTTCCGGGCCTGGTTGGTGGCGGCCGGGGTTATTGGCGAGGATATGCGGCAGTTGAGGGAGCATCGCCAGGTCTTTGATCAGCATCGCCTGGAGCTGGAGGCCCTGAACGCCCAGTTGGAAAACGCCATCGCCCGGGCCAACGAGATGGCCGCAGAGGCCTCCCGGGCCTACATCGAGATCAACCAGATCTTCAAGACCGTGGCCGGGGGCATTTTTCTGGTGGATACCCAGTTCAACGTCCTGCGCTACAACGAAGCCCTGCTGGGGATGGCCGGGGTTTCGGCGGCGGCGGCTACGGGCGCCAAGTGCCACGAGATATTCTCCTCCGCCCTTTGCGGCACCGCCGACTGCCCGTTACGGCAGATCAAGGCCGGGGCCGAGCGGGTGGAAAGCGAGGTGGAGCGGATGGGCCCCGACGGCCCCGCTTACTACCATGTGCTGGCCACCCCCTTCCGGGGACCGGCCGGTGATCTGGTCGGCATCGTCGAGCATATCACCGATGTCACCAGCCGGATCCTGTCCGAGAAGGCCCTGCAGAAAAGCGAGCAGCGCTACAAGGAGTTGAGCATCATCGACGAGTTGACCGGGCTGTTCAACAAGCGCTACTTCAACCAGCACCTGGTGCTGGAGGTGGAGCGAGCCCGCCGCTACGGCCACTCCCTGGCCCTGCTGATCATGGATATCGACAACTTCAAGCATTACAACGATACCTACGGCCATCCGGCCGGCGACCGGGTTCTGGCCGCCATGGGGATGCTGCTGCGCGATTCGTTGCGGATCAATGATCTGGCCTGTCGCTTCGGGGGAGAAGAGTTCGTGGTAATCCTGCCGGAAACCGATGGCGAGACCGGGTTGCGGCTGGCCGACCGCCTGCGGGATGAGTTTGCCGCCCTGGATTTTCAGCCCCGGGAAGATGGCTTGGTGGTCCGCAGGACCATGAGCATCGGGGTGGCCCAGTTCGAAGCCACCGAAACCTCCGGATCCCTGTTGGCCCGGGCCGACCAGAATCTTTACCGGGCCAAGGAAGCGGGCAGAAATCGCACCATCTTCAAGTAAATTTCGGATTCAGATATGATTTGAGGGCGGCGGGGGGCCGGATGGTGCCGTCGGCCTGCTGGTGATTCTCGTAGATGGCCGCCAGGGTGCGACCCACCGCCAAGCCGCTGCCGTTGAGGGTGTGGACCAGGGCGCTTTTCTTCTCCCCGGCCGGGCGGTAGCGGATGCCGCCCCGGCGGGCCTGGAAATCCCCGAAATTGCTGCAAGAGGAGATCTCCCGGTAACAGTTCTGAGCCGGCATCCACACCTCGATATCATAGGTCTTGCGGGCCGAAAAGCCCAAATCCCCGCTGCACAGGGTCACCACCCGGTAGGGCAGCTCCAGTCGTTGCAGCACACTCTCCGCGTCGGCCAGCAACTTTTCCAGCTCCTCGTCGGATCTTTCCGGGGTGGTGAACTTGACCAGCTCCACCTTGTCGAACTGATGCTGGCGGATCAGCCCCTTGGTGTCGCGGCCGTAAGAGCCGGCCTCGGAACGGAAGCAGGGGGTGTAGGCGCAGTAGTGGATCGGCAGCTCATGCTCGCCCAGGGTTTCGTCCCGGTGGATATTGGTCACCGGCACCTCGGCGGTGGGGATCAGCCAGAGGTCGGCCCCCTCCACCCGGAAGAGATCGGCGGCGAACTTGGGCAACTGGCCGGTGGCGGTCATGCTGGCCGAGTTGACCAGAAAGGGGGGCAGCACCTCGCGGTAACCGTGTTTTTCGGTGTGGAGATCGAGCATGAAGTTGATCAGGGCCCGCTCCAGCTGGGCGGCAAAGCCGGTCAGCAGGGCAAAGCGGGCCCCGGAGAGCTTGGCGGCCCGGTTGAAGTCGATGGTGCCGTCGGCCTCGCCCAGCTCCCAGTGGGCCCTGGGGGTGAAGTCGAATTGGGTCGGGCTGCCCCAGCGGCGGTACTCCACATTGGCGCTTTCATCATTGCCCACCGGTACCGAATCGTGGCAGAGGTTGGGGGTACTCATCACAATCTCATCCAGCCGGGCGTCGATGCCGTGCAACTGTTGCTCCAGCTCCTTGAGCCGTTCCCCCAGTTGTCGGGTCTCCTCCATCCTGGCGGCGGCCTCCGCCTCCCGGCCCGCCTTTTTCAGCGCCCCCACCTCCCGGGACTCGCTCTTGCGGCGATTGCGTCCGGCCTCCAGCTCCGCCAGAATCTCCCGCCGCGCCTGATCCAGTTGCGGAAACTGCTCCAAAGCCGTGGTGTCGTGGTTGCGCAGGGCGCTCTTCTCTTTAACCAGGGCGAAATTTTCTCGAATAAATCGCAGTTCAAGCATACCTAGATGATCCTCTGACTATAAATGGGCGAGATGAGTTGAAGTTTGTAGCACGGCCAGGTTGATAAATCAAGATCGACGCCGGGATCCGGTGCTAGGGGACGGTTACCAGACGGATCAGTTCTCCCTGGCGGATGCTCAGGCGGTGGGCCGGAATCATCATCACCGCGTTGAGGGCTTCGCCGGGACGGGGGCTGCGGACCGTGAGCCGGTCTCCCTTGGGGACCAGCACCGCGTCCTTGAGGTGGAGTACCCCGCTTTGACGAACCTTCAGGGGGTGGAGCAGGCGGGCCCGGATCACCTTGGGCCGAGGGCTGGGGTCGCCCTGGATCCGGCGCAGGGCGGGGGCGATCAGCAGATGGAAAAGAAGGTGTACGGCCGGCGGCGGGCCCGGGAGGCCGAAAAAGAGGGTCTCGCCCAGCAGGGCCGCCAGGGTGGCTTTGCCGGGCCGAACCTTGAGTTCCCGATAGAGGATGGGGGCCCCCAGTTGCTCCAGCACCCGGCCCACCAGGTCGTATTTGCCCGGCCCCATGCCGCCGGTGGAGATGATGGCGTCCAGTCTTCGATTCTTATGGGTGGCGAGAATGGCGGCGATCTCCCGGTCGTCGTCCCGGACCGTGCCCAGGTCCACCGGCTCGGCCCCGCAGCGGCGCACCAGGCCGGCAAGGAGAAAACGGTTGCCGCTGATCAGGCTGCCGGGGACGGGGTTGCCCCCGACCTCATCCAGCAGTTCGCTGCCGGTGCAGAGCAGGCCGACCCGGGCTCGGGCAAATACCTTGATCTCTCCGACCCCGGCGGTGGCCAACAGCGGCAGATGATCGGGATCGATCCGGCGGCCGGCCCGCACAATCACCTGATTGCGGCGCAGATCGGTGCCCACCGGCCGGATATGGGCGCCGGGGCGGCAGGGGGCCGGTAAACCGATCCGTTGTCGCCCCTCATGGCCCACCTCTTCAAAGGGGATCACGCTGTCGGCGCCGGGGGGGATCATGCCGCCGGTCATGATCCGGTAGGTGCCGCCCCTTTTCAGGCGCGGAGTCGGACCCCGCCGTCCGGCGGCGATCTCCCCCTGGAGTACCAGGCTGATCTCCTCTTTTTGGGTGTCGGCGGCGCGCAAGGCGTAGCCGTCCCGGCAGGATTGGGGGAAGGAGGGTACGGCCAGGCGGGCGCGCACCGCCGCCGCCGGAATGCGGCCCAACGTCTCGGGCAGCGGCAGGCATTCGGTGGGGCCGGGCCGGGCGTGGGTCAGAATCAGGCGCTGGGCCTCTTCCAGGGCGGGGGCGTGGCGATCCTCCCGCAGGGCTTCCAGGTCCTGGGTGAAATTGACGTTGATAAAGGGACGGACCGCAGCGGGGTTAAGCTCCAGTTCGGCGGCACTCATCTCCCTCACCCGCAGGCGGGCCAGCAGGTCGGTGATCCGTTTCTCCCCCCGGGCCAGGGCGGCGTCGACCTCGGGCAGGATCCGGCGATGGTAGAGGGCATGCAGTGGCTCCCGCCGGCCCCCCGGAGCCGGCAGCACCACGTCCCAGTCGCCGGGGCAGGCGCAGAGACGGCGAATCAGCTCGGGATCGAGCCGGGGCATATCGCAGGCGGTGATAAAAGCCCGTTCGGTTTCGAGCTGTTCCAGGGCGGCCTGGATGCCGGCCAGGGGACCGGCCCCGGGGGTCAGGTCGCCGGTCATCGGCCAGTCGAGAAAAGCGTACTCCTCCGGGGTGTTGGTGATCAGCAGGCGCCGGGCAAACAGCCCGGCCAGCACCTCGGTGGCGTGGGCGATCAGCGGCCGGCCCCGGTAGAGGGCCAGAGCCTTGTTGCTGCCGAAACGGCTGCTTCGCCCCCCCGCCAGAACTACCCCTGTTACTGGTTGTTCAGTCATCACAGGGCCGATCGGTGATGCTGATTTCGATCTGGTGGGGATGTTCGCAGCCGCGCAGGCTGCCGATCATTCCGAGGATGCTGCGCTGGAGGAAGCCGGTGGCGAAGCGGTTCAAGGGAATCGGGTTGCCGTCAACCGTCAGGGTGATGACGGCCGGCTGCGCGGCCAGGGGTGAACCGGGGGCCTTCAGGAAGCGTTGCTTGAGGAAATCGGCAATGGCTGCGACCTGGTCGGGGGCAAAACAGGGCAGCTCGCCGGGCAGCGGAGGGTCGGAAACCAGGGCGATCCAGGAGGCGTCGCGGCCGGCCAGGGGTTCGGGATGAATCTCCCGCCGGTAAACCTCGATCTTGGGCAGGGCGGTTCGTTTGTAGCCTTCGGCGATGACCAGATCCAACTCGCTGAAATAGCGCGCCACCAGTTCATCGACCCCGAGATCGCGGTCGGTATCCCGGACCAGGCCGATCCCGGTGGGGGAGGAGAGCACCACGGTATGGGCCCCGGCCTGTTTGTGCCGCCAGGTATCCTTGCCGGGGGTATCCATGACGAACTCATGGACATGGTGCTTGATGGTCCCGACCCGGTAGCCGCGACGGGTCAGTTCCGGCAACAGCTTCTCCAGCAGGGTGGTTTTGCCGCAGTCGGGCTTGCCGACCAGGGCGATAACGGGGGGAGCCATTTCAGCCCGGCGGCCAGCCCAGGGGCCGACCTCCCAAAACATGCAGATGGAGATGGAACACGGTTTGGCCCGCCCCCGCTCCGTTGTTCATCACCAGGCGGCAGTCGGAGATCCCGTTTTCCCGGGCCAGTTCGGTCCCCTTGCGGACCAGGGCACCGATCATCTTTTCATCCTCCGGGGCCAGGGCGCCGGGTCCGCTGACATGTTTTTTGGGAATAACCAGAAAATGCTGGGGAGCCTGGGGGGCGATATCCCGAAAGGCCAGCATCTGGTCATCCTCATAGATCTTGTCAGCGGGGATTTCCCCCTTGATTATCTTGCAGAACAGGCAGTCGTGGGTCATGAACTCCTCCTTCTGGTTGGTTAACGGAAAATACCGGGGGTAGGCGGGAACTGTCAAGTCGTAAACCCGGCTCGACAATGGGGACTCGTTTTTCCGGGCCGCCTGGGTTAAGGTGGTCCGCAGCGGTTTTATCCTTAACAATGATTAGTTGCGAGGAAAGAGTGATGCGTCAGTTGGTGCTTGATGAACTAAGTCGGGAGGAGTGGCACAACCTGGAAAGTTACCTCAAACGGACCCTGCGGCCCGGGCCGCTGGCCGGTCTGTTCTGGCTGGAGCTGCCGCCGGAACTCTGGGGGGCGGCCCAGCAGGGGCACGAGCAGTGCGCCCCGTTTCACTTCGGGATTGAATTGACGGAAAAACGGCTGGTGCTTGAACTGCTGGTCCGCAGCTCCGGCCGGCTGCACTGCACCTGTATCGGCTACGCCGAACCGGCCCA
>JBLRWU010000049.1:11329-13744 GCA_047921155.1 Desulfurivibrio sp.
AGTTGCTCCAGCCGGGGGAGATCGTGGTTATCGTCGATGACGATCCCGCCATTCGCGGACCCCTGCGCCAATTTTTCATTATGGAGGGTTTGGCCGCCGAGGAGAGCGGGACCGCCGCCGGTCTCTTTAACCTGCTGGCCGAGCGCAAAGTGGCCTTGGTTCTGCTCGATATCGGCCTGCCCGATACCGACGGGTTGACCCTGCTGCCGCAGATCGTCGCCAAAGATCCCGATCTGGTCGTGGTGATGCTGACCGGGGTCTCCGACCTGCAGGTGGCCCTGGACTGTATGCGCAATGGGGCCACCGACTATATCTCCAAACCCGCCAATCTGGACCAGATCTTCCATGTGGCCCGCAAAGCCCTGGAAAAGCGGCGCTTGATTCTGGAAAACCGCAAATACCACGAGGATCTGGAGGAGGCCCATTTCCGCCTCCGTCTGCTCCATCAGCTTTCCCTCAAGATGAACAGCGTCTACCTCAGCACCGTGGAGCTGGAGGAGATTCTGCGGGCCGTTCTGGTGGGAATCACCGCCCATGAGGGGTTGGGCTTCAACCGCGCCTTTCTGGCGATGTTCGATGATCAGCAGCTTGAACTGCGCGGTCATATGGCCATCGGCCCCGGCTGCCGGGAGGAGGCCGGCCAGATCTGGGGAGAGATGCAGGAGCGGGGGATGGATTTTAGCCAGATCATCCAGAGTTCCCGGGAGCATTGCCAGCGGGTGGATCTGGCGGTCAACGGCATCGTCCGCCGGCTGACGGTGGCGGCCAGCGAGACGGAAAATCTGCTGATCAAGGCGGTGCAAAGCCGGCGCAGTATCTTGGTCGGACGGGAAAACAGCGGCAATCCGATCCTGCTGGCCAAGGACTGGGCCAACGGCGAGCCCGATGGCAACGGGATGCAACTGCCCGAGGGTGATGCCCTGCCGGTGCCCCATCAGTTGATCGAAATTCTGGGCGAGGACCGATTCGTGGTGGTGCCGCTCTACTCGCCGGGCCGGGCTTTCGGGGTGATCATCGCCGACAACTATGTTACCCGGCGGCCGATCACCAATGTCCATATCAGCGCCCTGGAGCTGTTTGCCAGTCAGGCCAGCCTGGCCATCGAGCAGAGCCATCTCTATCGCGAGATGCAGCACAAGATCGCCGAGCTGGAGTCCACCTACGAGGAGTTGAACCGCAGCAAGGATCTGCTGGTGGAGGCGGAGCGCTACTCGGCCCTGGGCCAGATGGCGGCCCAACTGGTCCATACCATCCGCAATCCGATCACCTCCATCGGCGGGGTTTCCCGGATTCTGGCCCGGAAAACCACTGATGAGAGCTGGCTGAAATATATCAATGTGATCACCAAGGAGACCGCCCGCCTGGAGTCCACCCTCAGCGATCTCTTCGATTTCGTCAGCCAGGACAAGGTGGAAAAGCGACCGGTAATGCTGTGTGGCCTGGTCAAAAAGACCATCCTCCTGCTGCAGCACGAGATGACCCGGCAACTGATCTCCTGGGAAGTGCTTTGTCCCGAGAACGGGGTGACGGCCAATGCCGATGAGCGCCAGATGCGCCAGGTCTTTCTTCATCTGGTCCGCAACAGCATCGAGGCGATGCCCGAGGGAGGTAAACTGACCCTGGAGATCGGGCAAGAGGAGGGAATGGCCGTGGTCAGGGTGCGCGATACCGGGGCCGGGATGATCCCTTCCCAGGCGGAACGGATCCGCGATCCCTTTTTCACCACCAAGACCTATGGCACCGGGATGGGCCTGACCCTGGTGGAAAAGACGGTGGAGGCCCATGGCGGCAAGTTTTCCCTCCATACCGCCAAGACCGGGGGCATGGAAGCCACGGTGAAAATTCCTCTGTTATGAAGATCGGTGACTTGATCCAGACTCCCAAGGTGCCGGTTGGCCGGGGTGATGGCGGGGGGACGGCTGCGGGCCGGCCCGGAGGGTCCGCCGTTGCCCTGGAGCAGGGGGCCCTGCTCCAGGGTCGGGTGGTGAGCGCCGGCAGTGACGGTCGGGTGGTGCTGGAGCTGGCCGGCCAAAAGGTCGAGGCCCGCAGCTCGGTGCCCTTGACCCCGGGCCGGGAGTTCTGGTTCGAGGTGCGCCGGGGTGGCGATGAACCTCGACTGGCCCTGGCCGACAAGCAGGGGGGAGTGCATCGCTTTCTGCAACAGGCCTCCGGCGGTCTGCGGGATCTGAGTCGCCTGGGGGCTTTGTTGTCCGCCCTGGCTAAATCGGCGACTCCGACCGCCCAAGCCGCTTCGACCGGAGCGGGCGCCGGCCCTGTCGCGGCCGCCAATACCGGTAGTGACCCGACCGGGCTCTTGTCCCAACTGGTTTTGGGTTCGGAGCCGGCGCCGGAAAAGATTATTCGTCTGCTGGCCATGTTGCGGGGAGGAGAATCTCCCGAGGGCGCGCGGGGTGG
>JBLRWU010000050.1:0-13371 GCA_047921155.1 Desulfurivibrio sp.
GGCAGTGTCCGCGGCCAGGTCGAGCATCTGGTCGAGCGCCTTCGCCAGCGGAACTGAAAAGGTAACTATCCAGCTCATGCCGGGGGTAACTGTTCAGCAGTGCCCCAGGTTGGGGCAAGCGGACCGGCGCCGCGTACTGTCGGGTACGCAAGCCGGGCCGATCGCCCCAAGATGGGGTGCTGCTGGACAGTTACCCTAAAAATAGACCGGGCGGACAGCGGCTTCCTCCCGGTGGGTTTGGCCCTGGCGGACCAGTTCGGCGCACTGTTTGGCCGCCTTCATCATGTCGTTCATGCCGATGCCGTCCCAGCCGAAACCGGTGAGCAGCAGACCCGGTTGCTCGCGCTGCAGGCGTTCCCGCCAGGCCAGCAGCCGGGGGTGGTCCTGTTCCAGTTGGGGGATGCCGCCGGGGGAACGCAGCACCCGGGCGAACAGTGGCGGGGTCGGCAGGGTGAGCAACTCTTGCAAGTCTTCGTAAACCCGGCGGATCAACTCCCGATCATCCAACTCCAACCGCTCCGGATGGCGGCGGCCTCCCACCAGGGCCTCCAGCAGGTGATGGCCGGCCGGAGCCCGCTCCGGAAACATGTGGGAGGAGAAGAGGGCGCCCATGGTGAAGCGGCCCTCCCGCTCCGGGGCCAGGTAGCCGAAGCCGGCCGGCACTTTGGCGTCCCGGCCGTGAAAGCCCAGGGCTACGGTCACAATCCTGGCTTCGGGAATTGCGGTCACCGGGGGGGCGAATGGCCGCAGCAGGGCCAGGGCCTGGTTCACCGGCAGGGCCAGCACCAGATGGCGGGAGCTGAAAACCCCCTTGGGGCAGCGCACCTGCCAGCACCCCTCCTGCCCGGCTTCTGCCGCGGCCAGATAGTTAATCTCCTCCACCCCGCAATTGTAGAGAATGGGGCGCTGCTGACTAAGGCGGTCGGCCAGGTACTCCATCCCCTCGGGAAAGCTGGTCATGGCCGGCAGGCGCTTGGCGGCCGGGGCCGGCGCTCCGTCGGCCGGCGATTTTTTGCCGCGGCCCCGCTCCTTGATCAGGCCGCGGAGCAGCGAGCCGTACTCCTTCTCCAGCCGCCGGGCCCCCGGCATCACCGCGTCGATACTCAAGCGCTGGTAATCGCCGGCATAGGTGCCGGTGACCGCCGCGTCCACCAGGGGTAAAATTTCGGGTCCGAAACGGTGTGCGGCCCACTCCCCGATGCTGTGGCCATCCGGCAGCGGTTTTTTGAACAGCTCTCCGGCCAGCCGCAGCTTGCCCGCCAGGGAGAGCAGGGGGGTGGTCAGCAGGGCCTTGGGGCTCTGGGGCAGGGCCACCAGGCGCCCCCGGTGGCAGACAAAACGGACGTTGCTGCCCAGGGGGGCCTTGATCGCCTCCTGCTCCAGGCCGGTGGCGGCCAGCAGTTCCCGGCTCTCCGGGTTATTGTCCAGAAAACCGTGGGGACCCCACTCGGCCCGGTAGCCCTCTTCCCGGAAGGAGCGGATCGCCCCGCCGGCGCGAGCGCTCTGTTCCAGAATCAAGATCCGCTCCCGGTCGTTCTCCCCCAGAAAATGGGCAGTGGCCAACCCGGAAAGCCCGGCTCCGACAATGATCACCTGGTGGTAATTATCCATATGCTATTTTGTCCCTTTGTGGAGTGATTTCACTTGTTTTCCTCGCCAATGTCGCCTAATCTGCCCCCATTGTGGTCGGTGGCCGCTGGCCTGCCGATTCCCCCCTTACCTCACCAATATCCGGAAAATAGCGGCATGTCGGTCCCCAGTCAACCAGCCCGGGTTTTGATTCTGTACTATTCTTACAGCGGCCAGAGTTCCGTGCTGGTGCGGCGGTTGGCCACCGGGCTGAGCGACGAGGGGGTCACGGTTCGCCAGGAGCGGATCTGCCCGCTGCAGCCCCTCCGTTTTCCCATGGGATCCATCCTCAGGACCATCCGCCTCATGCTGATCGCCCTGTTTCGCGTGCGCCATCCCATCCAGCCCCTGGAGGTGGAGGATGGGGACCCCTGTGATCTGGTTATTCTGGCCGGCCCCACCTGGTCCTGGAATGCCAGCGGTCCGGTGCTCTCGCTGCTGGACACCCGTCCCGGGCTGTTTCGGGGCCGGCCGGTGCTGGCCATGATCTCCTGTCGGGGCTACTGGTCCTCCCACTGGCGCTACCTGCGCCGCCGCCTGGCCAAGATGGGGGCAACCGCGCTGGGGCCGCTGGTGTTCGCTCACCCCCAGACCGAACCCTGGCGGACCATCGGAGTTTTTTTCAAGATCGCCGGGACCGCCCCGGATCGCTCCTCCTCCCTGCTCAGCCACTTCTACTTTCGCTTCGGCCACACCCCGGAACAGTTCGAGGAGGCCCACCAATTGGGGCGCCGGTTGGCCGCCCACCTCCAGGCCGGGTCAATCCCCGCCGACTTCAAGCATCTCCCCTGATCAAAACTCAATCCCTTTCCGGGCCTTTATCCCCTGTTGGAAGGGGTGTTTGATCTCCCGCATCTCGGTGACCAGGTCCGCCGCCGCGATCAGTTCCGCGGGGGCGTCACGGCCGGTGATCAGCAGATGCTGGCCGGTGGGCCGGGCCAGGACGGTTTGCAGGATTTGCTCCGGCTTCAGGACCGCGAAATGGACCAGATAGGTCAACTCATCCAGTACTACCAGATCATGGGTGCCGGCGGCGATCTTTTCTTCGGCCAGCCGCCATCCCGCCAGGGCGCTTGCCCGGAATTCGGTCAGCTCTCTGTCCTGCCAACTGAAGCCGGAGCCCACCTGGTGCAGCTCCACCGGCCCGGCCCATGCGTCCAAAGCCTTAAGCTCACCACTGGGGCGCGCCTTGATAAACTGGATAACGCAGACCTTAAGCCCCTGGCCGGCGGCCCGCAGCACCTGGCCAAAGGCGGCGCTGGTTTTGCCCCGGCCGTGGCCGGTGTAAATGATCAGTAGCCCTTTGCTCATAGTCCTGTTCCCCGGTGGTCCGCAGCCCCGGTCGGCGACCGGTAACGGAATTTGTCGAGTTGTTGCTGGTAATATTGCCGATCTCCGGGGTCGGCCGCCAGGGCCTGTTCCGCCAGGGCCACTGCCTTCTCCCGTTCACCCAGGGTCCACCAGGCGGTGGCCAGGGTATCCAGAATATGGGGCTCGGGTCGCAGTTGCACCGCCCTTTGCGCCAGCTCCAGGGCCCGCTCCGGATCGAAGAAGTCGGGCTCTTCCGAGGTGAGCAGCAGCCAGGCCAGGTTGTTGAGGATCTCCGGCTGTTCCCGGTCCAGCTCCAGGGCCTGTTGGTAGGCCCGAACCGCTTCGCGGTAATGACCGCGCAGGTAGTAAAGATCGCCCAGGTAGCGGGGCCAGGCGGGGTTTTCCGGCTCGGCGCGGATCTTTTCGATGAGGATGGTTTCCACCAGGCGGCCATGGACCCGCTCCTCCGAGAGTTCCGGGGGCAGCCGCCAGAGGGTGGTGGCGGTGGCGGTGAGCAGCAACAGAAAAAGGATCAGGCTCAGGCGTACTTTGCGGTGCTGGTGGCTGATCAGGCGCGGGGCGGCTTCGCTGGCCTTCAGAAAATCGATCCGCTGGCCGATACTGAAGTGGTGCCAACTGGGCAGGTCGCGGATTTTCCCCCCCAGCCAGGCAATCTTCTCAAACACCCGGATCAGCGGCCCGGCCTCTCCCACCGTCGCCAGGGCGTAGAGGTCGGCCTGGCGCTCAAAATTACGCATGAAAAATCCGAAAAGAAAACGAAAATAGAGCACCATCAGTCCAACTAGAGCTATGGTTCCGAGCAGGGTGATGATTGCCAGCGGTGATTTGCCGCTAAAAGCGATCAGGGTGTCGAGCAGGCTCGAATCCAGCAGCAGCACCAGAAAAGGGCTGGAGGCCAGGTGGGCAAAGAGTCCGAAGCCGAGGAAAAACAGCAGGTAGAGCGGCAGGTGGTGATGTTTGACATGACCGATTTCGTGGGCCACCACCGCCTCCAGCTCCTCCACGGTCAGAGCCTGGAGCAGGGCCGGAGTGATCAACAGATAGCGGAAGTGACCGGTCAGGCCCATCACCCCGGCGGTGAGCAGGCGCCCCTCGAACAGCGGCCAGAACATGATATCGCGAAACTTGACCCCCTGGCGGCGGCAAAACTGTTCCAGGCGCCGGCGTAACGCCCCATCCGGCAGTGGAGTACAGCCCCAGAGTCGAGTGGCTACCAGCGGGAAGATCAGCAGCAGCAGCAGGAGGAAGGCCAGGATCAGCAGGGGCTCTCCCCAGGGCGAGGCCAGCAGCCGCTGCATGGGGGCGAACTCGCTCAGGGCCAGGAGATCGGCCAGCAGGTTGATCAGCAGCCAGGGCAGCAGGATCACCAGGTTGAACTTTAGGTTGGCGGCCAGGAAGGGCAGGGGGCGGGGATCAGCCCCGAAAACCCGGCCGTAGGCGGGCCGGGCCCGGTTCCAAAGGATCACCAGATAGGTCAGGAAAAGGGCGACGCCGGCCAGGTGTACCAGGGCAGGCATGGCGGTGGCTCCCGGCAGCCGGGCCAGGTAGTGGTGGGCATCCAGCAGGTAAACATCCGCCGCCAGGCAGAGTACCGCCAAAACGGAAAAGCGCTGTTCGGAGCGGAAGTAGGCGGCTGAGTTAAGCGGTCCGGGTCGGCGGAAGGCGCGGTGGCTCAGCCCGGCGAAAAGCAGCCCCTTGACCATGAAGAGGGTGAGGGCGGTCAGCGGGGCCAGTTGCGGCTCGTCGGGCGCTCCCCGGGTGATCATGATCAGGATCACCAGCAGCAGGTAGATCAGGCTGTTGTACGGCAAACGAGGCCCCCGGGGGACAACGGGTTGATAAGATCAGGGGCGGCGACCGGCGAACTCACGGGCCAGGCGGTTGTTGTGGTCGTGGCACTCCCGGAGCAGACGGAGCAGTTGCCGGGGCTGGAGGAGTCCCTGCCGGATGAAATACTGTCCGAACTTGTGCTGCATCCTTTTCTGGGCCTGGATCAGCAGGCGTAACTGGTTTTGATCCAGTAGCCCAAGTTTGAGGGCGAACTCTCCGAAGGGCTGCCCGCCGCTGCGATTTTTCAAGATCATGGCGATGGCCGCCTCGTCCAGAATTCCGAGGCGGCGGCTGATTTCGCCGATTTTGGGGCGGTTGCTCCGCTGCCAGATCAGGGCCTGGACGATGGTACGCCAGGAGGCGATCCCGGAGTAGTAAAGAAAATGGCCCAGCAGCAGGCGACGGTTGGGCAGTGGCCCCTGGTAAAGCGCTTCGATGTCCCAACATGGGGACCCGCAGGAGCTGCCGTCGGGTGGTCGGTTATGCGGCGGTTTTTTCCGGCCGGCTCCCAAGCCGGCGTCGGTGGTCGGCCGACGGGAAAAACCGCCTTTCCCGAGATCTCCCGGTTGGGGGCCGTCTCCGCCACTGCCGGGGCGGCGGCCCCCGGGCAAAAGGATCCCCCGCTCCCGGGCCTGCAGGTAGTGAAGCAGATTTTCGTAAGCCTGGTGGACGTCGTGGAACAGCGTCCCGCTCCCCTGTTGCCCGGCGTCCTCGTCAAGGGCGGCGAAACGGTCCGGGTGGGTTTCAAGGGCCCGTTTGCGATAGGCGCTTTTAACCCCCGAGAGCTGGAGATATTGCAGGAAATCACGGGAAAGATCCAGCTTCGGGCCGAAAATAACCTCGCAAGCCCGATAGAGATCCTGCTCCGCCACCACCAGGGACATGCTTATACCTCGTCAAGTTCAAAAAACGCCCAATCAATTTTGCCCGAGCCGTTTTTATCTGCTATTGTGGGCGAATAACGGCGCTCCCAAGCTTTGTTTTTGTAGCAGAAAAAGCACGGCCCGGCAAGGGTAAAGGGGCTAAACTCTGATGCGGCGCGGTTTTGCCGGTCTCTGGGGGAACAGGATGGATAGTTTGCGGGAGTGTTTAAAGGATTTCAAAAATCTGCCTGCTTTCGGTAAGTTGCGTGACCTGGCGGCCAGTCCTCCCGACCTGCGGGTCGACGGGGTGGTGAACCCGGAGAGGATCGCCACTTACCGCTGCCGGGGGGGCGGCTTTGAGCTCCTCTATTTCGGGCAGCGGGTGGACGGGGCGGTCCTCTCCGCCCTGCAGGAGTTGGCCGACCAGGGCGGGGCGGTGGCCCAGTTTTCCTTGATGCGGCAGGGGGCGGTGCTTAACCGGATCGAGGGGTTTGCCAGTGAAAACCGCCAGGTACTCCATTGCAGCAGCCGCGATATCTTCACCGATTCTCCCCGGGAGCCCGCCGCCACCGCCCGGGCGGTGGCCGAACTGGAAAAGCTGCGGCTTTTTCTGGCGGAGCTGGCCAAGGGCGAGCTGACCAACCCCCGGGGAGAGCCCTTTACCACCATGATCCAGGTGGGGATCGGCGGCTCCGATCTTGGTCCCCGGGCCCTCTGTCTGGCCCTGGAGGCCTTCGCCATCCCGGGGCGCCGGGTCCGTTTCATCAGTAATGTCGATCCCGATGATGCGGCGGCGGTGCTGCGGGGGCTCGATCTCTCCCGCACCCTGGTCAACGTGGTTTCCAAGAGCGGGAGTACCCTGGAAACCCTGGCCAACGAGGAGCTGGTCCGCCGGGCTTACGAGCGGGCCGGCCTCGACCCCAAGGATTTCTTCGTGGCGGTCACCGGCGCGGGCAGCCCCATGGATGACCCCCGGCGCTATCTCCGCTCCTTCCATATGTTCGACTATATCGGCGGCCGCTACAGTGCCACCTCCATGGTGGGCCTGGTGACCCTGGGCTTCGCCCTGGGCTACGAACGGGTGCTGGAGATCCTGCGGGGCGCCCACGGGATGGACGAGGCCGCCATGAACCCCGATATCACCCAGAATCCGGCCCTGCTCCTGGCTCTGCTGGGGATCTGGAACCACAACTTTCTGGGGAGCGAGAGTCTGGCGGTACTGCCGTACAGCCAGGCCCTGGTCCGTTTTGCCGCCCATCTCCAGCAGTTGGACATGGAGAGCAACGGCAAGGGAGTCAGCCGGCTGGGCGAGCCCTTAAGCTGGCAGAGCGGCCCGGTGATCTGGGGGGAACCGGGCACCAACGGGCAGCACGCCTTCTACCAATTGCTCCACCAGGGCACCACCGTGGTGCCGGTGGAGTTTATCGGCTTTCGCCAAAGTCAGTCCGGCGAGGATTGCCAGGTGCAGGGCACCACCGCCCAGGAAAAGCTGCTGGCCAACCTGCTGGCCCAATCCCTGGCCCTGGCGGTGGGCCAGGATGAGGTCAATCCCAACCGCCGCTTTCCCGGCAATCGCCCCAACGCCATTCTGCTGGCCGACCGCCTGACCCCGGCCACCCTGGGGGCCCTGCTCGCCCTTTATGAGGCCAAAGTGGTGTTCCAGGGCTTTATCTGGAACATCAACTCCTTTGATCAGGAGGGGGTGCAGTTGGGCAAGTGGCTGGCCAACGGCCTGCTGGAGCATTTCGCGGCCCGTCGCCAAGAGGAGGAGCCCCCCGGCGATCCGCTGGGCCGGGCCTTGATGAAGCTGGTGTGAACGGCCGGGGCGGTTTGCCATGGCCAATCCCGCAAAAGAAGGAGGATGAGATGAGATCTGGTTGGGGAGTGTTGCTGCTGGTGGTCGCGCTGCTGCTGGCTCCGGCGGCGGGCTGGGGCGGTTTCGTTCAGCATGAAAAGGGGGGCGAGATCACCTATGTGCAGGAGGGCAAGATCAGGTCGTTGCCCGATCAGCCCGACGAGATCTGGATGATCTTTGATCTGAAGGGCGATCGGATGACCATGGTTGACCCCGCGTCCCGGCGCTATGCCCAGGGCAGTTCCGCCGAATACTGCGAACTGGTCGCCAAGATGATGGATGTGGCCTCCTCCATGCTCGGGGTCATGGGGATGGAGATGGGGCGGCAGCAGGCGGCGGAGATCACGGTGCGCCGGGAGGGGCCGGGGGAGAGGATCGCCGGTTTCGCCACCACCAGGTATCGGGTGCTGCAGGACGGACAACTGGCCGAGGAGGTGTGGCTGGCCGATGATCCCGAGCTGATGCGGGAGTTGACGGGGGCCGGCAATCTCTCCCGGATGGAGTGTGGCGGCGACAAGGCGAATCTGGCCGCTTCCGCCGAATACGCCAAACTGCTGGGGCGGGGCTGGCCCCTGCGCAGCGTCACCCACCTGGGGGGCGACAGCTACACCAGCCTGGATGTGGTCAGGATTGAAAAGAGAAAGATTCCCGCTGCCGATTTTCAACCCCCGTCCGGTTACCGGCGGGTGGCGCTTGCCGAATTTTTCGCCATGGATGATTTCGACGATGGCGGCCTGCAGGAGATGCTGAAGGGCCTGGAAGGCGAGGGCTTCATGATGCCCGGTTCCGGCCGTTGATCAGCCGGTTAACCGGGCGAAGCGCTGCCAGAAGTCGGGGAACGATTTTTTAACGCAGCCGGGATTTTCGATTTTGATCCCGGCGATGGCCAGCCCGGCCACGGCGAAACACATGGCGATGCGGTGATCGTTGTGGGTGGCGATTCGGGCCCCGTGGTAGTCATGGTGGCGGCCATTGCCTTCGATCGCCAGAAAATCGGGTCCCTCTTCGGTTTTAACCCCGAGTTTGGCCAGTTCGTGGGCCATTACGCCCAGCCGGTCGCACTCCTTGATCCGCAGGTGGGCAATGTTGCGGATCAGGGTGCGACCCTTGGCCAGGGCCGCCACCACCGCCAGGGTGGGGACCACATCGGGGCAGTCCCCCATATCCACCTCCACCCCGTGCAGCTCCTCCTCGGCGCTGACCGTGATTCCCCGCGGGCTCCGCTGGACCCGGCATCCCATCTTCTCCAGAATATCCACCAGCACCGCATCCCCCTGCAACGAGGGAAAGGGGACGTTTTCCACCGTCACCGAGCCGCCGGTGACGGCGGCGGCGGCCCAGAAGTAGGAGGCGCTGGAGGCATCCCCCTCCACCGCATATTCCCGGCCCTGGTAGCGCCCCCGGGGAATGCGGAAATGGTTCAGTTCGGCGTTGGCGGTCACCTCCACCCCGAAAGAGTTCATCACCGCCAAGGTCATGGTCACATAGGGCCTGGAGAGGACTTCGCCCTCCACCCGCAGTTCGGCGGGCCGGGCCGCGTAAGGGGCGACCAGCAGCAGCGAGGAGAGATACTGGCTGCTCTTGCCCTCGGGCAGGAGGGTGGCGCCCCCCTCCAGGCCGGCGGCTTCAATCTCCAAGGGGGGGCAGCCGTTGCCGTTCAGGCTGCGGATTTTCGCCCCCCAGCCGGCCAGGGCCGTAAGCAGCGGGGCGATGGGCCGTTCGGCCATCCGGCTGTCGCCGTTGATCAGGAAAATACCCTGGCCCAGGGCGGCCACCGAGGTGAGGAAGCGGGTGGCGGTACCGTTGTTGCCCAGATAGATTTCGGTGGCCGGGGTGGCGATGGCGCCGCCATTGCCGAAGATTTGCCAGCTCTCCTCGCCCTGGTCGACCACGATCCCCATGGCCCGCAGGGCGGCGGCGGTATATTCGGTATCCTCGCTGGCCAGGGGGCCGGTGATGGTGCTGCTCCCCTCCGCCAGGGCGGCGGCGATCAAGGCCCGCTGGGTAATACTCTTGGAGCCCGGTACCCGGACCCGGGCCCTGATTTTACCGCTGGGGGTTATCTCCTGCTGCATGGTGGTTTCCTCTTTATATTGGCCGTAACTGTTCAGCTTTTGTGGTCCAGGCCGGCCAGCAGGCTTTGCCGCATTACCTCCAGGGGGGCCGGTTCGCCGGTCCAGAGCTCAAACTGGGCCGCGCCCTGGTGGAGCAACATCTGCAGACCGTCGATCCCCCGGCACCCTGCCGCCCGCGCTTCCCTCAGCAGGCGAGTTTCCAGCGGGGCATAGACGATATCCATCACCACCGGAAAGTTGGCCAGGGCCGTTGCCGGCAGCGGCGAATTTTCGGCCCCGGGGGCCATCCCCACCGAAGTGGCGTTGATCAGGGCATCGGCCCGTTGCTGTCCGGCTTCGGCCAGGGGCAGCCAGGGACAGTTCAGGTGGCGGGCCAGCTCCCGGCCCTTTTCCGGGGTGCGACTGGCCAGGGTCACCCGGGCTCCCGCTTCCTGCAGCCCGAACCCGATGGCCCGGGCCGAACCGCCGGCCCCCAGCAGCAGCACCCTGGCTCCGGCCAGCTCCAACTCCTGGCTCAGGGCCCGGTTGGCTCCCAGCCAGTCGGTGTTGAAGCCGCGCAGTTGGCCCCCTTGCCGGACGATGGTGTTGACCGCCCCGATCCGGGCGGCCACCGGGTCCACCGCATCAAGGTGGGTTATCACCGCCTGTTTGTGGGGAATGGTGACGCTGACTCCGGCAATCTCCAAGGCCCGGATGGCGGCCACGGCGGCGGCGGCATCGACGGCGGGCAAGGCCACATAGACCTTGTTCAACCGGCAGGCGGCGAAGGCGGCGTTGTGCATCAGGGGGCTGAGGCTGTGGCGGACCGGATTGCCGATAATTCCGTAAAGTTCGCTATGGCCGTTGATCTGCATGGTGCTACCTGCCGCCGGGGCTGATTAAGTTTTCGATCTGCCGGAGCAGGGCGGCGGGCAGTTGCCCCGGGGCGGTGGCCTCGCCCTCCTCGGCGGCGGCGTAGGTCATGAAGCCGCCGAGTCGACAGGTGGCCAGCCGGCTGATCATTCCGGCTTCGCCCATGCAGAAGGCGATCAGGGGGAAATTGAGGTCGGCGGCCAGATCTTGCAGGGTCAGGACCCGCAGCACATCCCGGAAGGAGTGGGCCATGGTGACCAGTTTACCCACCGCGGCCCCGGCCTGCTGCTGCCGCCGGACGATATCGGCCAGGGTGGTGGCGTCCGGAGTGCCGTTGAAATCGTGCCAGGAGATAATCACCCGTCCCGGCGCCTCCGGCCCGGTGGCTCCGCCCTGTTCGGCCGCCGCGATAACCCGGCTCAGCAACCCGGCGTCGGTCCGCAGCTCGATGTCGACCCAGGCGCAGCCGGCGGCCAGGGCAGCCAGCAGCGGGGCAATCCTTTGCTCTTCGGAGCCGTGGTAATGGCCCCCCTCCCAGTCCGGCCGGTTGGTAAAAAGCAGCGGCCGGGTCAGGCCGGTTACCAGCCCTCGCAGGGTGCTCTCGGGTGGGTTGGCCGCGGTACCGGTCAGGGCGTCCAGCCGGATCTCCAGCAGATCGGCCAGGGGAGCCACCCGGTTGGCCACCTCCACGAGGGCGGTCAGGTCCGCTCGGGCCAGGGAAACGCAGAGACGGGAGGATGGAGTTGCTGCTTGCGACATAATCTTTTCGCCGGTAGTCTGATCTTGGGTAAGGGGCGCTGCTCGGCGCGCCGCTGGCATCTTTAAGTTGAGGGCAAACTATATTATCGGGGCGGCGCTGTCAATTGTGATGTAACCGTTTCGCAGCGCCGACAACACGCGGTGTTGCCGTACCTTTGCGGGTCCGGTCCCGGTCATGGAGGGCTTATATGTATCGCTTGTTTACCGCGGTGGATCTGCCGCCGGCCGTGGCCCGGAGCCTGGCCGCCATGGGCTTCGGCCTGCCCGGCGCCCGCTGGGTGGCCGCAGATCAGTTGCATCTGACGCTGCGTTTTATCGGCGAGGTGGATGGCGGGCTCTGCCGTGAGATCGACGAGGCCCTGGCCGAGGTGAATTTCGCCCCCTTTGCCATGGGGCTGCAAGGTTTCGGCTGTTTTCCGCCCCGGGGCCCGGCCCGGATTCTCTGGGTCGGGGTGGAACCGGCCGAGCCGGTGGCAGCCCTCTATCGCAAGGTGGAAAATGTGCTGGTCCGGCAGGGGTTGGTGGAACCGGAAAAACGCAAATTCGCCCCCCACGTTACGGTGGCCCGTCTGGATCGGGTGCCGAGCCGGCGCCTGGGCAACTTTCTGGCCGGCAACAACCTCTACCGCAGTGAAACCTTCACCGTTGACCGGTTCCACCTCTACTCCAGTCAGCTCACCCCCAAGGGCCCGATCCATACCCTGGAAGCCAGCTACGAACCGGCGGCTTGAGCCGCCAGCAGCACCACGGCGTGGGCGGCGATCCCCTCCTGGCGGCCGGCAAAGCCCAGCCCCTCGGTGGTGGTGGCCTTGATGTTGATCCGGCCTGGTTCCACCCGGCAGACAGCGGCCAGATTTTCCCTCATCGCCGGGAGATGGGGGGCCAGTTTGGGCTGTTGGGCAATGATGGTGAGATCGGCATTGAGCAGGCGGCAACCGGCGGTCGTCACCTGCTCCATTACCGCCGCCAGCAGCTTGAGGCTGGAGATTC
Source organism: Desulfurivibrio sp. (assembly GCA_047921155.1). Lineage (GTDB taxonomy): Bacteria > Desulfobacterota > Desulfobulbia > Desulfobulbales > Desulfurivibrionaceae > Desulfurivibrio. The sequence continues at coordinate 12,186 of JBLRWU010000050.1, forward strand.
CCCGATAGCGCGGATCGTGGTCGGGGAAATGGCGGCCGATATCCCCGGCCCCCAAGGCGCCGAGAATGGCGTCGCAAAGGGCGTGGGTCAATACATCGGCGTCGGAGTGGCCGAGCAGTCCGAGCCGGTGGGGAATCTCCACCCCGCCCAGGATCAGTTTACGTTCCGGGACCAGGCGATGGACGTCATAGCCGTGGCCGATTCGGGGCAGGGTATGGTTTTGCATCAGCAGGGCCTCGGCCAGGGCAAGATCGTCGGGATGGGTCACTTTGAGGTTGGCGGCGCTGGCGGGGACCAGGGCCACCGGGATACCTTGCCGTTCCAGCAGCGAGGCCTCGTCGGTGCCGACAAAGCCGGTGGCGGCCGCCTCCCGCAGGGTTCGCTGCAGCAGGGCGAAGCCGGCCACCTGGGGGGTCTGGGCCTGCCAGAGCCCGTCCCGCCGGACGGTGGCGGCGATCAAGGGAACATGGTCGGTGCCGGCCCGTTTCAGGGTGTCCCGCACTTCGATGGCGGCGATGGCCGCCCCGTGCCGGCGGGCGGCGGCCAGGCAGCGGCGGATCAGGGCCGGTTCCACCAGGGGGCGGGCGCCGTCGTGGACGGCCACCAGGGTGGTTGCCGTAGCCCACGGGGCCAGGGCGGCCAGGCCGTTGGCCACCGACTCCTGACGGGTGACCCCGCCGGCCACCACCAGGAGATCGCCAAAGCCGTGCCGGGCGGTGAGCTCGCGGGTATGTTCCAGATATTCGGCCCTGCTGCTCACCACCACCCGCCCGATCTCCGGCACCGCCGCGAAGGCCCGCAGGCAATGGACCAGCAACGGCACCCCGGCCAGCTCCAAAAACTGCTTGGGAGTCCCCCCGCCCATCCGGGTCCCGCTGCCCCCGGCCGCAATAACCGCCGCGCAATCGCCGGGCCTATGGTGTGGAGAGTCAGTCATCTTTTTTTTCGGTAAGAGAAAAGAGCTTGGGGAGGTGGTGAAGCGGTGGTGCTGTGCCGGGTTCTGCAAGAAAAAAGGATCGGGGTGGGCTGTAAGCCGAATTCTGTACCCCATTAAGGGCCATGGTCATTTCTCTAAGGGCGCCGGTTGCCCGGCGTCTCTGGCGATCTACCCGGAAACTTCGGACGGGCAGCCCTCAAGCGTTTCCCTATTTGATCTTGCTCCGGGAGGGGTTTACCCTGCCTTGCC
>JBLRWU010000051.1:0-13234 GCA_047921155.1 Desulfurivibrio sp.
ATCAGAACTGGTGGCCGACAAAGCCCAGGTAGAGAAACGGGCGATCCTCCCGGGGCAGAGCGTTATCCAGCCGGTAGGCCATTCCCACCCGTAGAGTCAGCGGCAGGAGATGGCCCAGGACCAGATCCAGCTTGTACTCCACCCCCACCGAACTCTTGATCTCCTGCTGGTTGGCGTCGTCGCGCCAGGAGCCGTCCCAGGCCGCCCCGGCTTCGGCAAAGAGGGCCAGGTGGCTGCGGTCCAGGAAGAGGGGAAAGACCGCCGGCCCCCTCTCGTGGTAGATCAGGGGCAGGCGATATTCCAGGGTGGAGCGCAGGATGCGGTCCCCGCGCTGAACCGCCTGGGGATAGCCGCGCAGGGGAAAGACCCCTTCGCTCTCTCCCAGAAGTTCCTCGCTGCCCCAAACTCCCCCAAGCTGGAACCGTTTTTGCAACAGGTGATCCCCCTCCGCCGCGCCACCCTTGACCCACCAGCCCAGCACATGGTGGCGCAGGAAGGGGATGGCGGCAAAAGTCCGCCATTCGAACAGGAACTCATCCAGGTTATAATCGCCGCCCAGGGAGTCGCTGAAATGGTTCCAGGAGGTTTGCGCCAGCCAGCCCCGCTCCGGTGAAATCGCCAGGGCGGGCCACTCCCGGTTGTCGAAGGTCAGGCCCAGGGTCGTTCCCCGCAGCGCCCCTTTGGCCGGCGGTTCCTCCGTGGCCGGGATGGCGCCCAATGACTCGAGGCGCTGCTCTAAAACCCCGATTCGCCCGGTCACCCCCCAGCGCAGGCGCAACAGGGGGACGATCAGGGTGGCTCGCAGGCTCCGCCGCCGCTCCCAGTAGTCCGGCAGGGGCCGATGCCCCGGCTCATCCTCGGGAGGGGTCCACAGGTTGCCGTGGTTAACGGCAAAATCGGCGGCGTTGATTTCGAACAGGGGATAAAACCAGTGATTGCGATAGGTGGCGGCCCAGGACCAGCGCTCACTGGCCGTCCCGTAAAGTACCGCGGCTTCCAACTGATGGCGCTGGAGGGCGTCGGCGGCCCAGAGGCTGAAGCCGTAGTTCTGCTCCTCCTCGTCGCCGGCCATCACCGGCATCCAGCCCCGGGGCAGGAGGGTCGATCCGGCCAGGTAGCGCCGGTGGGACAGGGGGGCGGGTAAGCGATCACGGGGCGCCACATCTTGCGCCGATCGGTCCGGCTCACTTACTGGCGTACGCATCGCCGTTCCGCTTGCCGCAAGCTGCGGCGCCCCGTGGTCGCTTGCTTCGTGGCCCCGGTGATCGCCCGGGTCGAAAACGCGGTGCTCTTCCAGCAGCCTCAGATCGAACCCGCGGGCCGAATAGTCGACAAAGGCGAGCTGCCCGGTTACCGCCGACAGCGCCGGTTCGAAGGCACCCCCCACCACGTTGGTTACCCGGCCGAGCTCCCCGGTTGCCGGGTCCAGGCGGTGGATATTGTGCACTCCCGTTGCCGCCCAGGTAAAGTAAATGCTTTGTCCATCCTCGCTCCACACCGGCCAGGCCGGGGTGGAGTCGGCAGACTCCAGCAACCGCCGGCTTTCGCGGCCGTCGGCGGTAATAATCTCCAGCCCCGTTCGGCCTCGGCGCCAGGCGGCCACCGCCAGCCGGCTGCCGTCCGGGGACCAGCGGGGCCGGCCGTAAACCACGGGCTCATCATCCTCCCGCAGGGGACGGGTCTCGCCGCTCTCCCGATCAACCAGGACCAGGGTGGTAACCCCCCGGCCTTCCCGGACCGCCACCAGCAGCCCTTCATGGGGATGGAAGTCGCCATCGCGGAGACGGGCCCCCCTGGTCAGGCGCCGGACCTTTCCCTGCTCGAGATCATAAAGGTAGAGGTCGGAGTAGAGTTCGTAGGCGCGGTGGCGCTCCCAGCGCGAAAAAGCCAGATAACGGCCATCCGGAGAGAAGGAGAGGCCGGTGGCCCCCATGGCATCGGTCAGGCGCTGGTCCCGGCCGGTTGCCGGTTCCAGCAGACGGAGGGAGGGCCATTGGCGGGCTCCGGCTTCGGTGTAGGCCAGGAAACGGCCGTCCGGCGAGAAACGCGGCCCGCCCATCCGGAAACCCCGGTCGGTGAGGAGGCGGCCCCCGGTTATGCCCTGTTCCTCCACCCGCTCTTTTACGGCCGCCGCCTCCTGTTCCACCGCCTGCTTCCACTCCCGCCAGAGCTCGTCGGGCCGGGCGCCCACGGTTTTGCGAAAGGAGGTGTTGAGCCGGAACGGCAGGGCCTGACCGGCATAATCCGCCGCCTGCCGGTAGAGCCCCTCTTCCCCCCGGGTTGCGGCAATATATTGCAGGAAGGCGGAGCCGAAAACATAGCGGTTATAACCGCCGGGCCAGCTCGCCTGGAACCCCTGCATCCGGGCCAGGCTGGGAAACTTTCCTTCCAGGGCGGCCATACGCACGATCATCTGAAAGTAGGGTGAGTCGGTGCGGCCCCGGCCGGTGATCCGGGTCTCTTCGCAGGTGGCCAGTCCCTCCACCTGCCACTGGGGAGAGAACCAGTTGGGGAAGGTCCAGGGGGTGATGATCCGGCCGAAGATGGAGCGAACCACCCCGTTGGCGCCGCGGGCCTGATCGAGATGGAGGATATGAACATACTCATGGGTAAAAAGGAGAGCCAGCCACTCCTCGTAGTTGGCCAGCTCCTCGCCGGGAGGGGCGGGGCGCAGCAGCAGGTGGACGGTATTGTAGGGGAAGGAGGTGGCCGCCGCGTTGGCATAATCCCGGTGGTCGGCGATAATCACCTGGGTTCGACCCCGGGGAGTCCAGGTGAAACGGGCGCTCAGTCCGGTATGAACCTGTTCGGCGATCCTGGCGGTGCGCTCGGCCTGCTCTTCAAGATGGTAAGGGAAATGGATCGCAAAATTTTCGGTGGTCAGGGTGCGCCAGCGGTAGTGGGAAGGGTAGGGCGCAAAGGCCTGGCCCGGGGCGGCCGGCAACAGGAGAATAAGGAGGGCGCCGACCAGAAGCAGGCCATGCCGGAGGTTGGCGGTGGCCGCCGGGTGGTAACCGATCACGCTGTCGCCATGGGGAAAAGGGTGGACCGGGCAAGCATAACAACCTCCGGGGGTGGACGTTGATCGGATGGGGTCGGAAGCACAACTATACAATGGAACCTTGCACCCCGGCAAGCCCTCGGGTATCCTCCGAGATCGGCGTGGGTTCAAGCAGGGATCGGTACTGTGGCGCCATAAAAGTGAATGAGTTGACCGTAGAGGCCTTATCCAACCAGTTAAGGCAGATGTGATCCGATTGAATTCAATGGAGAAAAAGATGAAAAAGATTTTAGCGGCGGCAGCTGTTCTTTTGGCCATGGCTGTGGCGCAGCCGGCCCAGGCATCCACCTTTGATCTCAGTTTGAGCGACACCTCCGTTCAGGCCAGGCTTGCCGCTCCGGTGATCGAGGATGCCCACGGTTCCACCGAGTTCAACATGCGCTTGCTTTACAACGATCGCAAAAGATTCTCCCTGGCATCCGCCGGGGTGGAATTCATCACCCAGCTCGGGGTACCCGGACTCGAGATCGGGCTCGGCGCCGAGGCTCTCGGGGGGAAGAGGAAGAGTACCACCGCCAACCAGGACCTGTTCGGCCTGGCCGTGGGCACCCGGCTCTACTACTATCCCGCTGAGTGGAACGGTTGGGGATTCCAGGCCAAAATTTTCTATGTTCCTCAGATCACTGCTTTTTCCGATCTGGAGCGGCTGCTTGAAGCGGGGGCGCGGGTGGGCTATGCCGTCAGTCCCACTCTTGAGCTCTATGTCGAACACCAGAATATCAGGGCCGAATTCGAGAGAGTAGGCAGACAGACCGTCGACAACAGTATCCGTTTCGGTTTTACGGCCAGATTCTAGATTTTTCAGTCCGCCTTTTGCCAGACGACCCGGTCTCGGCCGGCCTCTTTGGCCCGGTAGAGGCGGTGGTCCGCTTCGGCCACCAGGGTTTCCGGGCTCAGTTCCAGCTCGGAGATCTCGGTGGCGTCGAGGACGCCGCCGCTCACCGTAATCCGCAGCTCTTCCCCCTCGCACTTGAAATGATGGCCCCGGGTGGTGTCCAGCACCCGTTGGGCGATGGCCGCCGCCGCCTTGCGGTCGCTGTCGATCAGCATCACCACAAACTCCTCACCGCCATAGCGGGCGACAATATCGAAGGCCCGAAAGCCCTGGCGCAGCAGGGTGGCGAACTCCCGCAAAACACAGTCGCCGGCGAGATGGCCGTAGGTGTCGTTGAGCCGCTTGAAATGGTCGATATCAAAGATGGCGATGGCAAACGGCTTGCGGTTGCGGCGGAACCTTTCGATCTGGGAGGTGAGGCGGGTGAAGAAATGGCGGCGATTGTAAAGGGTGGTCAGGCCGTCGGTGATGGCGTTGATGGTCAGTTCCCGTTCCAGGGAGTCCCGTTCCAGAGCCGCCGAAAGCACGTTGGCCACCACGGTCAACAGGTGGTCGGACTGATCTTCGTTCCAGCGCCGCAGGTGCAGCGAATCGAAGCCGACAAACCCCACCACCTTTTTGTTGGTGGTTACCGGTACGCAGCAGAGGGAACGGATCTTTTGCAGTTGGAGGATTTCGCGTTCGGCCGCCGCCTCGGCGGGTAACCGGTCGACGTCGGCGATGATGAACAGTTGCCCGGCCTGGAACAGCTCGTGCATCCGCCGTTGCCACCAGGGGAAGTCGCTTACGGGAATATTTTGCAGCATTGCGCTCTGGGGCGCGATCCCGGGGGCGCACCACTCGTGGGTGTTGCTCATCTGTTTGCCATCCTCGGAGTAGCGAAAGAGATAAGCGCGATCCACGGCAAAGAACTCGCCGGTGGCCCGGAGCGTTTCGCTGATGGCCGCATCGATGGTTTCGCTGTCGGCGTGGAGAAAGCGGGTTGAGATTTCCGCCACCAATCGCTGAAAATAGCTCTGACTGAGAAGGTCCTCCGCGTCCTGTTCGTGCCGGCGCCAGCCCACCAGCCCCCAGGCCACCAGGGCCAGGGTGCCCAGGCCGATAAACGCGAAGAGGGGGATCGCCTTGCGGAAAATGGCCCGCGCCTGGAGCAGGCGCTCGCCGAGGCCGTCGCGGGCGGCGGCCAGGGCGGCGTCATGGAGGCGATAACCGCCGGTGATAATCTCGGTCGCCGCAGTAAAAAAATGTTGGGCGTCCGTCGGCGTGGTTGCAACGTCATGGGGATATCCCTGGATCAGGTCGCGGATCCGGGTGGCGGATAAACGGAGCGAGGCGGGCAGGTTTCCCAGGGTCGGAGCCAGGTCGGGCCGGGCCTGGAGGGCCATGGCGGCATGGTGCTCGACGCGGGCGGCCACGGAGTCCAGCAGCGCCGCCCGGCCGAGGATGCGGTCCCGCGTCTGGCGGCCGCCGGCGGGGTCGGCCAGAAAACCGGCGTACAGGGCTCGGATCTGGCCGGTGGGCTCCAGCACATATTCCAGCATCAGGTCGAGAATCTGGATCAGGTGATAGGTGCCGGCCACCGGGTCGAGATCGAGGGCGGAGGTGGTGACCGCCAGGCGGTGCAGGGCCAGCAGACGAGCGATATAGGGGGTGAAGGTGGTGAACACCTGTTCCGGGTCGGCATGGTCTAGGGCGCGGATCTGTTGCCATTCCCGATGCAGGGTGATGATTTCCGGGTTAAGCCCCAGGGGGTCAGCGAGGTCGGCCCGGAGGGCGAGGAGGGCGGCAAAGGCGTTATCCACCGCCGCCAGCTTTTCCTCCTCCCGGGTGGTGGGGCCGCCGTTCCGGGTGTGGCCCCGCATGGTCAGCAGCCCGCGGTACTCCTGCAGGGGTTCGATGGCGTTGCGAATATGGGCGAGATAGACCAGGCCCTGCAGCCCCCGCTGGGAACGCTTGGCGTTTTCCGCCACCGGCCCGAGGTAGCCATAGGCCGCCATTGCCAGTAAAAGCAGCAGCAGTGCGCCCCCGCCGATGATCAAACCGGGACGGCGAACTCTCCCGCTCTGGCGGTTAGCGGCGCTCATCGGCCGCCTCCGGAATCACCCGCCATTGCCGGCCACTCCGCCGGGTCGGTGGCGCCGAGAAAGGCGGCGGCGAAAAGGGCGCGAGTGTAAGGATGTCTGGGGTTATTGAACAGTTCCCGGCTGGAGCCGCTTTCCACCACCCGGCCGTTTTGCATCACCGCCACTTCGTCGGCCAGGGCACGGATGGTGCGGAGGTCGTGGGAGATGAAGATGTAGGTCATATTGTGGCGCTGCTGTAATTTTTTCAGCAGTTCGATAATCTGGGCCTGGATGGTCATATCCAGGGCGCTGGTTGGCTCATCGAGGATCAGCAGACGGGGATTAAGCACCACCGCCCGGGCGATGGCGATTCGCTGGCGCTGGCCCCCGGAAAATTCGTGGGGATAGCGAGTTGCCGCTTCCGGGGGTAAACCCACCTCATGCAGGATCTCCTCGACCATGGCCAGCCGCCTGGCCTTGCTGCCCCCGATATTATGGGCCGCCAAACCTTCGCCGACGATCTGGGCCACGTTGAGCCGGGGCGAGAGCGAGGCGAAGGGGTCCTGGAAGACCACCTGCAGCTCGCGGCGCAGGGGGCGCATCCGCCGGTTGTTCAGGGCCAGCAGTTCCCGGCCCCGGTACTCGATACTGCCCTCGCTCTGTTCCAGCCGGAGCAGGCACATCCCCAGGGTGGTCTTGCCCGAGCCCGACTCTCCCACCAGCCCGAAGGTGGAGCCCTCGCGAATGGTCAGGGTGACATTGTCCACCGCTTTCACCAGGCCCACCGTCCGCCGGAAAAACCCCTTCTTGATCGGAAAATGGCAGCGCAGATTGCGGACCGTGAGCAGGGGCTCGCCCGTCGCTCGGGCAGGAGATTCGCCCTTGGGTACGCTGCCCAGCAGGTGGATGGTGTATGGATCCCGGGGATTATCGAAGATCGCTTGAGTGGGTCCCTCCTCCACCACCCGGCCTCGATGCATGATATAGATCCGCTGGGCGCATTTTTTGACCATATTGAGATCGTGGGTGATCAGCAGCACCGCCATCTCCATCTCCCGCTGAATATCGACGATCAGTTGCAGGATCTGGGCCTGGATCGTGACATCCAGGGCGGTGGTGGGCTCGTCGGCGATCAGCAGGGCCGGCTGGCAGGCCAGGGCCATGGCGATCATCACCCGCTGGCGCTGGCCGCCGGAGAGTTGATGGGGGAAGCTGTCCACCCGGCTGGCCGGGTTGGGAATGCCGGTGCGCTCCAGGAGATCGACGGCGAAATCACGGGCGGTATGGCGCTTCATTTTACGATGGATCATCAGCGGTTCCACCAGTTGATCGCCGATGGTGTAGACCGGGTTGAGTGAACTCATCGGCTCCTGGAAGATCATGGCGATCCGGTTGCCCCGCACCTGCCGCAGGGCGGGTTCGGGCAGACCCAACAGATCCCGGCCCTCAAACTCGATCTTGCCGGCCGTTCGGATGGCGGCCTGTTCCAGCAACCGGAGCAGGGTAAGGGCGGTGACCGTTTTGCCGGAACCGGATTCCCCCACCAGGGCCACGGTCTCCCCCGGCTTGACCGTCAGGTTGACCCGGTCCAGCACCCGGCACCAGCCCTCGTCGGTTTTGAAATCGAGTTCCAGGTCCTGGATATGGAGCAGTTTTTTATCAGTCACTGGTTTTCCTCGGATCAAAAGCTTCCCGCAGCGCTTCACCGATGAAGATCAGCAGGGCCAGGGTCCCCACCAGCACCACAAAGGTGCCCAAAGAGAGCCACCAGGCCACGATATTGGCCTTGCCCTGGGCCAGCAGCTCCCCCAGGCTGGGGGTGGGCGGCGGTACGCCCAGGCCGAGGAAATCCAGGCTGGTCAGGGCCAGGATGGCGCCGCTCATCCGGAAGGGGAGGAAGGTGATCACCGGAGTCATCCCGTTGGGCAGGAGGTGGCGGAACATGATCCGGATATTGCCCACCCCCAGCGCCTTGGCGGCCTTGACATAATCCATGTTCCGTCCTTTGAGGAACTCGGCCCGGACATAATCGGAGAGTCCCATCCAGCCGAAGAGGGAGAGCAGAATCAGCAGCAGGGCGATGCTGGGTTTGAAGATGGCGGCAAAGATAATCAGCAGATAAAGCTCGGGCATGGCACTCCAGATCTCGATAAAGCGCTGCATGAAGAGATCGGTCCGCCCGCCCAGATAACCCTGGATCGCCCCGGCCATGATCCCGATGCCGGTGCCGATGATGGTCAGTCCCAGGCCGAAGAGGACCGAAAGACGAAAACCGTAGATCAGCCGAGCCAGTACATCCCGGCCCCGGTCATCGGTGCCCAGGAAATTATCGGCCGAGGGGGGGGCCGGCACCGGCCGGGTAAGCTCCAGATTGATCGAATCGTAACTGTGGGGGTTGGGGGGAAAGAGGGCCCAGTTGCCGGCTTCCGCCATGCGAGCGCGGAAGAAGGGATCGCGGTAATCGGTTTCGGTGCGGAAATCGCCCCCGAAAGTGGTTTCGGGGTAGCTGACCAGCAGGGGGAAGTACCAACCCTCCTGGTAGTTGACCACCAGCGGCTTGTCGTTGCTCAACAGTTCGGCAAAGAGAGATAAGCCGAAGAGGAGGGAGAAGATCAGCAGACTGTAGTAGCCCCGTTTGTTGGCCTTGAAGCGTCGCCAGCGCCGGGAAAGCGGTTTTTTGCCGGTGGTCGCGGCCTCGACCGGGAGTTCCGGCGCGAGGCCGGCCTGGTCGGCCGCGACGTCATGGGTTTGCTCCCGGGTCGTCATCTTACTTGACACTCTCGAAGGTGATCCGCGGATCCACCACCACATAGCTGATATCGGTAAGCAGCCGCGAGATCAGGCCGATGATGGTGAAGAAATAGAGGGTGCCCAGCACCACCGGATAATCGCGGTTCATGATCGATTCGTAGGCCAGCAGCCCCATGCCGTCCAGGGAAAAGATGGTTTCGATCAGCAGGCTGCCGGTGAAGAAGGCGGCGATGAAGGAGCCGGGAAACCCGGTGATGATCGGGATGATGGCGTTGCGGAAAACATGGCGGTAGAGGACCCGTTTTTCGCTCAGGCCCTTGGCCCGGGCGGTGAGCACATACTGTTTGCGGATCTCCTCGAGAAAACTGTTCTTGGTCAGCAGGGTCATCACCGCCAGGCTGCCCACGGCACTGGCGGTCACCGGCAAAACCATATGCCAGAGGTAATCGAGTACCTTGGCGATCAGCCCCAGTTCGTGCCAGTGGTCGGAGACGATCCCCCGCAGGGGAAAGATGTTCCAGAAGCTGCCGCCGCCGAAAAGGACGATCAGGACAATGGCCAGGACAAAGCCGGGGATGGCGTAGCCGATCAGAATAACCGTGCTGCTGGCCACATCGAAGCGGGAGCCGTCGCTCATCGCCTTCTTGATCCCCAGCGGGATGCAGACTCCGTAAACGATGACAAAGGTCCACAGCCCCAAGGACATGGAAACCGGCAGCTTGGAGATCACCAGGCCGGCCACCGAGGTGTGGTGGTAGTAGCTCTGGCCGAAATCGAAGACCAGGTAACTTTTCATCATGGTGATGAACCGTTCGGCCGGGGGGCGATCGAAACCGTAGAGGGCCCGGAGCTGTTCGATCCGTTCCTCGTCCATCCCCTGGGCGCCCTGGTAAAGATCACCGACCCCGCCGCCGCGCACTTCGCCGACGGCGCCGTGGCCCTCGATCTGGGCCAGCATCCGCTCCACCGGCCCGCCGGGGACGAACTGGGTGACGGTAAAGGTCACCAGCATCACTCCGAAGAGGGTGGGGATCATCAGCAGGATGCGGCGAAAAATATAGGCGGCCATCTATTCCATCCACCAGGTCATCAGGAGAGAAAAGGGCCGGTAATAGAGGGGCAGGGTTTCCGGCCGGGCGAAGATGCTGCGATAGGTCAACCGGTGGCTGTCCAGGTACCAGTTGGGTACTACGTAATACCCGTACCAGAGCACCCGGTCAAGGGCCCGGCTGGCGGCGATCAGCTCCTCCTGGGTTTCGGCATAGATCACCTTTTCCACCAGCCGGTCCGCCACCTCCTCCTTGATGCCGGCCAGGTTGCGGCTGCCGGGGCGGTCGGCGGCGGTGGAGTGCCAGTAGTTGCGCTGCTCGTTGCCCGGGGATTGCGACTGGCCGAACACCGTCACCACCATGTCGAAATCGAAGTTGTTGAGCCGGCGCATGTAGAGGGCGGCGTCGATCTGGCGGTAGGTTACCCGCATCCCCAGTCGTTGCAGGTTTTTGACATAGGGGGCCATCACCCGCTCGAAGGAGGGGGAGTCGAGCAGGATGTCGAAGCTGAAAACTTCGCCGCGCTCATTGCGCAGCACCCCGTTTTGCACGCTCCAGCCCGCCTCCTCCAGCAGTTCCACCGCCCGGAGCAGGTTGCTCCGCAGGCTGCCGGGCCGGGCGGTACTGACCGGAGTCGGCGGGGTGGTGAAAACCTCGGGCGGAAGCAGGTCGCGGAATTCTTCCAGATACTCCAGCTCCAGCCCCGCCGGCAGGTCGCGGGCCGCCAGATAGGAGTTGCTGAAATAGGAGTCGCAGGGGGTGTACTGGTCGTAGAACATGGTGCGGTTGGTCCACTCGAAATCGAAGGCCAGGCCCAGGGCCTGGCGGACCCGGCGATCCTGGAACAGGGGGCGGCGGGTGTTGATCACAAACCCTTGCATCCCGGCATTGTTGCGGTGGGGCACCTCCTCCTTGACCAGCTCGCCCCGTTCAAAACGGGGCCCATCCAGATCCCGGGCCCACTGCTTGGCGATATTGATCGCCATGAAATCGAACTCGCCGGCCTTGAAGGCCTCCAGGGAGACGATCTGGTCCTTGAAATACTTGAAGGTGATGGTTTCAAAGTTGAACATCCCCCGGCGGACGTTGAGGTCCCGGGCCCAGTAATCGGGATTGCGCCGGTAGGTGATGGTCCGGCCCGGCGCCACCCGTTCCACCAGGTAGGGGCCGGAGCCTGTGGGCGGAGTCAGCCCCTCGGCGGTGAAGGGGTGGCGGCGGTAAAACTGTTCCGACAGCACCGGAATCTGGGCGGCGATCAGGTGCAGCTCCCGGTTGACCCGGGCGAAGTGGAAGCGGATCCGCCGCTCATCCAGGATCTCGGCCTGGCTGATATCCTGGAGATAGTGCTGGTAGAAGGGGTGGGCCTGGCTGCTTTTCAGGGTTTCCAGCGAAAATTTTACATCCTCCACCCGCACCGGGCTGCCGTCGGAAAAACGGGCCGCCGGATTGAGGGTGAAGGTAACCGAGAGGCGATCCTCGGCCAGCTCGATGGCCTGGGCGATCAGGCCGTAGGCGGCAAAGGGCTCATCCAGGCTGGCCACCGCCAGGGGTTCGAACACCAGGGTGTCCAGTCCGGCCGGGGCCGCCCCCTTGAGGGTGAAGGGGTTCATCTTGTCGAACCCCCCCAGGTCGTGGAGCACCAGATCGCCGCCGCTCCTGGCCGTTGGGGAAGCGTAGGCGAAATGCTCAAATCCCTCGGGATACTTGAGGGTGCCGTCAATGCTGATGCCATGATCGCTTACTTCAGGTTGGCTCCCGTGATCGGTTATGGGCGCCGGGCCGGTTGCGCCCGCTCCGCCCGGCAGCAGCAATATGAGGGCCAGCAGTCCGCAAATTGTCGGCAGGGGGAAAAATCCAGCCATGAAAGCGGTGATGGCGGCGGATGCTGACCGTTTCATAAAGCTTTCGTCACCGAAGAAGGGCTGACCAGGGGTGATTCTTCCGAGATGATCGCCCCCAGGGTTCCGGCCAGCATATTGCCCAACAGAGTTAGTTTCTGCATATCCTGTTGCTCGAAGAGGCCGGCGGTTTTGTTCACCGCCTCCAGTACTCCCAGGCAGGCTCCATTGATGAACAGGGGGACCCCCAGCAGGGAACGGATGCTGGGATTGGGCTTGTGATCGACGGCTTTATCAAAACGTTGATCGGCAAGCACGTTGGGAGCCACGGCCGGTTTGCCGTTGCGGAACACCCAGCCGGCCAGGCCCTTATCCATCGGCACCCGGCGTCCCTGGCCGCTGCCGTCCTGGGAGGAGGTGGCCAGGCTGATCAGCATCTCATTGTTCCCCGGACCGGCCAGCATCAGGGAACTGGTTTCGCAAGCCAGCAGCTCGTTCAGCAACTGCATGATGCTGGTCAGCAACCAGGGCCCCTTGTTCAGGTGCTGGATCAGGGCGGATATCCGCAGCAGCAGCCGCAGATCGTGGGCGTTCAGCGCGTCCAGCAGTTGACCCGGCAGGCTCTGGTGGGCCAGGCCATCGGCCAGGGCGGCGGGGGGGAGCGCGCCCATCTCCACCAGGATATTGCCGAGATTGTCGCCGGTGCTGTTGCTGCGGCAGTTCATCCAGTGGAGCAAAACCTCCCTGGTCCGCTGGGGAGAGGGCCGCTTGCCGGTTTGGCGCAGTTGCCGCTGGCGGGCCAGGGCGGTGTTTAACTGTTGGTCGTCGATCAGGCCCAGACCCTTGAGGGCGTCGCCCAGGCGCTGCCACCGGGTGCCGGGGCTGAGCAGGTGGCCGGAGAGATTGGCCGCGATATTTTCGTGGTAGGGGTTGCGGTTTTCACCGAAATAAACGGTGAGATACTGATCCATGCGACCAAATTTTTCCAGTCTCGGGACCACGAACTGTTGGTAAAAATCGATCACCCCGTTCCGGATCTCCTGGGCCGAGCGGAAGAGCGGGGGGGTGTTCGTCGCAACCTGGCTCCGCTCCCCCTGATACTCGTACATCTCTTGAAATTCGTCAAACAGATCGTCCAGCTTTTCTATGTAGCGGTTGTCGGCGATCTGGGCAATCAAGTCGGCGGTGGGGATCATCCGCGCCACCGTGATCTCCTGCTCGTTCCTGAAGAGTTTGTGGTCGAGCTCCCGGTTCCGGGGATAATCGGTCATGGCGATGGCGGCCGGCACCAGTTCGACGGCTCGTTTGGGCCAGCGGGTCCGCTTGAGGTAGGAGGTCGCCATTATAATGCCCCGCTGGACATGGGTGGTGGTGAGCTTGCCGCCGCTGCCCTGATGGTCGCCCTTATCCTTGATGTAGCCGGCGTCGTGGAAAATTCCCGCGGCCACCGCCAAACAGAAAATATCAGCATCGAGCTTCCGCTCCGGATGGGCCCGGTTCCAGCCCGCCGCCATGCGAGCCACCGCCACCGCCGCGTCCAAAGCGTGGGCGAAATCGTGGTAGTTTACCTCGCAGGCCTCATAACCGGACCAGCGCCCGGCATAGAGCGCCTCCGCATCGTCCAGTAACCGTTTGAG
>JBLRWU010000052.1:0-13208 GCA_047921155.1 Desulfurivibrio sp.
GCGATCGGGCCGGCTCACGTACTGGCGTACGCATCGCCGTCCCGCTTGCCGCAAGCTGCGGCACCCCGTGATCGCTTACTTTGTGGCCGCCGCGACTGCGTACAACAAACCGGGTATCCGGTGAGCGCTGACGTTCCGGCCCCCGATGATTGGATGGATCAGGTGAGATAAAGTTATGCCCCTGCGGATCATGTCCTATAATATTCACCGGGCCATCGGGATGGATCGCCGTTTTCGTCCCGAACGGATCGCTCGGATCATCGAGCACCATCAGCCGGACATTCTCCTGCTGCAGGAGGTGGATGTGGGGGTGCCCCGCTCTCGCAACCTGGATCTGGCCGAGGAGTTTGCCGCACTCTGCGGCTATACTCATCGGGCTCTGGGGCTCAATGTCGCCCTGACCAAGGGTCACTACGGTAACGCCACCTTGAGCCGGTTCCCGATCAGTGTCCAGCGTAATATCGACCTGACCTTGCCCGGGCACAAGGCCCGGGGCTGTCTCTACACCCGGATCGAGGTAGCCGGGGAGGGCGGGGTAGCCACCTCCCTGGCGGTGTTCAATCTCCACCTGGGCCTCTCCTTCCACGAGCGTCCCCAACAGGTGGGGATGGTGGTCAAGTCGGCCGAATTTGTCGAGCTGGCTCCGGAGGCCGGCTGTATTGTGGCCGGGGATTTCAACGACTGGTTCACCCGTCTGGCCCCGATGTTCACCGAGATTATGGGTTTTCGCTGCGCCTCCAGCCATAAGGAGAACTTTCAGAGTCCCTATCTCACCTATCCCTCTTTTTCCCCCACCGGCGGCCTGGATAAGATCTTTGTCCGCGGGCCGCTGACCATTGTCAAACGCCAGCGCTGCCGGATGCAGGTCTCCAGAATCGCCAGCGACCACTTGCCGGTGCTGGCCGATCTGGAGCTTACGGAGCCGCAGTCATGATGCCGGAATGGGAAACCCTGGAGTTGCTCAAATTGCCCGTCTACCTGGGCGGGGTACTCTTTTTTTTGCTGCTGGAGCTGGCTTACAGTTATCGGCGGCCGTCGGTGTCCAAGGCGCGGCGCTGGTTGACCAACCTGCCGCTGGCGATGATCAACGGGGGGATCTATCTCCTGCTTTTCGGCGGGGCCATCGCCACCCTGATGGTGCTGGCCGAGGAACGGCAACTGGGGTTGCTTAACGCTCTGGCCATGCCGGGCTGGCTGAAGCTGCTGGCCGGGGTGCTGATTCTTGATTTTTTCATCTGGCTCTGGCACCTGCTCAATCATCAGGTGCCTTTACTGTGGCGGTTCCATCGGGTTCATCACAGCGATCTCAATATGGATGTCTCCACCGCCAGCCGTTTTCATCTCGGTGAGATCCTGCTCTCCGGCCTGGTCCGGTTGGCGGTGATCTACACCTTCGGCATCTCCCTGGTCGCCTACCTGCTCTTCGAGATCCTGGTCAACCTCTCCATCCAGTTTCACCACAGCAGTCTGCGGGTGAGCCCGGTTCTGGAAAAGATCTGGGTGCTGCTGCTGGTGCCGCCCTTTCTCCATCGCATCCACCACTCGGTTAAGATCAAGGAGCGCGACACCAATTACGGGGTGATCTTTTCCCTCTGGGACCGCTTCTTCGGAACCCTGTTAACCCGGGTGGAACAGGAGGGGATCGTGATCGGGATCGGTTCCCACCGCGATTTT
This sequence comes from Desulfurivibrio sp., assembly GCA_047921155.1. Lineage (GTDB taxonomy): Bacteria > Desulfobacterota > Desulfobulbia > Desulfobulbales > Desulfurivibrionaceae > Desulfurivibrio. The sequence continues at coordinate 1,675 of JBLRWU010000052.1, forward strand.
GGCCGCCTGGGCTTTTTTCGCTTACTGACCATGCCCTTCACCCGCTATACTCCATAGCATAAACCCTGGGGAGCTTGCCGATGAACTGGAAAAAGCTTTTTACCCCCATCGCCAACATGAGTCCCGCCGAGGCGCGGAAATATATGGACTCCCACGCGGCCTCAGATTTTCAGTTGCTGGATGTTCGTCAGCCCCGTGAGTATGAGGAGGCCCACCTGCCCGGGGCCCGGCTGATCCCTTTGAAGGAGTTGCCGGACCGCCTGGGGGAGCTGAATCCCGACCAGCCGGTGGTTGCCTATTGTGCCGTGGGGGGGCGCAGCCGGGCCGCGGCCCAGTTGCTCAGCGGCCAGGGGTTTACGGAGGTTTATAACCTGGCCGGCGGAATCAAGGCCTGGTCGGGTGGCAAGGCTGAAGGGCCGGTTGCCGGCGGTCTGGAGCTGTTGCCCGCCGGGGCCGAGTATGAGCAGGCTGCCGCTTTGGCCTATGCCATGGAGAGCGGTCTGCAGCAGTTCTACCACCGCCTGGCCGAGGGGACCGCAGCGCCGGAGTTGCGGCAGGTTTATGAACAGCTGGCCGCCTTCGAAGAGGGGCATAAGGCCAGGCTGCTTCGGGAGTACCAACGGCAAACCGGTAGCGCCGCCCCGGCTGCGGAGGGTAGCGAGCTCCTGGAAGGAGGCCGCCGCCCCGACGATGCCGCCCTCACCGCGCTGCTGGCCGCCGCCACCCCGGAAGGATTGCTGACCGAGGCCATGGCCCTGGAGACCCAGGCCCTGGATCTCTACCTTCGCTTGGCCCACCACAGCGATGTCGTCGCCAGCCGGGAGCTTTTCCTGAGTCTGGCCGCCGAGGAGAAGCAGCACCTGGCCCTCCTGGCCGCCGAGTTGGATCGACGATAGGGAGATATCCCTTGGCAAGCGGCGCTATTTCGGGTATCCTCTCCGATTGATCAATCCTCAACACCAGGTGCTGAGCATACTCGTTTAACGAGCCTTCCTTTCTCCCGCGTGCCTTTCCCGCCCTTGAATTGAACCTTCGCTTAAAGTTTCTGCTGACCACTTAACCTCTAAGGAGAAACAGCATGAAACTTTATGTCGGCAACCTTGCATACAGTATGACCGAAACCGAGCTGAACGAGATGTTCGCTCCCTACGGCACGATCACCAGTGCCGCCATCATCAACGATCGTGACAGCGGACAGTCGAAGGGTTTTGCCTTTGTCGAGATGTCCACCCGGGGCGAAGGCCACAAAGCGATGGAGGACCTCAACGGCAAGACGATTAACAACCGTGCCCTGGTGGTCAACGAAGCCAAGCCGCCGGTTAAAAATAAGAACCGTCGCTGGTAAAGGAGATTTTAAAGCATGAATTTCAACGAACTTAATCTGAACCCCACCCTGCAGGCCGGCATTACCGCCTGTGGCTACCAAACCCCCACCCCCATCCAGGAGCAGGCGATCCCCGCCGCCCTGGCCGGGCGCGACCTGATGGGGCTGGCCCAGACCGGTACCGGCAAGACCGCCGCCTTTGTTCTGCCCCTGCTCCACCAGTTGCTGGATCTGCCGAGGGGCAAGGTCCAGGCCCTGGTTGTGGCTCCCACCCGGGAACTGGCCGAGCAGATCCATACCGAGATCGGCAGGCTCGCTAAAAACACCGGTCTGCGCAGTGTCAGCGTCTATGGCGGGGTCAGCAAGCAGGGTCAGCTCAAGGCTTTCCGGGCCGGAGTCGAGATTGTGGTGGCCTGCCCGGGGCGGCTGCTCGATCATCTGGGTGAACGGGCGGTCAATCTGGGCCAGGTCAAGCATCTGGTGCTTGATGAGGCCGACCATATGTTCGACATGGGTTTTTTGCCCACCATTCGCAAGATTTTGCAGCACCTGCCCAAACAGCGGCAAACCCTGCTTTTTTCCGCCACCATGCCGCCGGAGATCCGCCGCCTGGCCACCGAGATCCTTACCGATCCGGCCACCGTCCAGATCGCCCGGGATGCTCCCACCGCCACCGTCTCCCATGTGCTTTATACCGTGGAACAGACCGGTAAGCCGGCCCTGCTGCGGGATATCATCCAGCAGGTCGAGATCACCTCGGCCTTGATCTTCACCCGCACCAAGCACAAGGCCCGCAGCCTGGCCAGCCAGCTCAGCAAGGCGGGCCACAGTGCCACCTCGCTGCAGGGCAACCTCTCCCAGTCCCAGCGTTGCCGGGCCATGAGCGGTTTCAAAGAGGGCAAGTTCAAGATCATGGTGGCCACCGATATCGCGGCCCGCGGGATCGATGTCTCGGCCATCTCCCATGTCATCAACTACGATATGCCGGACAGTGTTGAAGCCTATATCCACCGGACCGGCCGCACCGGCCGCGCCGCCAAGAGCGGGACGGCCTTAACCCTGGCCGGCCGGGAAGATCGGCCGATGATCAACCGGATCGAAAAATCCCTGGGCCAGCCGATGCTGCGTGAGCCCCTGGCCGCCTGATTAATGGTTTTACCTCCTTGGGCCGATCAGTTCTGCAAAGGCTTTTCACGCTTTGCCGGCAACGTCGACCCAAGGAGGTTAACGCCATGACCCTCCAGGAAGCGATCCGCATCCTGATGCTCTCCCCGCTCTATTTCCGCCTGGATACCGTTGCGCGCCGGGCCCTGATCGTTGAGTTTCGACGTAACTACGACAAGTAGCCAAGTCGTCCCCCTTTTTCCATCTTTTGTTTGGCTTTCCCCCCGGCGTGGTTTATAGTTTGCGGCTGAACTTCACCGAACTTTAACCCGCAACCCCAAGGAGCAAGGAGAGAGCCGATGAACATTCTGGTATTCGGACCCAACGGCAGCGGCAAAGGCACCCAGGGTGCCATTGTGCAGAAAAAATATGGGATGCCCCATATCGAGTCGGGGGCGATCTTCCGGCAGAATATCGGCGGTGGCACCGATCTGGGCAAAAAAGCCAAGGAATACATCGACCGTGGTGATCTGGTCCCCGATGATATCACCATTCCGATGATCCTCAATCGCTTGCAGGAGAGCGACTGTCAAAAGGGCTGGATTCTTGACGGTTTTCCCCGTAACAAGGTTCAGGCCGAAACCCTGGCCAAGGCCCTTAAAGACGCCAACATGAACCTCGACTATGTGGTCGAGATCATCCTGCCCCGCGATGTGGCCAAGCTGCGGATCACCGGCCGGCGGCTCTGCGTCAACGACAACAACCACCCCAACCATATCGCCTTCGACGCCATCAAGCCGGTGGAGAAGGATGGCAAGATGGTCTGCCGGGTCTGCGGCGGTGAGCTGAAAACCCGGCCCGACGACCAGGATGACGCCGCCATCGACAAGCGTCACGATATCTATTACGACGACAAAACCGGAACCATGGCCGCGGTCAATGTCTTCAAAGGTCTGGGCGGGGGCACCAAAGTAATTTCGGTGGATGGCCGGCCCTCCATCGGTGAAGTCACCGATGCGATTATGAAGGAATTGAACTGAAGTTAAGTGCAATACGGCGGCTCGGCGGTGGGCGAGCGATGGGGCCAAATGACGACGCAATCGAGGCGGCGCTGTTTGGCCCCGTTTTTTTGCTCCCGCCGCCGGGCATCACCCGGTCGGGTGGTGGATGATATCTTGCAAGGGGTGAAATTTGCAGCTAAGCTCGTTGGCGATTGACACGGTTATCCAACTATTATTGATGAGGCAAAGCCGATGAATGCCCTGATCGGAGTAATCATGGGTTCTCGCAGCGACTGGGAAACCATGCGCCATGCTGTTGAGATCCTGGAACAGTTTGCGGTCCCCCACGAGGTGCGGGTGGTTTCGGCCCATCGTACCCCTGAACTCCTGTTTGAATACGCCGGCAGCGCCCGGAAGCGCGGGCTTAAGGTCATTATTGCCGGGGCCGGTGGCGCTGCCCACCTGCCCGGGATGGTGGCCGCCCGTTGCAGCCTGCCGGTGCTGGGGGTGCCGGTACAGTCCAAGGCCTTGAACGGGCTTGATTCCTTGCTCTCCATTGCCCAGATGCCCGGCGGAGTTCCGGTGGGCACCCTGGCCATCGGCCCGGCCGGCGCCAAGAACGCCGCCCTGTTGGCCATCTCCATCCTGGCCAACCAGGATCCCGGCCTGGCCGCAGCCCTGGATAAGTTCCGGGCCGACCAGACCGCGGCCGTGCTGGCCGATCCCGATCCCCGCCTGCCCCTGGGTTCACGGTCATGAGGGTGGGAATCATCGGCGGTGGTCAGTTGGGGCGGATGCTGGCTCTGGCCGGTTACCCGCTGGGTCTGCAGTTTGAACTGCTGGATCCCAACCCCGAGGCTTGCGGGGGCCAGGTGGCACCCCTGACCGTGGCGGCCTTCGACGATGAGACGGCCCTGGCCGCCCTGGTCGAGCGGGTCGATCTGGTTACCTTCGAATTTGAGAATGTGCCGGTGGCCACCATGGAGTTTCTGGCTGGCCGCAGCCAGGTCTTTCCCCGACCGGCGGTGCTGGAGGTGGCCCAGGATCGGTTGCGGGAAAAGGAGTGTTTCCAGGCGCTGGCCATCCCCACTCCCGCCTACCGTACCGTGGACAGTCGCGAGCAGTTGGGGGCGGCGGCCCTTGAACTGGGGCTGCCGACGGTGCTGAAGACCCGGCGCCTGGGCTACGACGGCAAGGGGCAGGCGGTGTTGCGTCAACCCGCCGATCTTGAAACCGCCTGGGCCGGCCTGGGCGGCACCCCGTTGATCCTGGAAGCCCTGGTCCCTTTTGAGCGGGAGTTGTCCATGGTGGCGGTCCGGGGCCGGGATGGCGGCATGGTATTTTATCCCCTGGCGGAAAATACCCATCGCCAGGGGATTCTGCGGCTATCCCGAGCCTGTGTCGCCGACCCCTTCCAGGAGCGGGCCGAGGAGTACACCCGGCGGGTGATGGAAAAATTCGCCTATGTGGGGGTGCTGGCCTTTGAGTTTTTCCAGGTGGAGGGGGAACTGGTGGCCAACGAGATCGCCCCCCGGGTCCACAACTCCGGCCACTGGACCATCGAGGGTGCCGTCACCAGCCAGTTTGAGAACCACCTGCGGGCCATCCTTGGCTGGCCCCTGGGGGCCACCAGCCTGAACGGCCCGGCGGCGATGATCAACTTTATCGGCGAGCTGCCCGGCACCACCTCCCTGCTGGCCACTCCCCATCTGCATCTCCACGCCTACGGCAAGTCATCGGCGCCGGGGCGCAAGGTGGGTCATGCCACCTTCAGTCTCCCTCCCGATCAGGACCTTGATGCCGCCCTTGCGCAGGTGCAGACCCTGATTTGACCGCGGGGTTAACGGCCGCAAGCCCACTGAGTTAAAGGGATGCAACCGTTCAGCGATGCTGCGGAGCTAGCCCAACCCCAGGGCCATGCCGGCCTGGTAGATCAGGACCGCCATGGCAAAGGCGAAAATGGTGTTGAAGCCCATGGCCAGCGCCCCCCACTTCCAGGAGCCCGCTTCCCGGGCGATACAGACCACGGTGACGAAACAGGGGGCGTAGAACATCACAAAGACCATCATCGCCAGGGCCTTGACCGGGTTCCAGGCCGGATCGTTGGCCAGGGTGGCGGCCAGGGATTCGCTGGCCTCCGGATCAACTTCGCCCAGGGAGTAGGCGGTGCCCAGGGTGGTTATCACCACCTCCTTGGCGGCGAAACCTCCCACCAGGGCGATATTGGTCCGCCAGTCGAAGCCGGCCAGCCGGCTGACCCCCTCCAGGCTGCGGCCGATCCGGCCGGCCAGGGACAGCTCCAGGCGTCGTTCCGCCTCCCGCCGGTCGATGGCGCCAAGCTTGGCGGCCAGTTCATCCTCCGCCCCGGAAGCTTCCGTTTGGATCAGCTCCCTTTGGGCGGCAAATCCGGCCTCCTCTTCGCTCGACAGGCCGGGGAAGGTCATCATCGCCCAGAGGATAATGGAGATCGCCAGAATCACCGTGCCCGCCTTCTTGATATAGTGCCAGGTCCGTTCCCAGGTATGGATCAGCAGGCCGCGGAGGGTGGGAAAGCGGTAGGGCGGCAGCTCCATGACAAAGGGGGTCGATGGCCCCTTGAGCACGGTGAGGCGGTAGATTTTAGCCACCACCATGGCCACCGCCCAGGCCAGCAGAGTGAGGAGAAACATCACCATGGCCTGGCGGCCGGCAAAGAAAACGGCGGTGAGCAGGGCCAATACCGGCAGCTTGGCCCCGCAGTTCATAAAGGAGACGGTGAGCAGGGTGGCCAGTCGCTCCCGCCGTGATTTCAGGGTGCGGGTGGCCATAACCCCCGGCACCGCGCAACCGCCGGCAATCCCCCCGGACACGATATAGGCCATCACCGAGCTGCCGTGGAGACCGAAGGTGTGGAAGACCCGGTCCATCATAAAGGCGACCCGGGCCAGGTAGCCGGAGTCCTCCAGCACCGCGATCCCGAAAAACATAAACATGATCAGGGGCACAAACCCCAGGACGCCGCCCACCCCGTCGATGATGCCGGAGATGATCAGGGATTTGAGCAGACCGTCGGGCAGGCCCGCCTCGGCCAGTTCACCCAGCCAGCCGAACAACCCCCCCAGCCAGGCCACCGGCAGTTCGCTGTAGGTGAAGGTGAAGGTGTAGAGTCCGAAGAGGACCGCCAGCATGATCACCGGCCCCAGCAGGCGGTTGGTCAGGACCTGGTCGATCCGGTCCGTGGTGTAGAGCCGGTCGGGATCGTGGCGCAGGCTGAGGACGCCCTGACGCAGGACCGACTTGATAAAGCCGTAACGCTGGTCGGCGATTAGTGATTCGGGCAGGGTATCCAGGGTGACCTGATGGTGGCGGGTGGATTCGGCCGCCATCTTCTCCAGGATGGCGGCGGCCTCCCGGTTGTTTCTCGCCCCCTTTTCCCGGATCTGGCTGTCGTTTTCCAGGTACTTCATGGCCAGCCAGCGCGGCGAATAGGTGTCGGTCAGCACTCCCTGCTCTCCGATCACCTTTTCCATCTGCAGCAGCATACTGTCCAGATCTTCGCCGTAGGAGACCCGCAACGGCCGCCAGGTTTCGGTTTGCCGCCCCAGGCGGCTGGCCTCCTCCATCAGGGTGTTGATTCCCCGGCCGCCGCGGGCCACGATCGGCACCACCGGCACCCCCAGCAGGGCGGCCAGCCGCTCGGGATCGATCTCGATGCCGCGGTCATGGGCCACGTCCATCATATTGAGGGCGATGATCAGGGGCACCCCCAATTCCAGGAGCTGGATGGTCAGGTAAAGGTTGCGCTCCAGGTTGGAGGCATCGACGATGTTGATCACCACGTCCGGTCTCTCCTGAACCAGGAAATCCCGGGCCACCACCTCTTCGATGGAGTAGGCGGTGAGTGAGTAAGTTCCGGGCAGATCGACAACATTGCAGCGGGTGCCGTCGGTCAGGTTATGGGTCCCGCTCTTTTTTGCGACGGTGACGCCGGGGTAGTTGCCCACATGCTGGCGGGCCCCGGTGAGGGCGTTGAAGAGGGTGGTCTTGCCGGCGTTGGGGTTACCGGCCAGGGCGAAGGTCAATGGGGTCTTCATCCCGTCACCTCCTCGATTTCGACCTCGATATGGTCAGCCTCGTTGTTGCGCAGGGTCAGGGTGCCGCCCATCACCCGCAGGGCCACCGGGTCATTGAGCGGGGCCCGTCCCTGGACGGTGATCCGGGTGCCGGGAACCAGGCCCATCTCCCGGATGCGTTGTCCCAACTCTCCGGCCACCTTGACCGCCACGATCACTCCGCTCTGTTTTTTGGCCATCCGGCGTAAAACGATCCTCGACATCACCACTCTCCTTGCTGAACGGCAGCCCCGGCCATGGGGGGTGCCGGAATATTGCCGGGGCGGGGCCCGGTCCTCCTGTTTAGTCTGCCTGAAGCTATAGCGACTCTTTGTTTCAACGTCAACAATTTTTAAAGACTCTGCAACAAAATTAAGATAGACTAAACATTGCGACATCTCTTAAAATGGCGTGTACAGGCGAACAGCAGGCACCCTTCGGATCGGCGAAGGGGCTGCGATGAAGCCAGGGAGGGCAAGATGATCTGGGAATATTTGATCTTGGGAGTGGTGCTGGGCTGGGCGGGGTACTACCTGTGGCGGGTCTTCACGGGGCGGAAGGGGGGATGTTCCTGCGGCTCCTCATGCGGGGCCGGGGAGAGATCCTGCGGTGATGGTCAGGGCAAGGGCGGGGGATGCGCCGGTGGCCCGCCCGGAGAGGGGCCACCGGCGCCCAAATGATTATCCCCTCTTCAGGGCGGCGATTCGCTCGGCCAGGGGCGGGTGGGTCATAAAAAGACGTTTGATCCCGTGTCCCACCCCGCCGGAGATGCCGAAGGCCGCCATCTGGTCGGGGAGATGGGGCTGGTTGACGCTGCGTTGCAGTTTTTCCAGGGCCCCCACCATCTTCTCCCGGCCCGCCAGGTAGGCCCCGCCGGCATCGGCCCGAAATTCCCGCTGGCGGCTGAAATAGAAGACGATGGTGCTGGCCAGAATCCCGAACACCAGCTGGGCCAGGATCGAGGTGATGTAAAAGGCCGGGCCGTGGCCCTGTTCGGTCTTGAAAACCACCCGGTCAATCAGGTGGCCCACCACCCGGGAAGCCACGATGACAAAGGTGTTGACCACCCCCTGGATCAGGGCCAGGGTGATCATGTCGCCATTGGCCACATGGCTGACCTCGTGGGCCAGTACCGCTTCCGCCTCATCCCGGCTCATCGAACGCATCAGGCCGGTGCTGACCGCCACCAGGGCGCTGTTCTTGCGGGCTCCGGTGGCAAAGGCATTGACATCGGGGGCATCGTAGATCGCCACCTCCGGCATGCCGATCCCGGCGGTACGGGCCTGCTGGCGCACCGTCTCCACCAGCCAGGTCTCGATTTCGTTGCGGGGGGTGGTGATCACCTTGGCACCGGTCATCCGCTTGGCGGTCCACTTGGAGATGGCCAGCGAGATAAAGGAGCCGCCGAAGCCGAAGACGGCGGCGAAGATAATCAGGTTGCGCATATCGAGTCCGACCCCGGACTCATCCAGGATTCGGCCCACCCCCAGCAGGCTGAGGACAACACTGAGCACCAGCACAATCGCCAGGTTGGTGAGAATAAAAAGACCTACTCGCTTAAACATCCCTGCTCCCTCCGAGCTTCTATTGGATCAGAAAAACAGTAAACCAAATACTATGTGGTGATCGCCCCATCCCGGATATGGATGGTGCGGCCGGCCCGCCCGGCCAGCTCCGGGTTGTGGGTGATCATCAGCACCGTCAGGCCATTCTGGTGCAGTTTATGTAAAATATCAAATATCTTCTCGCTGTTGGCCGTATCCAAGTTGCCGGTGGGCTCATCGGCTAAAATCACCTCCGGGTCGTTGACCAGGGCCCGGGCGATGGCGGTGCGCTGCATCTCACCGCCGGAGAGCTGGGCCGGGACATGGTGCAGCCGCTCACCCAGACCAACCATTCGGGCCAGCTCCTCGATCCGCTCCTGTTCCACCCTGGTTTTACTGAACAGCAGGGGCAGGGCGATGTTATCCAGCACACTCAGGCCCGGAATCAGATAGAACTGCTGAAATATAAAGCCGATCTTCTTGCGGCGCAAGGCAACCAGCTCCGATTCCCGCATTTTATCCACCCGGGCCCCGTCGAAGTGCATCTCCCCCCGGCTGGGCAGATCCAGGCAACCCAGAATATGGAGCAGGGTGGTTTTGCCGGCCCCGGAGGGCCCGATCACCGCCGCGAACTCCCCGGCCGCGATATCAAGGTCAACTCCGCGCAGGGCCCGGACCTCTTCGGCCCCCCGCCGATAGCTTTTTTCCACGTTACGCAGTTTAATCATCTTTTATCCCTTGATCGCCTCGATGGGGTTGATTCTGGAAGCCTTCCAGGCCGGGTAGAGTCCGGCCAGCAGCCCGATCACCAGGGCAAAGGCCACGCAGGCGGCGGCCAGGGCCGGTTCAAAACGGAGCATCTCGCCGCTGGGCACGTAGGGCATGATCCGGCGGACGAAATTTTCGATCAGGTGGGATCCGAGCATGGCCCCGGCAACTCCCGCCATCCCGCCGACAATGGTCAGAATGGTGGTCTCTTTCAGGATAATCTGAAAAATGTTCCAGCGGGAGGCCCCGATGGCCCGCATCATCCCGATCTCCTGGGAACGCTCGAACACCGCCATCAGGATCGAGTTCATCACCCCCACTGCCCCGATCACCAAGGCCACCATGGCGATGGCCAGGCTCAACGACTTGGCCGAGGCGGCCACATTGGCCACCGAATTCATCACCTGATTCATGGTGACAATCTGGATTCCCGGCACCCTGGCCTCCAGCTCGTTGATAATGGTCCCCATCCGTTCCGGGCTCTCCACCTTGACCCCGATGGCGGTGGCCCCGTGGGGGTTGTCCAGCAGGGTCTGGGCGGTTTTGATCGGCGCATAGACAAAGGCGTCATCCTGGCTGTTGGTCTGGCCGATCACCCCGCTGACCGTAAAGACGGTGTCTATGCCGGGGTAGCGAAACTCGGCGCCGGGCTTGATGCCGGCATGGGCCGCCACCTCGTAACCCAGCAGCAGTTGATCCTCGGCGTCGGGGATTTTGCCGGTAATCCGCCACTCCGGCTTGATCTCGGCGACCATGCTCATCTCCACCCCGTAGATCAGATCGATCCGCTGGCGGTCCGGGTTGGGCAGTTGCGCCACCAGAATCGGGGTGGCCAGGGCGATGCCGTCGGCTGCACGCACCTCATCCAGCACCCCGGTATCGAGATATTTAGGGATCACCGCCCCGTGCAGCACCAGGGCCGCCACCTCATGGGCGCAGCCGGAGGGCACCACCATGAAATGGAGGCCGGTGGCGGCCAGTTCCCGGGCCAGGCCCTGCTCGAAGCCCCGGTTGAAGGAGAGCACCGAAAAGAGGACCCCGACGGCGGCGGCGATCCCCAGCATGGTCAGAAAACTGCGGGTGCGATGGCGCAGCAGATTCTGGACGGAAAGTTTGAAAAAACCGCTCATCGGGTTTCCACCCCCTCGGCGATCAACAGCAGGTTGTTCTGAAAGGAGGTGACGGTCCCGGTGGCCATCACCTGGCGGCCGGGCATGGGCGGCAGCTCGAAATTGTTGGTCGAGAGATCGATGTAGATCTGGGCGGTGTCGTCCTGGAGGACGAACCAGCAGCCGTTGGACTCACACTGGGTATAAACCTTGCCTTGCACCGTGACCTTCTGGCCCATCAACTGCGGCTGCAGAAAGATATCCTGCACCGCCACCACCGGGGCGGTGGGGTCGACTCCGGTGCCGTAGGTTTCCTTGCCGCAGCCGGCCAGGAGCAGGGCGATCAGCAGCAGGGTCAAGCCCGGCAACATCTTGGGGGTAATGGTCGATCTTGGCATAAACACTCTCCAGGTATTGGTAGTTGCGGCAGGGCATGGCGCTCCGCCGGCCTTATCGTCTTAACCGGGACACAAACCCGGCCAAAAAGTTCCCGGCCATGAGGTTACACCTCGTGGTATGGCAACCGGATCAGGTGGGCGGGGGGTGGGGCAGTGCGCCCGGCTTCACGGGGCGAACAATATACCCTGTTCCAG
>JBLRWU010000053.1:0-12753 GCA_047921155.1 Desulfurivibrio sp.
GTTTGCTTAATGCTCATTGAAGATTATGCGCTTCTGGAATATGATGTTGGGTTTGCCGGGCATAATCAACCGTTGTCCGATCTTACCCATGCATGCTTATTTATTGGAAAACAGATGGAAATCGCCCCCGACCGCGAAAAAACCGATGAGAAGAAGCGGATCAGCCGGAACCTGACCCTGATCAAATGTCCCCATTGCGGCAACGACCGGGATTTTCTGGAGGTGGCCGACAACGTTATCCTCACCACCAACTATCGTCAGAACAGCGACGGCAGCTTTACCCAGGAGGGCGATGAATCCCAGATCATGGGGGAGATCAAACTCTACTGCGCCGAATGCAACAGCGACCTCTCCCAGTTTCACTCCCGTTTTCTGGAAATGCTTTTCTAATTCCGTCAAGCGACGAGGGCGGCAAGATGAACCAGCCCCGGCGGCTGATCCGCGACAACGAAACTTTGCGGGCCGATTATCACCGGCTGCAACCCGGTGACCGGGTGGTGGGCCGGGTGCGCCTGGCCCCCGGCGAGGAGTACCTGCTGCTGGACCTGGTCGCCCGCGGCATCGAGTTTTTCCCCTCCGCCCTCTCCCAGGCCATCTCCCGCTCCAAGGTGATGCAGGCCGCCCTGCTGGCCCCCTTTATGCTGCCCCACACCCGGGCCATCCATGACCTGCACAGCCTCCACCGGGCGGTTACCGCCTACCATGGCGCCGGCGTAGGCCGGGTGGTAACCAAGCTTGATCGGGCCAACGCCGGGATGGGGGTGCTGCTCTGGAACAGCGTGGAGGAGGTGCTTAACCAGGCCACCATCGGAGCCCTGGCTTTGCCCTTGGTGCTGCAACCCTTCATGGAGGGGAGCCGGGACCTGCGGGTGATTATCCTCGGCGATTACCAGGAGGCCTACCTGCGCCACAACCCGGTGGGGTTTCGCCACAATCTCCATTGCGGCGGCACCTCCGAACCGTGGCCGCTCAGCCCCGAACAGGAAAATTTCTGCCGCCGGGTCATGGCCCGCGGCGCCTTCCCCCACGCCCATCTCGACCTGATGCTGTTGGCCGATGAACGCTTCTGCCTGGGGGAGATCAACCTGCGCGGCGGCCTGCGCGGGGCACAGATCTCCGCCGCGGAATATGGCGCCCGCCTCGCGACTCTGCTGGCAAAGAGCGCCGAAGGGGATCTCTCCCCCTTATTACCTCTGCCCCGCCAGGGCAAGGGGACCGACTGGGAAGCCGGCCCCGATCACGAATGACGGCGGGGGCTGCCGTTATTTGCAGCGGTGGGGTCACCGGCTGGAGGACGGAAGATCTCTCGAGGTTTTTCGCCGATCTCGGCAAGGTCAGCGGCCCGGCGCAGGGTGATCGCCCTGGCCGGGCAGAACTCGCCACAGAGCCCGCAGCCGCTGCAACGTGACCAGTCGAAGAGCAGGCGGCCAACCGGATCCGGATCGTCACGGTCGCCGCTGAGCGCGCCGCTGGGGCAGAGACCGACACAGGCCTCACAGCCGGTGCATGCGCTGCCGACTTCAATGATCGATATCAGGGGCAGGAGCAGGGCCCGGCGCTCAGGCTCCGCCTCCAGCCGCTGCCAGGCCTGGCGCAACAGGAGCAGCCGGGCCGGCAGATACTTGCTGGAGGCCCACTGCTCCTCCGGCCGAACCGGTTCCTCCCTGAAGGCGCCCCAGGTTTCGGCGGCGGCTTGGAGGGAAAGAGTTTTGAAGGCCCGAAAAAAATCACGACGGTCCCGGGGGGAAGATTGGGCGGAGGATGGGGCGGCCCCGCGGCCGCTATCCGCTTGAGCCGGGGCCGGAGGAGCAGCGGTAAAACGCAGTTCAATCCGGGGCGGGGCAGCCGGCTGATCTCCTCGCGCCCCCCTCCCCTGCTCCCAGAGTTCCGCCAGTTGATCCACCCGGCGCTGGAGCAGCTCCGGCACCCGGGGAGAGTGGCACTCCCGGCACGGATGCAACACCAGGGTGACGGATCCGGCCAGCAGGGCGAAAAGCGCCAGCTCCTCCCGGGAAAGAATGCCCAGACAGGGCAGCAGCAACTCCGTTCCGTCCCGCAGCGCCTTTTCACAGCAGATTACCGCCGAGCCCTCCCCGCTCCGGGCGAAAACCCGCTCCGCCACCCTGGCCTGGCGGGGATCCCTTGCCACCAGGGCCTCGCTGGGGCAAACCGCCGTACAGGCCAGGCAACCGGTGCAACGTTCGGAATCCAAACGCACCACCGACTCGCCGGGATAGAGGGCCTGCACCGGACACTCCCGGGCGCAGAGATCACAGGTGCTGCGTAAAAAACGGCGGCGCAGACAGCGCGGGGCGACATACTCCGGCAACCGGCCCACCGGACGACTTATCCGGGCCAGCAGCCGATCGGCCAAGGTCATGGCGTGGGGGCAGCCGGGCGCACCTCAATTTTCAGCCCGGCCTTGACCTTGCCCCCTTTGATCACCCGGCTGAAGATCCCCTCCCGCGGCATAATACAGTCGCCGGTGGCCTTCTTGATCGCGCAGCCGCTGTTGTGGCACTCCTTGCCGATCTGGGTGACTTCCAGCTCCACCTGATCGCCGACCAGCAAGCGATCGCCGATCTTCAGACTGGTCAACTCCACCCCGCGGGTCACGATATTTTCCGCAAAAACTCCGTGGGCCAGTTTGGGCAGCTTCTCCTTGACCCGGTCGATACTCTCCCCGGCCAGCAGCGAAACCTGACGGTGCCAGTCGCCGGCATGGGCGTCATCGGTGATCCCCCAGCTCTCTTTGAGCTCCACCTCCTCCACCGCCTGCTTGATAATCCCCTTGCGCGCACTGACACAAACCGCTTCCACCTCACCCATCTCATCATCCTCAAATTAACGATTAAACAAAACCGGGCGTCAACAGCCGGCAGGGCCGCACCCTAACCCCCGATGGTGGCCATGGAGGCACAACTGCCCGCCAGGGACCCGGTCGAGCGGCGGGCGGCGGCATCGAAACCGTTGGCATGGCGCCGGCCGACACAGGCCCGGATCAACCCCGCCAGTTCATCATCGCCAACGCCCGAGCGCAGCACCTCCTTCAAATCAAGCACCCCCTCATCATAAAGGCAGGTTTTCAGCACCCCCTGCGGGGTGATCCGAATCTTATTGCAGGTCGCACAAAAACAGCGGGAATAGCCGCCGATCAGGCCGACGGCGCCGCGAAAACCGGCCGGGCGGAAAACCTGGGCGGTGGAACCCGGCGGGGTGATCTCGCTCAGCTCCGGCAGATTGGCCCGGAAATAGTCGCGCAGCCGGGCCAGATTCCAGGGGCCGGCCACAAAACCGTTGCCGCCGTCAAAGGGCATCGGCTCGATAAAGCGGACCTCCACCGGCCACTTTGCCGCCAGCCGGGCCAGGTCGAGCAGCTCGTCGGTGTTGATTCCTTCCTGGACCACGGCGTTGAGCTTCAGGGGGATCCCGGTTTGCAGGGTGCTTTCGATCACCGCGAAAACCTCGGCAAAGAGATCATGGCCGGTGATCTCGGCAAACCGCGCGGGGGAAAGGGTGTCCAGGCTGATATTCAAGCCGGAGAGCCGCAACTCCCGCAGGGCGGGCAGTTTTGCTTTCAGCAGGGTGGCGTTGGTGGTGAGGGCCAGTTGGGTCAGGCCGGGGATCTGGCGCAGCCGCCCAAGAAAGGGGAGCATGCCGTGACGGACCAGGGGCTCACCGCCGGTGATCCGAACCTTGCAGATCCCCATCCCCACCAGCAGGCGGGTGAGCCGCTCCAGCTCCTCGTAGCTCAACAACTCCCGCCGGGCCTCGCTGCAGGGGCCCTTGGGGCGGCAATAGCGGCAGTTGAGGTTGCAGCGGTCGGTTACCGCCAGGCGGACATAGCTGATCACCCGGCCGAAATTGTCGGTCAACGGCTGCCGGTCAGGGATAATTGCGGAATCGGGATCTTGACGCAAAACTCCTCCGTGAATGTAAAGGCTGGCCGCCGAAAATTTGACGATCAACAACAAAGTATTACAAAAACAAAAAAGCACAAGAACACTTACGCACTTCATACCATTTTAATGGTGCAAATTTTTTGCAAACTCTCCCCTTGACAAAGGGCCGAGTCATTACCTAGGCTGATTAAAACAAGATTTATTTATTAAAAAAAACAATCCATCTGCGACAAAGTGTCACTTCAAATTGTGGCCCATGTCAGTATAGTCTGACACCTTGTGATATTGGCCGTTGATCAAAAAGCGGCTCTCATTTACCGGCCCCGGCCGGCTGACCAGCGTCGGCAGCAGTGCCGACAAAGGAGGTGCATACAAAAAATACCCATTACCCATCGTCGGCACGACTGCCGACAAAATCGTATGCGAGGTTCTCACCTGAGAGGAGGAGGAAAAGATGAAACGCTGGATTTTATGCCTTGCCGCTTTGGCCATTGCCTTGCCAAGCATGGCCGGGGCGGTCCAAAAGGCCAAAACCATCGACGAGCTGGCAGAGATGTTTGATGCTACCCGTTGCCGGGCTTGTCACACCCAGATCTACGACCAATGGGAGATATCGCACCACGCCCGCTCCCAGATGGGGGTACACGGCGGCCTTAAAGACACGCCTTTGGCCGTGAAGGGCGCAACCCCCTGGTCCCCGGATGATCCATCCAAGGCGACCATTGCCACCTTTCCCTGTTTCAAGTGCCATCTGCCGCAAGCCTTGACCCATGCCGAGGATTCGGTGGCGGTGGAGTACGCCAAGGCGCTGCTGGCCAAGGATAGCGCCACCGTGGGCAAACTCAAGATCACCTGCATCACCTGCCACAACAACAAGGCGATCATCCATCGCCTGCAGGAGGGCTCCCCCGAGCCCAATGTCCTTTACGGCTCCAAGGATGTGCCCAACCATCCCGACCCCGTCTTCACCAGCATCAAGCGGAGCGCGGTCCTTAAAGAACCCCTGTTTTGCGGGCAATGTCACGGAGTCGGGGTCAACCTGGAGTTCGAGAACCCGGTCCAGTGCGCCACCCTCTACGGCAGCTATCAGCACGCCTATATCCCGGGCGGAGGCACCAGCACCTGCCAGGAGTGCCATCTTTACCCCAAGCAGGATGGCTATGCCGATCACCGGATGCTGCCCGACTGGAACAATACCGAGATGATGAGTGAGCGGCTCGCCAAATCGTTGGCCATGGATATCCAGACCATGGGTTACGAGTGGCTGCAAAAGGGAGGCACCAGGGTTCCCAAGGTGGTGGTCAACACCAAGATCGACTCCACCGCCGGCCACCGGGTTCCCGATGGCTGACCGTCCCACAATCGAGTGGTCCTGGAAGTGACCGCAAAAAATTTGGACGGCAAGATCATTGAAACCCAGTCCCGCCACTATCACCCGCAGGCCACCACCCAACTCGGCACCAACATCATGGTTTACGGCGCCCAGTGGAAGGCAGCCTACGTCCGCGACACCAGTATCCAGCCCTTTATCACCAAGGCTGAAACCTTTGAATTCATCTTACCGGAGAAGGCGCGCTGCGCCGACGTAACCGTCGAGTTGCGCTACGAACTGGGCAACCCGAACCAGATCATTCCGATCCACCTGGTTACCGAACAGGTGGGGCTGGAGTGCCCACCCGCCAAGTAAACGTCCTGGCCCAAATATCGGGGCGCGCGGCCGTGACGGAATGAGCTTCCGTCACGGCCGTTTTTATTGGCTAATGGACCTTGACCATCTCCTCATGGATACGCCGAGCCTGGAGGGTAAAGGCCTCCAGGCGGGCCTCGATGATCTGGGGGAAGAGGTTGCCGTCGGTCTCCAGGGCCAGAAAGGGGAACTTGCGCTCCCGCTCCAGCAGGGACGGGAAGTGGTTGCTCCCCTCCGCCGCCAGCAAGGCCCGTTTTTCCCCGGTGGTGAATTTTTCGTTCAAGATCGACTCGGCCAGGCGGGTGGGCATACAGCCAAAGGGACCGATGGAGATCACCCCGCAGGAGGGGTGCAGAATCTCGTGCAGAGCCGCCCCCACCGTCAGGATCGCCTCGCCGGCAAGATGGGGAGAGATAAAGCGACGCCCGGCGGCAATCAACGGTTCCACCTCCACCTTCTCCTCATAGTGGAAAAGACCGCTTGGCGCCAGGAGCTTGCGCACCTTGGCATCAAAGTAGCGTTTCACCCAGTAGCGGCTCCACCAGGGGAGATCCGGGCGCCCCTCGATCCGGTGGCGCACCATCCAGTCGGTGTACTTGATCCACTCCGAGGTCTGGGAGGTGCGGACGATAAAGCCCTGCTCGGCCATCCTTTCGATCAGGCGTTGCAGGGAGATGGGGTCGTGGCGCACATAGATCTCACCCACCAGGGAAAGTTTGGGAATCTCGGCATAGGGAGCGCGCAGAGGAATTTGGCCCAAGGCCGCCGCCGAGGCCTTTAACTGGCGGACGATGGCCGGCCAGCCCTGATCGATAACCTCGGTCAGCGCCCGGTATTCCCGGTCCAGAATCGCCAGGCCCTCCTCTTTGTCCACTGCTCCGGCCAGGATGGTGGACCAGATTTCGTTGAGCAGATCGCCGATCACGATGGCCCGCCAGGCCGCCAGGGTGAAACCGTTGCCCAGCCCGCCATAGCTGTTTGTGGAGGTCAGCGACAGCACCGCCGCGTCGGGGATCCGGTGGCGGGCGATGGTCCGTCCGGCAAAAACGTGGTACTGACCGAAACGGCAGGGTCCCTCGGTGGTGGCCATGAAATAAGCAGTTATCTCTCCCTCCGGCCGCTGCCTGGTGAAGTACTGCAGCATGGTGCCGACGGTGGTTTGCAGGGGCAGGCACTCCTTACAGGAGGAGTTGCCCCGGCCCACTTTCAGGGCCTCTTCATCGGCCGGCGGCAGGGCTTCGGCCCGGATTCCCTTGCGGGCAAAGGCCCGCGCCAGCAGAGTGGTACCAAATCGGCCCATGGCCGGCAGCATCAACTTCACCCGGGGGTCGGTCATCGCCACCCAGGAGCCGTCGGCCCGGCGAATCCCCAGTTTACCGCCCCGAACTTCGGTGACCGCCGCCACGAAATCGGCGGGGCGCTCCAGTCGTTCCGGGGGCGGCTGCGCCCCCTGTAACTGGCGATAATAGCGAACAATATCGAGAAATGCCTCGATTCTGGTTTCCAGCCCGGCATCGGCGGTATGACTGTCCAGCTCCAGGGTCAGGGAGGGTTTCTCCTCCATCATATCCCGGAAATAGGTAACCAGAAAGGAATCGGGGCCGCAGGAGAAGTTGGTGATATAGGTGCCGTAAAGCTGGGGATGCCTCTTAACGAAGCGCGCCGCCTTCATGATCATCCGGCCCATGGCCCAGTACATATTCATGTCGACATTGAGCGCCTCATCCTCGTAGGGCAGCATGTCCTGGGGGATGATCCGGATCCCCCGGGAGGCAAACTTGGCCGGAATCCCCTTGTTGGCCACCTGCACCCAGCTGTTGTAGGGCCGCCCGAAAAGCACCACCCCGGTCTGGGTCGGGTCCCGCTCCAGTTCGGCCAGGGCATGCCGCCCCATCGCCTTGAGGTCGGTCCGGAACGCCTCCTGTTCAGCCACTGCGGCCCGCAGGGCGGCCTCCACCCGCCGGCGGTCCTTGATCCCCATCGCCGCCGCCAGCTCAAGAAAGGCTTTACGGGCGGCGGCAAAACCGCGGCTGAAATCGAAAACCGGGCTCAGAATCGGCCGCCCCTCGCTCTCGCTGAAGGTGCCGCGCAGGTAGTAGGGCTCTCCCTGAACAAAGGGGCAGGTACAGGAGACGGTGGCATCATCCGCCACCTTGATCGCCCGGATATGGGGGAGAAAGAGGAGATCGGGCTTTTTGGCCAGCAGATCGGCCATGAAGCCGTGGGCCAGCTCCACCGGAAAACAGAAGGGGGCGTTACGCTGATCGACTCCGGCGGGATCAACCCGGTCCGGCAGCACCACCCGGTAACCCAGCTCGCTGAAAAAACGATTGAAAAGGGGAAAGAAGCTATTGACCAGAAAGGAGCGGTTCATCCCCACCGTGGGGCGCGGATCTGCCGGATCGGCCGGAGCCAGGTCACGGAAGACCCGCCGTTCCCGCTGCACCACCAGATCCAGGCCGCCGGGGTCGACCCGGCGCTTATACAAAATGTTGTCGTAGCGGTTGCAGATCCCGCCGAAGGGGTAACTCTTGCCGTCGATCACCACCCGAGAGATCTCGCAACCCCGGTCACAATCCTTGCCGCCGCCGCACTTGAAGGGTTGGCCGTAGGCGACCTCCCGGTTCATCAACTCGGCCAGCTCAAAACTGCCGGATTGGAGCAATCCCTGTTCCAGACGGCGCTCCACCTCCAGGGCCACCCCGAAGGCTCCCATCAGGCCGGGGTCGGGCGGCACCACCATCTTCTTGCCGGTGAGGGCGGCCATGGCGGCCGGGATCGCCTGATTGTAGCAAACCCCGCCCTGGATAAAAACCTTGCGGCCCACCGGCCGGTTACCCTTGACCCGGTTGGCGTAGTTCATACAGATCGAATAGACCAGCCCGGCCACGATATCGGGCAGGGGTACCCCCTCCTGGGCCGCCCCCTTGATATCGGAACCGATAAAGGCGGCGCACTGGTCATTGAAGTTGGGCGGATTCTCGGCCTGGTAGGCGGTGTCTCCGATCTCGGTCACCCCGATCCCCAGACTCTCCTTGGCCGCCTCCTCCAGAAAGGAGCCGGTGCCGGCGCTGCACGCCTCGTTCATGGCATAATCCGAGGGCACTCCGTTGGTGATGTAGGTATATTTGGCGTCCTGGCCGCCGATCTCGAAGATGGTGTCCACCTCCGGATCGAAATGGACGGCGGCGGTGGCGTGGGCGATGATCTCGTTGATCACCCCGGCGCTCAGGGCATGCAGACCGGCGATCTGCCGGCCGGAGCCGGTGACCCCCAGGCCTTCGATTACGATCCCGCCACTCAGCTCCGGCCCCAACTGCTCGGCCAGGGAGGCGTAAACCCGGCGGGAGGCCCCCACCGGATCACCGTTGGTCCGCAGATAATCGGCAGCCACAATCGCCTTGTCCCGCCGCCGCATGATCACCCCCTTGGTGGTGGTGGAACCGACATCGAGACCCAGGATACAAAGATCCCCCGGCTCGGCCCGGCCCCGGGGATGCTCCTTGAAATCCACCTGATCCCGGAACTCGGCCAACGGCTTAAGATAGGAGAGATTGAGCCGCTGGGCGCCAAAAACCCCATCCAGATCACGCACCGGCCGGGTTTCATGATCCAGGGCCCAGCGGGCGGCCCCCAGGGCCTCCATCACCGGAGCCTCGTCCAGGATCAAAAGGTCGGCGATCTCCTCGCGCAGGTAGTGGACCATGGCCTGATTGGCGGCACAACCCCCGATCAGCAACACCTCCCGGCCGGGCATCTTCTTGAGCAGTTCGAGGATCTTGCCGGCCATCATCCGGGAGAGTCCCGCCACCACCTGGTCCTTGGGGATCCCCTTGTTCAGGGCGTGGGTACAGTCACTCTTGCAGAAAACCGAGCAGCGGCCGGAAACCTGGTAACGCTTCTCGGGCAGGCTCATCTGCTCCACCTCGGCAAGGGACAACGACATCCGCCCCAACTGCTGCAGGAGAAACTCGCCGGTGCCGGAGGCGCACTTGTTGCCGCTGTGGATATGCTGAATCCGACCATCCTCGTCGAGCTGGTAAACCATGAAGGATTCGCCCCCGGCCGAAACCACCGTCCGGTAAGGGTGGCCGGCGGGCAACAGCAGCCGGCAGGCCAGCTCCACCGCCTCCGGTTCGGAGATGGTGGAGAGGGTCAGGTGGCGGCGGAATTTGCGCCCGGTGGCCGCTACCCGTAAAACCTCCAGGTTATCAATCTCTGCCAGCATCTCCCGCAGTACCCGGCGGGGATTGCCTTCGTGGGCCCGGCTGCGACGCAGCACAACCCGCTCTTCCCCGGCTTCCCCTCGCGCCATCCCCACCATGGAGATGGTGGAAGCACCCAGGCATATACCCAAAGCTTGCATATTTTTCCCGTTAACACTTATTGACCGACGGATGGTTCGTAATGATTGCGGCAGGATAATATAATGGATCGGGCCGAATCCCGCTCCCGCTTTTTGCAATGACGTTCACTCCCGGGCAGGTAGCACACTGTAACAGGCAGGAACAGCTCAAGAGTATCCACCCCGCCGTCCACCCCTACCCGATCAGGCCAGGCCATAACCGGCTTGCAGCCGGGCCCGGCCACGACCGGCCACAATCATATCTTATTGATGGAGCTAATTTTTCGGGCTTTTTTTGTTGACATATTCTTTACCGGTCCGTTATAGGTTACAGACTCCGTAAAATCAGGGGAACATTTCATGCCCTCTGTTTTTTTCACTACGGTAACCACTGATTTCGTACATCCACACCTCAAACCAAAAGGAGAACGACCATGGACCTGAACAGCATTACTCCCGACCTGACCCTGGACGCCAAGGGACTGAGCTGCCCCATGCCCCTGCTGAAGACCAAAAAAGCCGTCAACCAGATCAGCTCCGGCCAGATCCTGGAGATTCTCGGCACCGATCCCGGTTCCAAGAACGATATGCCCGGCTGGTGCGAGCGCGAAGGCCATGAGTTCCTCGGCATCAAGGATGACGACGGCTTTTTCCGGGTTTACCTGAAGAAGGGTTGATTAACGATTTAACTTATCGGACATTTTTTTCTGACGGAGGACCAAGATGGCAAAAAGTTTAGGTATTTTCGTAACCAATCCCGACAGCATGCAGCATGTGTTGGGAGTGACCAAGGCCGCCAAGGCCAAGGGCGCCAAGGTGAAAGTTTTCTTCACCTGGAAAGGCACCAAGCTGGCCAAGGATCCCGCCTTCCCGCAGCTGGTGGAGATGGCCGATGATGTTTCGATCTGCGCCGACAGCTACAAGAAGATGGGTTATGAGGTCAGCGACGTACCCGCCGGCCTGACCCCGGACAAGATGGCCACCCAGGCTCAGCACGGCGCTATCATTGAAAGCTACGAACGCTACTTGACCTTATAGGAGGGGAGAATAACATGTCGCATAAAGTTTGTTTCTTGTACAAAAACCCGGACTATATTGTTGACGGTATGCGTTCGGCCCTGGGCCTGGCGGTGGAAAACAACTACGCCTTCGGAGCGGTTCTGGGCAAGATGGAAAAACTGGACGAACACAACCTGGAAAATCTTGATTGGATCCGCGATATGGAAGGCGAGGTCTATTCCACCGTGCCGGAGAATTGCGAGACCAACGGCCTTGCTCCCATCACCCTGGAGGAACTGGGCCAGAAGCTGCGGGAGATGGATGTCATCGTCCCCTACGGAACCAAGTAATTTGCCCTGATTTTTTCAATAGCACAGGAGTCTGAACCCATGAAGATACTGAATGTATATCGTTCCGAACCGGACAGCGACACCCAGAAGCTGGCCGCCATCGTTTCGGAAGGCCGGGAAGCCACCGAATTCAAGCTCTACGGCGGCGAGGTCGATTACGACAAGCTGGTGGATATGGTATTTGAAGCAGACAAGGCCGTCTGCTGGTGGTAATGGACGTCCGGCAGCACCCCGCCTCTTGCGGCGCTGCTGAACGTTTATTGTTTGATTCTATGAAGTTTTAACGGGGAGCGGGGTTGGGCGTTTTTTTTCGCGCCGCCTTGGCTCCCCGTTCTTTTTACCGGTTTACCTGGTCATCATCCTATTGGTGTGAAACTTTGGACGCTGCTCCTTTTATTTCGGTGGTGATTCCCAACCATAATGGGGCGGCAACCATTGCGCTATGCCTGGAGGCCGTTCTAGCCTCGGCGGGTGGCGTTGCCTTTGAGGTGGTGGTGGCCGATGACGGTTCCCGGGATGATTCACGGGCGATTATCGGTCGTTATCCCTGCCGGCTGGTGGAACTGCCCGAGCAGCGCGGGGCTTCGGCGGCCCGCAATGCCGGGGCGGCGGCGGCCAGCGGTGAGGTGATCCTGTTTATCGATGCCGACTGCATCGTGTTGCCGGACACCGTGGCGATGGCCGCCGCCGCTGCCCGGCGATCCGGGCCGGAATGGATCGTTGGCGGTACCTACACCCTCCAGCCCT
This sequence comes from Desulfurivibrio sp., assembly GCA_047921155.1. Taxonomy (GTDB): domain Bacteria; phylum Desulfobacterota; class Desulfobulbia; order Desulfobulbales; family Desulfurivibrionaceae; genus Desulfurivibrio. The sequence goes on from JBLRWU010000053.1 coordinate 12,031, forward strand.
ACGACCGGGGATTTTTCGGCCGCTTCCAGTCGGCATTTATCAACCACTTTGAAACCAAGCGGCTGGATGCGCCCGACTATATCGCCACCCACGCCATGGTGATATATGCCGCCACCCTGCAGGACGCCGGCGGTTTCCCGGAAAAATTTCTGCCGATTATCGAGGATGTGGAGTTCAGCCACCGCCTGCGCCGCTCGGGTTACAAGCTGCGGATGGACCCGACCATCCTGGTCCGCCATCTCTTCAACTACGATCTGCGCCGCTCCTTAAGTAATGCCTGGCGCAAATCCCGCTACTGGACCATCTACTCGCTGGGCTGCCGCGATCTGCTCAACGATTCCGGGACCGCCTCCCACGAGTTGAAAATCAATGTGATCACCTTTACCCTCGGCCTGCTGCTGCTGCTCGTCTGGCTGCCGACGGGCCTGGCGGTGGTCCTGGCCGGCAACCTTTGGGTCCAGCGCCGGCTGCTGGCCTCATTCCACCGGGCCGGAGGCTGGAGTTTCGCCCTGGCCGCCGGGGCCTACTACACCCTGCTTTACCCCCTGCCGGTGGGTCTGGGCGGCCTGACCGGAGTTTTGCAATATTACCTCAAGGGCTCAAGATGAGTGGCCTCTCCCGCTATTCACCCTTCCGCCATCTGGGCGCTATTTTCTGGAAACGGCGCCCCATTCACCTGACCGTTTTCCTGACCCGGCGCTGCAACCAGCGCTGCTCCTTCTG
>JBLRWU010000054.1:0-12682 GCA_047921155.1 Desulfurivibrio sp.
GTGGTCGCTTACCTTGTGGCCCCCGTGACCCGTTACCTTGCCGGACTTACCGCCTAGTCCGGTGACGGTCACCCCATCGGGACCATGATCGCAGCCACAATCGTCACACATCGTCGTTTCTCCCTGTAACTGTCATTTTCAGTCATCAACCTCGATCGCCGCCAACCGCAATTCCTGACCGCTACTTGGTCGCATAATCCCGCCGCAGGCGGCACACAGGGCCACCAGTTCGCCCATGGCCGCTTCCCGGCGGCAACTGGCGCACTCGCCCCGGCCCGCCACCTCGATTATCACCAGCTCTGCCCCGGCGGCCATGCTCTCCCGGCAGGCCGCCATAAAAGAGAATTGCAGGGCCTCGGGAATCACTCCGGCTAAAGTTCCGACCTCCACCTCGATGCGGCTGATCCGCCGGGCGCCGGCCCTGGCGGCCTCACGCTCGGCCAACTCGACAATGCTCAGGGCAACGGACATCTCATGCATCGCAGTCGGGCTCCGTCGGCAAACTTAACTCTTTATCCGGCGTGGGAGGGCGCCGGGCCTGCCTGGATTCCTACCCGGCCGCCGCATATATTTCAAGTTTTTCGAACCATCCCGGGCGGCATCCCGCCTCTTTTATTTTTTGGAGATACTTCTTGACCTTAAACGACTTGAGGGTAACAGTGTGCGGGATTATGCGGCGCTATCAGCCGGCAATTTTAATCAGCACCCGTGCCCACGACACCCTGGAGCCCCGCCCATGTCACTCAAGTCACTGCTCAGCTCCTTGCAACCGAACCGCCTGAACGACCTGAATCTGCTCGACGATTCTTTACGCAAATACCTTTTCTCGCGGCTGCTGGGGGCCACCCTGGTGGTATTCGTCCTGGTTCTCGCCACCGCCACCGTCCTCTACGATCGGTTGATCATCCGCCAGGCCCAGGAGGTCGCGGCCGCCATCGCCGGTCAGACCTATACCACGATCAACGCCCTGATGCCCCACGGCCCCAGCCGGGAGGAGTTGGCCGGAGTGATCGCTGAAATCAAGGCCGCCCACAGCAACTCCCCCTACCTGATCGAGGTTTATCGCAGCCCCCTGGTCAACGAGTTGTACGGCAAAATCGAACAACGGTTCCCGTTCAGCGAGACGGTACACGCCCTGGCGCCCGGCTACGGCCGGATGGTTACCCTGGAAAACCACTCCTGGACCAGACACCTCTACACTCTGGCCGTGGATGATCCCGCCTGCCTCTCCTGCCATGGCAACGCCGAGTTGGGCTCGGTGCTGGGAATCGTGGAGGTCAAGCAGGATCTCCGGGGGATAACAAACCGGATGCGCGGGGAATACCGCTGGCTCTTCCTCCTTTACGGCGGCCTGACCATCTTTTTGGTGGTGGCGGTCACCACCCTGGTGATCAACCGGGTCAGCGCGGCGATCAATGAGTTCAGGGAAAAGACCGCGGAGATCCGGACCATTAAGGATCTGCCGACCATCTCCCGGCTGAGCCAGAGCACCCTTGGTTTTTCCGAACTGAACGAGGCCTTTCAGACCGTGGGCGAGCTCGGGGAAAGATTGCACGAAGTGGCGGTGGACAAGGAGATCCTGGAGTTTGAGATCAAACTCCTCAACAAGTTCATCATCACCTCCAGCGTGGTCCAGGACTGGCAGTTGTTCGTCAAGGAACTACTGGTAGACATCAACGAAATCCTGGACACCTATGCCCTGCTGGCATTTTTCAAGGAGGGGGAAAACGAATATGAACTGGATATCTTCTGGCGCTCAACCCCTACCAATGAAACCCGCAACGACCTGGAAAAGCTGGTCCAAAGGCAACTGTATACCCAGTTTAAGCTGGCCGGCGACTCCCCGGCGGTGAGAATCGTCCACCACGACTGCGGCTCCCCCATCGCCCTGCCCAAGGATCTCAGCCTTCGCGACATCGAGCTGCGGACCAAATCACTCTTTCTTGACGCTCCCAGGGTGGGCGGAATTGTCGGCATCGGGGTCCAGTCCAATATGGTGATGGACTCCGTCTACCATCTTGTGCTGGACAGCGTGCTGGCCACCCTCATCAACCTGGTGGGTTCGGTCAAGGCGATCTACAAGTACACCAAAGAGCTGGAGCACTACGCCACCCGCGACCCCCTGACCGACCTGCACAACCAGCGGATGTTCTGGGAGCTGCTGGGCTACGAGGTGGGCCGGGCCCAGCGCCACGACTATCACTTCGCCCTGCTGATCCTCGATCTCGATAACTTTAAAACCGTCAACGATCACTACGGCCATGCGTTTGGCGATCTTTTCCTGCAACAGGTGGCCGAAGCCCTGCGCCAGGCGGTCCGGGACGGGGATTTCGTGGCCCGTTACGGCGGTGACGAGTTCACCTTTCTGCTGCCGGAAACCACCCGGGAACAGGCCCTCTCCGTGGCCGAGAGGATCGTTGAATCGATATCCGCCATGGGGGTGCTGACTCCCGAGGGAGCCAGGGTACAGGCCACGGTTTCCCTGGGCCTGGCCATGTTCCCCGAACACGGCAAAAACGCCAAGGATCTGTTCCTGGTGGCCGACAACATGATGTACAAGGTCAAGGGCGAGGGCAAAAACGCCATTGCCGAGCCGGAAGAGGCGGAGATCACCAAGATCTTCAAGCATGAGAGTGAGATCAACTTCCAAGTTTACCAGGCCCTGGAGGGGAAAAGTGTTATCCCCTACTTCCAGCCGATCCTCGATCTCAATAGTGGCCTGGTGACCGCCCACGAGGTGCTGATGCGAATTCCCGCCACCGACGGGACCATGATCCCCGCCTCCGATTTCATTCAGGCGGCGGGTCGGATCGGCGCGCTCCACAAACTGGACCGGCTGCTGATGGAAAAAACCTTCAGCAGGGCCGCCGAAATGGACTACCAGGGTGATCTCTTCATCAACATCACCCCCAAATCCTTCATCTTTCCGCAGTTTTTCCCCAAGATCCAGGAACTGAGCAAAAAATACCAAATCGATCCCCAGCGGGTGGTCTTTGAGGTTACCGAACGGGACACGGTGCGCAACGTAGCCATGCTGAAGAAATTTGTGGTCCGGATGAAGAGCGAAGGATACCGTTTCGCGGTCGATGACTTCGGCTCGGGCTACTCATCCTTTAAATACCTGAAACTGTTCCCCATCGATTATCTGAAGATCGAGGGTGATTTTATCCGCAATATCCTCGAGGACCGGGACTTCATGGCTTACACCAAGAGTATCGTCACCCTGGCCAAGGAGTTGCAGGTCAAGACCGTGGCCGAGTTTGTCGAGGATGAAAGAATTATTACGGTCTGCCGTGAATTGGGCATCGATTTCGGCCAGGGCTACCATATCGGGCGGCCGGCCGTAGGTTTCAGCGACGAGGAAGCGCCCAGCCGCCCCGATCCGATAAAAAACGATTAAACCAGGCCATGGAAGAGCTGATCTCCCCGGAAACCATAAGGCCGGTAACGACTGACGGCCATGGGTACACAGAGGTACCCTACTCCGCCGTCCAGATCCTGCAGGCGATCAACGACGGGGTTTACGTCACCGACCGGCAGCGCAAGATCGTTTACTGGAACCGGGCCGCCGAACGGATCACCGGCTGGCGGGCCGCAGAGGTGCTGGGCCGGAGCTGCTATGACAATCTCCTCCGTCACACCGACAAGGATGGCCACTCGCTCTGCGGCAAGGAACACTGCCCGCTGCACCGGGCCATGGTTACCGGCGCCTCTTCGGCGTCCCCCAGCCTGCTTTTCCTGCTCACCCGGGATAATCAGCGGGTGCCGGTCCAGGTCAATGTTTCACCGATCTACAACGGAGCGGGCCAGGTGATCGGCGGGGTGGAGATTTTCCGTGACTGTTCGGCCGAGATCCGCGACCTGGAACGGGCTCAAACCATCCAGGGGCTTACCATGCGACTGCCTCCGGACGATAATCCCGCGCTGAGTTTCGCGGTCAAATATCTGCCCCACGGGGTTCTGGGCGGCGATTATTACACGGTGGAGAAGCTGGACCACAAACGCTACGCCTTCTGTATCGCCGATGTAATGGGCCACGGCACCGCCGCCGGGCTCTACACCATGCACCTCCACTCCCTGTGGGAGAACAACCGCCGCTTCATCGACAAGCCGGCCACCTTCGTCAGCGCCATCAACCGCGACCTCTGCTCCCTGGTCCGTGACGGCGAATCGTTCGCCACCGGGCTCTTCGGATTGATCGATCTCCAGGCCGAAGCGGTGGCCCTCTGCGCGGCCGGCAGCCCCTCCTTTATTCTGCATCGTCGGGGACAGGCCCGGCGGATCAAGCTCTCCAGCCTGCCCCTGGGCCTGATCTCCGACCACGTTTACGAGGTCAACTTTTTGCCCCTGGAACCGGGGGACGGCCTGCTGCTGTACACCGACGGGGCGATTGAGATCGACAGCCGGGCTGACGGGATGCTGGGCAATCAGGGGCTGGTCGAGCTGGTGAACCGGGACGGCTTCCCCCGGGACGAAGCCGCCCTTGACCTGCTGCTGGAAAAGATGCTGGCGCACTCAAATCAGATTCGGTTTCCCGACGATGTCGTCATGCTGGCCATCGGCTACGAGGGGGTAAAATGATCTCCGGCGAGCGCACACTCTTTCCCCGTCAGTTCAGCGATATCGATGAGCTTGTGGAACAATGCTGGCAACTGGTGGGACGGGAGCTGGGCGAAAAATATGGCCCCAAGGAGATCAAAATCCGCATGGCCCTGACCGAGGCGATCATCAATGCCTGGAAGCACGGCAACCGGCGCCGCCCCGATCTGCCCATAGTTTTCCGCTGGCGTTTCGCTAAAAATTTTACCTTCGAGGTGATCGACGCCGGCGCCGGCTTCAACTTCCTGGATCTGCCCGATCCCACCCGGGACGAACAGATGTTCCTTGAGGCCGGCCGGGGAATTTTCATCATCAAGACCTTCGCCCGTTCGGTGAGCTGGCGGGACCAGGGCCGGCACCTGATCGCAACCTTTCTTCCCCAACCCTGACCGGGGAGGGCCACCCTATTTGGCCCGACGCATTAGCCGCCGCCGGCGACCCCCGGAGAAGATTCCGACCAGCAACAGGAGAATGGCGTTCAGCGAGGCAAAATAGCGACCCGCCAGGCGATGATGCCACTCCCGGCCACGGAGCCCAAGCGCCGCAAGCCTCTCCCGGCTTGACGGTGGCTCCTGCCCTCGACCTCCGCAGCAGTAGCAGATCTTGTCGCAATCCTTGGCTTCAGCCAACAGCCTTGCTTCGGCACGCAGAAAAACGTGGGTGTTTATCCGGGTACACTCCCGACAAAGCCAGCGTTTTTCCCCATCTATTATCCAGTGAAACACCGTTCATTACCTCCAGGTCGGGAAGAAACCCACCATATCTCGACCACCAGCCCATGCTGGACAGTCCCTGCCGGTGCCATCGGCCTTTCGTTCCGATTTCTTGATTAATTTTCGGCGGCAAGGCCGGTCTTGACATTAATATTGGTACCAGGTAAGCAGAGCTGACCGTGAACCACGATACACCATCTCGACAGCCGGATCCCATCACCATCGCCGCCCATTTTGCGGCGGCCGATGATATTCTTTCCCTTAATCCCCATGGCCGGGGACTGATCAATGACAGCTACCTGGTCCGCTGCCGCACCGGCGGGGCCTTCCTGCTCCAGCGTCTTAACCCCGACGTTTTTTCCCAACCGGAGTTGCTGCTCCACAACCTGCGTCTGGTGGGCGATCACCTGCGCCGGAAGGACGACCAGGCCCGCATCGCCATGCGCCGCCAAGCCATCAAGTTGCTGCCCACCCGGCAACAGCATGATTGCCATTATGACCCCCAGGGAGTCTGCTGGCGGGCCTTGGAGTTTATCGAAAACGGTCGGACCCTGACCGGGATCACCCACCCGAACCAGGCCTTCGAGGCCGGAGGGGTGCTGGGCCGTTTTCACCGCCTGCTTTACGATCTGCCCCCCGCCCGCCTCCATGACCCGCTGCCCACCCTGCATGTCCTGCCCCGGGTTCTGGCCCGTTACCACGAACTGCTGAACGGTTACAGCCCGTTAAATCAGCAGGTTAGTGCCCCTGGTGAACGGTTACACGAACTGGCCGCCGGCCCGGGCCCCGGCAACGATCAGGCGGAGCAGCAGTTCTGCCGCGCGTTCATTACCCGGCGCCAGGGGGAAGCGGCGGGGCTGGAGCAGGCTCGGGCTCGCGGCATTTTGGTGGAACGGGTGATCCACGGCGATCCCAAACTCGACAATATTCTCTTCGACCGGGAGAGCGACCGGGCCCTGGCCCTGGTCGACCTCGACACCGTCAAGCCGGGGCTGATCCATTACGATATCGGCGACTGTTTACGTTCCTGCTGTAACCGGGCCGGGGAGGAGAGCAGTTCCCCGGAAGAGGTCCTCTTCGACCTCGAGCTGGCCCGGGCCCTGCTGGCCGGCTATCTGGAAGAGATGCGCCCCCTGCTGACCGCCGACGACCTCGCCTGCTTCTACCAGGCGGTTCATCTGATCGCCTTTGAGCTCGGGCTGCGTTTTTTCAGCGACTACCTGGCGGGGAACCGTTATTTTAAGGTCGAAGACCCCCGGCACAACCTGCGCCGCGCTCTGAACCAGTTCCGGCTGGTCGAGTCCATTGAGCGCCAGAAACCTGGCCTGCAGGCAATAATCGCGGAGTTAACCTGAAGCCGCCATGCCCACCTTGACCAGAAAACTTATCCACCTGCTGCCGGCGTTTCTGGCCCTGCTGATCCTGTTGGCGGTCGGGACCTCTTACGGGACAGGAAACAGGATCGAGCAACATTTTCACCGGACAATCAGCGAAATGAACGGGAAAAGTTCCGTCCGCCTGCAGGTGGTGGAGTACCGCCGGGGCATCTTCTCCTCCACGGCGGTAACCGTACTCAGCTTAAATTCCGGCGGGCAAAAATACGGCCGCCCCCCCCTGCAACTGGAGACCGAGCATCGCATCTGGCACGGCCCGTTCCCCGCGGGTGGCCCCTCCGGCTGGACAATCCCGGCCCCCGCCCCCCTGCTGGCGACGATCAGCTCCCGCACCCCCGGCAACGACCTCCAACCGGGGGGGACGACCTTCAGCGCCGACACCACCATCACTTTGGGCGGGCGGGCCGAAACCTTCCTGCGCCTGGCCGCCCCAAACCCGCCCCTGGTCCTGCGGGAACTGCGCGGCCACCTGCTCTACCCGGCGGATCTGCGCAGCATGCGAGGTGAGCTGGCCCTGCGCGATCTCGACCTCCACTTGGGGCAATACCAGCTGGGAATCGACGCCTTGAGCACGGTTTTCCATTATCGCCTGGAGGGGGATGGGGCAAACGGCGAGACCGTCACCACCGGCCAGCGTCTGGCCATGGGCAACCTGAGGGCCGGGGAGGTCGAGTATGGGCCGGTTGCGGCAGAACTGGCCTGGCGCAACCTGGACCGCCAGGCCCTGACCAAACTGCTCGGCCTGATGCCATGGCTGACCCAGGTGGCGCGGGAGGAAAGGCCCCGGGAGATCTCCCCCGCGGCCGCCCAGGTGCTGGTGGAGGCCCTGCCCCGGCTGATGCGCAACTCCCCGGCCCTGGAGATCAACGGCGTAACCATCGGTACCCCGGAGGGTGAGGCGACCGGTCGCCTCACCCTGGCTTATCAGGGCCGGGACCAGGCCCGCCTCTTCCATCCGGTGATGCTGCTCTCCGGTCTTGATTTCGAATTGGAGGCCACCTTCCCCGCCGTGCTGCTGGCCCTGATCCCCAACCAGCGGGGGGCCGACTGGGAACCGGACGGGGCCGACGATTCGGCGGACCGGGCCCACGACGATGAGCTGTCGCTGCGGATCAGCTACCGGCAGGGAGAGCTGATGATCAACGACCGGCCCACCTCTATGCAATCGATCCTGACCCTTTTTCGTTGACCGCCCTATAAAACCACGGTGCGCTTAATATAGCGCACCACCTCATCGGGATCGTCCATAACCTGAAAGTAGAGCAGGTCGTCGACATCGATCTTGCCGGTGGCAAGCATCTTCTCCTTCATCCAGTCAACCAGGCCGCCCCAAAACTCCGAGCCGACCAGGATCACCGGAAAGGCTTTGATCCGTCGGGTCTGCATCAGGGTGAGGGATTCAAAAAGTTCATCCAGGGTGCCAAAACCGCCGGGCATGCCGATAAAGGCCATGGAGTATTTGATGAACATCACCTTGCGCACGAAAAAATATTTGAAATTCAGCGGCACGTTGGCAAAGCCGTTGGGGTCCTGCTCAAAGGGGAGGTTAATATTCAAGCCGATGGAGATCCCTTCGGCCTTGGCCGCTCCCCGGTTGGCCGCCCCCATGATGCCGGGGCCGCCCCCGGTGATGATGGCGTAACCGGCCATGGCCAGGTCGTAGGCAATCTTGTCGGCCAATTCGAAATATTTGTCGTCCATGGGGGTCCGGGCCGAACCGAAGATCGACACCGCCGGCCGACCGATACTGCCCAGGGTGTCGAAACCGTCGACAAACTCTCCCATGATCCTGAAAAGTCGCCAGGAATCGCCAACCTTGAAATTATCCAGGGAATACTGCTGCCGCTCATCCACCAATCCAGCCTTGGTTATTTTCATCATGGTACCCTCGGGGTTTCGGGTTAGTAAGTCGGGGGATGCAACTGCAAGTTCAGCGCATCCTGTTGGCCCGGGCGGAGATCCGTTCCGCCTGGCGTTGCCGTCCCTGCTGCCGGTAGATCTCGGCCAACCAGCGGGCGGCCAGGCTGTCGCGACGGCAAAGGCTCAGGGCCCGGGCCAGGGACTCTTCCGCCGCGACGATTTCACCCCGCCGCCACTGGACCCAGCCCAGGCGGCGCCAGTAATCGCCCCGCTCTCCATCCAGCTCCACCGCCTGGCGACAGAGGGAGAGGGCAATATCTTCCCCCTCCCCGTTCAAGAGATACAATTCACCCAACAGGCTGAGGGCCTCAGGGTCACGGGGGTTGAGGTGGAGCGCTTTCTGGGCCGCCTCCATGGCCGGACGCTTCTGATCCAGGGCCGCAAGAGCCTGGCTCAGTAGCCGCAGGGCCGCCGCCAGGTCACCCTCCTGTCGCTCTTCGATCTGCGGATCACCGACACAAAGCTGCAGCAACTCCGCAGCCTCGGTGTAGCGCCGATGACGGCAGTAAAGCTTGCCAAGCTGGAGCAGCAGGTCGAAAGGACCACCGTTGACCGCCAGGGCCCGTTCAAAGCAGGCGATGGCTGCCTGATCCCGATCGGCGGAGAGATGCACAAAGCCCAGATTGCACCAGGCCATGAAATTATCGGGCTCGGCCGCCAGGACCTTCTCAAAACAGGCCAGGGCCGAACGGGGCTGCTTGAGCTGAACCAGAGCCACCCCCAGACTGTTGAGCAGGTTGACGTTGGCCGGATCCAGACTGAGCCCCTGGCGGTATTCCGCCACCGCCTTGCGAATATCACCTTCGTTATAGTAGGCATCACCGCTGACATTGAGGGTGATCCCATTGAACACCGCCACCGAATCCGGCCCCAGCAGTTCGGCGTGGAGCCGGGCCTTGCGGCTGTTCACCGGCAATTGCGATTTGCGAAACCCGGGACAGGGGTAAAGGGCGATCCCCACCGAAAAAGTAACCCCGCCGCTCTCCCGCATCCGGTCTCGGAAATCCCCCAGCCAGGCCCGGGCCGCCGCCTCATCGGCGCCATCCAGATAGACCATGATCTCGCGCTGATTCAGAAAGAGCGCGGGGGTATCCGGCGCCAGAGCGCTGCGCACCCGCTTGACGAAATAGTTGCTCACCGCCGGTTGATCCTGATGGATATCGAGCAGGGCAAAACGGTCCCGGCCCCGCCAGAGCCGGCTCAACCGGGCCCTTTCGGCCGGTCCCGGCGGCGGAAAAATCCGTTCACTGCCAGCCACGCAAAGCCCGAAGGGACCGCGTTTACGCGCCACCGCCAAGGCCTGCCAGGCCTTATCGACCACCCCGACCTCATTCTTGCCGTTATGGCGCAGGCGGGCCAGACCGATATGGGCCCGAACAAACTCCTCCCGCCGCAAACGGCGCAGCAGCGTATCGGTCATCCGGCGGGCTTCGGCCGGAGCAACCCCGGACCAGACCAGGGCAAACAGCCCCAGCCCCAGAGAGTAGAGCGGAGTGGAGGCTCCGAACAACGAGTGGAGATAGGCTCCGGAGCGCTGAATGGCGGCCAGGCCCCTTTTGGCGTCACGGGCCTGGGGATAGAGTTCGAGCAGCAGCAGAAAATCGGACCCCGGCGGGCGACCCTCTGCGGTCCCGGCCGAATCGGAGGGCGGGGCGGCAAGAAAATCGGCCAGGGCAACGGCATCGGGCAGCCCGGTGACCGGATCAACCCCCCGGTCATGGCCGGGGGCAAAAAGGGGCAGGCTCATCGAGAATCTTCCTTCAGTAAAACATCCCGCAGGGTGGCGGCCAGACTGGAGAGTTCGTGGTCGGCCACGGTTCGCAGGTCGAGGAGAAAACGCTCGTTTTCGATCCGGCCGATCACCGGCGGCGCCGCCGCTCGCAATGCCTTTTCCAGACGGGCCAGAGAAAACCCGCGGGGGTTCAAGGCCACCGCGCAACTGGGCAGGGCCATCTCCGGCAGAGCCCCGCCGCCCACCCGGGAATCGATGGCCAGCAGTTCCAGTTGGTAGCACCCGGCCACCTCCTTGCCCAACAGACGACGCAGGCGCTGGGCCCGACGCCGAATCTCGGCCAAAGGGGTGGTCAGCATCCGCAGGGTGGGGATTTCAGCCCGAGCCTGCTCCTCGTCGTAATAGAGGCGCAGCACCGCTTCCAGGGCGGCCAGGGTGAACTTGTCGATCCGCAGGGCCCGGTTGAGGGGATTTTTCTTGATTTGGGCAATAAGTTCCCGCTTGCCCAGAATCAGCCCGGCCTGGGGCCCCCCCAGCAACTTGTCGCCGCTGAAGGTAACCACATCAACCCCGGCCCGCAAAACCTCCTGCACCGTGGGCTCCTTGACCAGGCCGAAACGGGAAAAATCGAGCAGGGAACCGCTGCCCAGATCCTCCATCACCGGCAGGCCGTGGCGGGCAGCCAGGGCCACCAGCTCTTCGGCTCCCACCTCGGAGGTGAACCCGATCTGCCGATAGTTGCTGGTGTGGACCTTGAGCAACAGGGCGGTCTGTTCCCCGATCGCCTGCTCATAATCGCGGGGGTGGGTGCGGTTGGTGGCCCCCACCTCCACCAGCCGGGCGCCGCTGCGGGCCATCACGTCGGGGATGCGAAAGGAGCCGCCGATCTCCACCAGTTGCCCCCGGGAGACGATCACCTCACGTCCGGCCGCCAGGGTTTCCAGCACCAGCAGCACCGCGGCGGCATTGTTGTTGACCACCAGGGCCGCTTCAGCCCCGGTCAGTTCGCAGAGCAACTCTTCCACCAGGCTGTAACGGCTGCCCCGTTTGCCGGTGGCCAGATCAAACTCCAGATTGGAATAACTGTCGCCCACCGCCGCCAGTTGCGCCATGGCGGCGGTAGGGAGCAGGGAACGCCCCAGATTGGTATGGACCACCACCCCGGTGGCATTGATCACCGGTCGGAAATTGTTCTGCAGCCGCCGGGCGATCCTCTCCCGCAGCAGAGGCAGCAGGCGCGCCCTTCCCAATTCAGCCAACTCCATTGCCTCTCCGGCCAGAATCCGGCCGCGGTACTCAGCCAGCAGCCGTCGAACCTCGCCCTTGACCAGCAGCAGGGGTGCCTGGTCACCGCCGGCCAGCCAGGCCAGAACCTCGTCTACCTTGGGAATGGCCCGCAACAGCCCCTGCGCAGCCGCCGGGGGAGTGGCGGAAGATGACCGGTCCTCATCGGTCACGCTCAATTTAGTTGCCATAGCCGGAAGCCGGCGGCAGACCGTAGCCTCCGGCGGCGGGAGCCTCGGGAGCCGGAGACTCCTCGGTGACCGGAGGCTCTTCAACGGCCGGAGGCTCTTCAACGGCCGGGGCCTCGTAAAAACCGGGGACCGGAGCCTGGTAGTCGGCCGGGGCCGCCTCCTCCTCCGCCGCCCGCTGGCAACCGGCGCCAAGGGCCAGCAGCATGGCCGCGGCCAACAGTAAAGGTAACATCACTTTCCTTTTCATAAATATCCCCCCTTTATTCATTGAATTTCGCGGCAATTTACCAGCGATACGAGGGGCGGTCAAATATTATCCTTGGGCCAGCAACCGGGGGAAAGGCGATAGTTGATGATAGAAGTTGACAGTCGAGCGGCCCTTTCTTAGAATGCCGTGATCTTTCATTAATTCCACCGATCAAGCCAGCGAGGAGCAGCCATGATTAACAAAGCGATTCTTATCGGCAATTTGGGGGCCGACCCCGAGGTGCGCTACACCCAGAGTGGCGACGCCGTCGCCTCCTTCCGCATCGCCACCACCGAAACCTGGAAGAAGCAGGACGGCAGCAAGGAGGAGCAGACCGAGTGGCACCGGATCGTAGCCTTCAAACGCCTGGGGGAGATCTGCGGCGAATACCTCTCCAAGGGGTCCCGGGTCTACATTGAAGGGCGGATTCAGACCCGCAAGTGGCAGGACAAGGATGGCGCCGAACGTTACACCACCGAGATCGTGGCCCGCGAAATGAAGATGCTCTCACCCAAGGGTGGCGGTGGCGGCGGCAACTACGGCTCCCAGACCAACGAGGAGCCCCCTTTCCCCGAACCCTCCATGGGTGATGATGTTCCCTT
>JBLRWU010000055.1:0-11940 GCA_047921155.1 Desulfurivibrio sp.
GCCAAGCTTACGTACACGGGGTACGCGGCGCTTGGCTGCTTACCCGAACCTGGGGTGCTGCTGAACGTTTACAGCCCGTTAAATCAGCAGGTTAGCACCCCTGGTGAACGGTTACGGCAGTGTGCATCCTACAGAAGGTCGCGCACCGCGATGGTAAACGGCTCCTCCGTTTCCCGGAAGAGCCCGAGCAGTTCCCGGGTCAGCGGCAGATTATATCGCCAACTGCTCCCGACCTGCCCATTTTTCAGATCCACCAGCCGACCGTAAACCATCAGGGTCCGCCGGGTATTGGAGTAAGTACTGACCACCACATAATCGGGCTCCGGCGGATCGCCGGCCAACTCGCCGGTATTGCGGGAGAGAATAAACTCCCCGGTCTGGGGAACGATCTGGATATCCCGGCCCAGCCGCAATTCGACCACTGCCAGACCACGATCGGCAAGGTCGGTCAACAGATACTCGGCCATCACCCGCCCAAACTCGCTCTCTCTTTTCAGATCGGAGAGGGGAACCGCCACCACCACCGCCACCCGCGAGGCAAGGCCCTCTACCCCCCGCTCTCCAAGTCCGGAGTGTATCTTGCCGGCCACCTCCTGGGAGATTTCCGCCAGCCGGCTCTCCAGCCCCCGGGCCCGAGGCCACGGCTCCACGTCCTCTGCCTTATCCAGCAGGGGCGGATAGGGAAAGATATCCTCGGCCGGCACCGTTGCCGTCGGCAGAACCTCCACGGCCGGGGCCACCGGGGCCGCCTGGCGCGGTTGCTCACTCCCGGTATGCTCGGGTGGCGTCTGCCGGGCCTGCTGCTTGCCGGCGCAGGAGGCCAGCAGGCCCAGGGCCAATAACAGGCCCAGACCACAACAACCCCACCGGAGCATCAATCCTCTTCTCATCTCGTTTCTCCCTGAAGTACGCTGATTAAAGCTCCAGACGCTTCATATACATCGGCTCGGAACCAACCGGGGTCCCGCTGACCGGATCGGAAAGCAAATCGTTCACCACGGCGGTCCGGGGAATGACGACGGTGGCTGAGGCCAGCAGGACCGCACTGCGGTTATCGATAATCCGGGCATTAACCATCACCTGCCGGGCGGTGGCGGTGTAGGTCCCGGTCAGCATGGCGCCGGCGGCGACCCGCTCACGAATTTCCGCCGGATCGCGGGAAAGTCCGTACTCCCCTCCCCGTTCCCGGATTCGCACCGCGTTGCTCTTGCGCAGTTCCACCACCGGCACCTGCTGCCGCTGCAGTTCGTTCATCAACTGCTCGGCCAGGTAGCGGCCGAAGGAGGTGGTTCGGGTAAGCTGCTTCTGGTCCACGAATGAGAGGACAATCACCCCCTCCCCCAGACCGCCATACTCCTCGTTCTGCTCCTTCAGGCCGGCGAACAGTTCGTCACCGATCAGGCTGATCTGCCGGGCCAGGGCCAGGGCCTCGTTTACCTGTACCTGCGGGGCGGCCGGCGGCGGGAGCGGAGCAGGCGGTTCCTCCACCTGCTGCTGCCGGGAGGAGAAGGGCCAGAAAAAGGCCGCGGCGGGGGCCGGCAAAAGCCAACAGCCCACCAGCACCGCAATCAACAGGGCCGACCCCGGGCCGCCCCTAAAAATCCGGGGCACCCTGCCCCCACGTTCCACGTTTATGCCCATATATGATCCTTTCTCGTTTCGTAACCAAACGGTCGCCCCGGTCACGGCGGAACCCGGACGGCAAGCGGACCGGAAACCCCGGTCTCTCAACAATCATCGGCCGGCACCCTGATTTTCTTAAGAAAAAAGGTGAGAGTTCAGGTAACCGTTCAGCAGTGCCCCAGGTTCGGGTAAGCAGCCAAGCGCCGCGTACCCCGGGTACGTAAGCTTGGCTGATCGCCCGCAGATGGGGTGCTGCTGAACGGTTACGAGTCAGCAACGGCGGGTCCGGAAAAGGTGACGAGCCTCGGCCAGCCGGGCAAAATCGAGGGGGGCCGCCAGGCTATCCTGCTCCTGACCAGCCTCGGCCAGGATGGCGCCGTCCGGGGCGATGATCATCGAAGTGCCGGCAAAATCGGTGGCCCCGATCCGGCCGCAGGCATTACAGGCCACCACGAACACCTGATTCTCGATGGCCCGGGCCTGCAGCAGGATCCGCCAGTGCTCCCGCCGCGACCGGGGCCACTGGGCCGTCACCACCAGCAGGTCGGCCCCCTGTTCCACTTGGGCGGTGGCCAGTTCAGGGAAACGCAGATCGAAACAGATCAGGGCCGCCAGTTGCCCCCAGGGGGCGACCAGGGCCCGCCGGACCGAGCCGCCGGGCCGGAAGTAACGATCCTCCCCCATGGGGGCGAACAGCCGCTGCTTGCGATAGCTGTCCGCCACGCCATCGGAGTTCACCAGATAGAGGGTATTATAGAAGGCGGGTGTCCGCTCCTCGGCCGAGGCCCCGGCCACCGCCTCGGGCAGACTGCCGGCCAGGCAGATCCCGTAACGGCCGGCCTCCGCCGCCAGGGCCGCCAGCAGTTGGGGGGTAAGGGCCGCCTGCCCCTCCAGGCCGTCATAGGCGAAACCACCCCCCCACAGTTCCGGCAGCACCACCAGGGCCGGACCGGCCGGCGCCAACCGGGCCAGCCGCTGCCGCACCAGGGCCAGGTTGACCTCCGGCTCACCCAGCCGCACCGTAAATTGGAGGCAAAAGGCCCGGGTCGGCCAGGCAGCGGGGCTTGATGCAGTAGTTGTGGCGGTCAAGTTGTCCTCCCTCTCATTTTTCGATCCCCTTGTTCGTTCAGTTCAGCATAACCTAACCGTTCACGAGGGCCAACAGCCTGTTGCTTCAACGGGCCGTAAACGTTCAGCAGTGCCCCAGGTTCGGGTAAGCAGCCAAGCGCCGCGTACCCCGGGTACGTAAGCTTGGCTGATCGCCCGTGTCAATCGTCGGCAGAAGTGCCGACAACATGGGGTGCTGCTGAACGTTTACAGCATAACCAGCCGGGATCATGCCGGGCAAGCGCTTTTCGCCCTTTCTCCGTGCTTGACAGCGCCGGTAATCCTGCTATTTTGCTCAGCCATGAAGACTATACAATTTATGCCGGACCAGGTCTCCATCGAGGTGGAGGAGGGGGAGAATCTGCTGGCCGCCGCCGCCAAGGCCGGGGTTTATATCAACGCCTACTGCGGAGGCGACGGAGTTTGCGGCAAGTGCAAGGTCCGGATCGAAGAGGGCGAAGTACTCTCGGGCAAGGCCCGGCTCAAGAACGCCGACTACGCCGCCGGGATCCGCCTGGCCTGCCAGAGCAGCGTCAAGAGCGATCTTGTGGTGCGCATTCCCGAAGCCACCGGCAAGGACGGCAAGGCACTCAAGCGCAAACCGGTAACCACCCGGGCGATCTCGGCCCGCTCCCTGGACGAGCTGATCGGCACCTGGGAGGTGGACCCGCCGGTGGAGAAGCGTTTTTTAAAGCTCGATCCCCCCACCATGGAGGATAACGTTCCCGATCTGCAGCGGCTGATGCGGGCCATCCGCCAGCGTTGCCACGACTGCAAGGACCCCACCTACGACCACCCCGAACTGCTGATGGAGCTGCCCTTTACCCTGCGGGAAGCCAACTGGGAGATCACCGTGATCCTCCTCAAGGGCCGCCGGGCCGAGGAGCCGGACCGGATCATCGCGGTGGAGCCGGGCGACACCACCGACAAGCTTTACGGCCTGGCGGTGGATATCGGCACCACCACGGTCTGCGGGGTCCTGATCGACCTGGGCAACGGCAAGGTGATCGCCGAGGCCTCGGCCTACAACGACCAGATCGCCTACGGCGAGGATGTAATCTCCCGGATCGTCTACTCCCAGCGGCCCGGGGGGCTGCGGACCCTGCAGGAGAAGGTGGTGCGGACCATCAACACCATCATCGAGACGGTCTGCAAAACGGTGATCATCAACCCCAGCGATATCAGCTATATCATGGCGGCGGGCAACACCATCATGAGCCACCTGCTGCTGGGGCTCAACCCCAAGTTTATCCGGGAATCCCCCTATGTTCCCACCTGCAGCCATTTCCCCCTGACCCGGGCCGCTCAGCTCGGGATTCAGGCCCACCCCTCGGTTCGGCTCTTTCTCTACCCGGCGGTGGCCAGTTATGTGGGCGGGGATATCATCGCCGGAGTCCACGCCTGCCGGATGTACAAGAACCCCGAATTGACCCTCTTCATCGATATCGGCACCAACGGCGAGATCGTGGTGGGCAACGAGGAGTGGATGGTCTGCGCCGCCTGCTCGGCCGGCCCCGCCTTCGAGGGGGGCGGCATCCGCCACGGGATGCGGGCCAACTCCGGGGCGATCGAGAATTTCCATATCCACCCCGAAACCCTGGAGCCGATGATCATCACCATCGACCGGATCAAGCCCTGCGGGATCTGCGGTTCGGGCCTGATCTCCATCGTCTCCGAGTTGCTGGAGGCCGGGGTGATCGACCAGCAGGGCAAGTTCAAGCGCCAGATCGAACACCCCCGGATCCGCGAGGGCGAGGATGGCTGGGAGTATGTGCTGGCCTGGGGCAAAGACGCCCTGATGGGTGAAGATATCGTGATCACCGAGGTGGATCTGGACAACCTGATCCGGGCCAAGGGGGCGATGTACGCCGGTTATCTGACCCTGCTGGAGTCGGTGGGCATGACCTTTACCGACCTGGACCGGGTGATTCTGGCCGGCAACTTCGGGGCCTATATCGATCTGGAACGGGCGATCAGCATCGGCCTGCTGCCCGATATCCAGCGGGAACGCTTCTACTACCTGGGCAACGCCTCGATGCTGGGCTGCCGGATCAGCCTCACCGACAACGCCCGTTTCCGGGAGCGGATGCAGGTGAGTTCGCTGATCACCAACCTGGAGCTGGCGGAAAACTCCCGTTTTATGGATCACTACATGGCCGCCCTTTTTCTGCCCCACACCGATATGAGCCTGTTCCCCACGGTGCAGGAGAAACTGGCCGGATAGCCGGATGGCCGCCAATGGATATCGAGTTCGACATCTCCTTCTGCCTTGACGCCCCTCTGGAACTCGACGAATTGCGGGGCTTTCTGACTGCCGTCGAGCAGCATTCCGGCCCGGTGGCCTACGAGGTGCTGGTAACGGGGGGCGATTTCAGGCCGGACTCCCCCCTCTGCCGCGACCTGCAGCTCGATTTTCCCCAACTGGTATTGCTCGAACTTTCCCAAGAAAACCGGCGGCCGGCCAATTGGGGCCCGAGAATCAACCACGCCCTGGGCCGGGCCCGGGGGCGTTACCTGGCCCCCTGGTCCGGCAAAATTCACCCCCTCTCCGGCTGCCTGCAAACCCTGGTCGAATTTCTCGACCAGGAGACCGAAACGGCCATTGCCGCCCCCCGGCTGGTGGGCCGGGATGGGCGTACCCTGCCCTCGGCCCGCCGCCTGCCGGGGCTGCCGACCATCCTCTTGCTCCATACCCTGGCGGGACGCAGCGGCCTGGGCGGCCCGATCCTGAAGCGCCATTACTACGCCGACCTGCCCCCGGTGCTTAACCAGGCGGCCCGGGAGTTTCTTGACGGCCAGGCCCTCCTGATCCGGCGGGTGGCCCTGGAGGAGATCGGCTTTTTTGACGAGGGTTTCAATACCCTTTACGCCGATGCCGACTATTGCCGGCGGGCCCGGCGGCTGGGCTGGCACTGCCACTACCTGGCCGGGGCGGTGGCCAGGGAGGGGGAACCCCAGCGCCACCGCCCCGACCGTCTGCTGACCCAACCCCAACCGGGCCATCTGGCCGACGCCACTCGTTTGCTGCTCAAAAAATGGCTGCGGCTTTGAGCATGGGGCGGACCACCTTGATCCAAGCCTGGCAGCGGCAACTGGTCCGGGAGCATCAAAATATCTGCCATTACTACCGGATCGCCCTGCCGACCCCGCTCTTCGAGATCGGTGAAGGTAAAAGCCGGGCCGGCTCCTGGAGTCCCCACCCGGAACCGGGGATCATCAATATCGCCGGCTGGCTGATCCGGCAACACTCCTGGGATGTGGTGCTGGAGGTACTCAAGCACGAGATCTGCCACCAGTATGTGGCCAGCTGTTGCCCCCGGGTCCAGGAACCACCCCACGGACCCGCCTTCCGCCGGGCCTGCGAACTTTTGGGGGTGCATCCCGACCTGCGCCGGGCCCAGGGCGAGATCCCCCGCCGGCTGGATCAGGCCAACGCCGCCCCGCCACCCCGCCCGCCGCTGATGACCAGGGTGGAAAAGCTGCTGGCCCTGGCCACCAGCGCCAACGAACATGAAGCCGCCCTGGCCATGGGCAAGGCCGGGGAGTTGATGCGCAAGCACAACCTGGCGCGGCTGGCCGCAAGCGACTCCCCGCCCCCAACCGACCACTACGACTATCTGGTGATCGACAGCGGGCGGACCCGCCGGGCGCCGCACCACAATCATCTGGCCGCCATTCTCCGCGATTTTTTTTACGTCCGAACCGTGAGCTACCAGCTTTACCAGCCGGCCGGCGATTGCCACCATCGGGTGCTGGAACTGTTGGGCGCCAAAGAGAATTTGCTGGTGGCTGAATATGTTTACCATTTTCTGGAAGAGCAACTGGCGAGGCTTTGGGACCGTTTCCGGCAAAGCAACCGGGACCGGGTGAGCGGCCGGGAGAAAAACTCCTACTACCTGGGGATCCTCAACGGACTGCGGGAGAAGTTGGCGGGCGGGGAGATCCGGCCCGGGAAGCCGGCAACCAGGCCGCAACGGGCCGCCCCCGGGGCCGGGGTGGTGGCCCCGCCCACCTCCAGTCAACTGATCTGCGCCGCTGATCGCGGCCTGCAGCAGTTCCACGATCAGCGTTACCCCCGATTGCGTTCCACCAGGGGGCGGGGGGTCCGTCTCTACGACACCAGCTACCGGGCCGGCAAACAGGAGGGCCGCCGGCTCACCATCCATAAAGGGCTCCGGCAACCGGACGGCAACCGGGGCAAACTGCTGGACTGACCGGGGCGGTTAGCCGCAGTGGCGCAGGCGCTGGAGAATTTTTTCACACATCTCGGCCAGACCGCTGGCCAGAAAGTGCAGCATCTCCGGGGTCGCGTTTTGCTCGGCGCTGCGATCGAAGGTGATCCGCAGGCTGGAATCCAGCCCCTCTTCGGGGGGATGATAGGCGAGACGGAAAGGCACCCGGGGCAGGGGGCGGAAAATGAAAACCCTTTCGCCGCCGGGCTCTCCCGCCGCCGCCACCGCCCCGAACATGGCCAGCAGCTCAAAAAAATCCTCCCCGTACTGCTCGGCCAGCCGCCGCAGCGGCTCTTCGCAGCGCTTGGCGAACAGCGGCGCCACCGCCGCCCCCTGGGCCAGTTCCGCCATGGGCAGCCACTCCCCCCGTTCCGCCGCTCCCTGGCAGACCAGCAGATAACGCAGCAGGGGCAACTGGACCCAGGGATTGACGTGGCACTCCGAGCTGAGCCGACCGGCCGGGTCAATGATGAAATCCTTGCCCAGACAGGAGATCACCAGGCTCTCCCCCCGCAAAACCGCGCCCAGACGGGGGGCCAGGACGGCGAAATCCAGCTTGGCCACCTGCTCACGCAGCTCACCGATCCGGTCCGCCTGCTCATCGGCCAGACTGCGGCGAGGGCAAAACTCCGCCTCCAGGCGGGCCAGCACCTCCGGCTCCAGGCGGGGACAGGCGGTCAGCCGCTTTGCGCCGGCAATAACCGCGGCGGCGAAGGCCATGCAGGAGGGCAGATAACATTGCCGGCAGTTATCCCCCGGCAACAGCTTGTACAATTGTAAGGGGTTGTTGTTAATGCTCATGGGTCAATAATAACCGATGCCATATTTAGACGCCACCGCCCTGAATCTGGAATAACTACTGTTGAACCGACTAAAAAAATCAAGTATGTTGACAAAAAAATCAGGGGACGGGCAGATCCGCATTGATTACGGAGAAGTATATGGAGCGGGATCATGACAAGGGCATAACTCCAGCCGACCCAAATCGCCGGCGGCCGGAGGCCGGAGAAGTCTCCATCGATCAACTGATCGCCATCGTGGAGCAGGGCGGCACCGTACGCACCGGGATAGATATTGTCAGCCGCCAGGGCAAGCTGCTGGTGGAAAAAGATGCCCCGGTGCGCAAAAAAGAGGTGCTGGAACGGATCAAAGGCCTGGGGATCGACCGGATTCGCATCGTGCCCACCGCCCAGGGGGGGATTTGGGATAAAAGTGGACGGGAGATCACCCTGCCCCGGATGAAGCCTGCCGCCGAGACCCAAAAACCACCGGCCGCGGACCTGGATCTCCGCCTCCAGCAAATCAGCGCCATCAAGGAGATCGCCGGTCATAAGTATGAACAGGCCAAGAGTTGTATCAAGCAGACCCTGGCCTCCATCCAGGAAAGGGATGGCGAGTTCGACCCCGGCCCGGTGGCCGAGATGGTGGGGGATCTGGTCGATTTCATCTCCCAGAACGAGAACTCCTTCTCCTATCTGACCCGGGAGATCTTCTCCTACGACGAATACCTTTACAACCATGCCGTTAATGTCTGCACCATCGGCACGGTGATCATGAAGAAGTTCAACGACAATTTCAGCAACGCGGTCAACAGTTTCCTCAATAACGGCCCCGTCGACCTCCTCGAGAACGACCCCGAGTACGGTAAATCGTTCTCTTACTACCAGCCGGCCGAACTGCGCGATATCTCCATCGGCTTTTTCCTGCACGATCTGGGCAAAACCCTGATCGACAGCAAAATTCTCAACAAAAACGGCAGGCTGACCGAAAGCGAGTTCGAGCTGATCAAGTCCCACACCGCCGAAAAAGCCCAGATAATCCTGGAAAAAAACTGTTTCGCCAACCCCTATATCGCCAATGTCTGCTTCTACCACCACGCCCGCCTCTACGCCAACGAACCCCGTTGCTATCCGATCTGCAATCACACCGCGATTCCTCCCTACGTCAAGGTCTGCAAGCTGGCCGATATCTACGACGCCATGACCTCCAAAAGGGCTTACAAGGACGCCCTCAACCCGGTGGGCGTGGTCACCGACATCTTTAACCAGTACGCCCGCAAGGATCCCCTGCTGCAATATATTCTCCACTCCTTCGTCAAATCGGTGGGGATCTACCCCCCGGGTAGCGTGATCGCCCTGCTGGATGGACGCCAGTGCTACGTCCTTGACAGTCAGGGGCCCACCCTGCTGCCGATCACCGACACCGCGGGCCAAACCAGCTCCAAAAAACAGGAGCCCATTGTTCTGAGCCGGGAATCCGACCCCGAACTCAAGATCGACCGCCGCCGCCCGCCCCTGGCCCCGCTGGACGCCTACAAAATCCTCCCCGGCTATCTCCGGGAACTGATCCAGCCCCCGGCGACCGCGGCTGCCGCTTAAGCCGCCCCGGCGCCCTGCCGGTTACGGGATTTCTTCGTCCGCGCTTTTGTGCTATACTCGCCCCAGCGTGACCATCTCCCGAAAGGTCCCTTGCCACCGACAGGATAACGATGCAGGATATCAAAGAAACCGTGCAGGAGGTTTTTTGGGCGGTACTGCCGATCACCGCGGTGGTGTTTATCCTCCAGTTCACCCTGATCTGGCTGCCGCTGCCCATCTTTCTCCAGTTCCTGGCGGGACTGGCAATGGTTTCGGTGGGGCTGACCCTCTTTCTCTGGGGAGTGCAGGTGGCGATGCTGCCCATCGGCGAGCTGATCGGCGCCGCCCTGCCGAAAATGGGCAAGGCCTGGCTGGTGGTCTTTTTCGGAGTGCTGCTGGGCTTTGCCGCCACCGTGGCCGAACCCGATGTCCGGGTGCTGGCCATGCAGGTGGATCAGGTCTCCGCCGGCGATATCTCCAAAAACCTGCTGATCTATACGGTGGCCATCGGGGTGGCCTTTTTTGTCGGCCTGGCGATGCTGCGCATTATTTTAAGTATTCCCATTACCTGGCTGCTGGTGGCTGGCTACGCCCTGGTCTTCCTGCTGGCCTCCTTCACTCCCGCCCATTTTGTCCCGGTTTCCTTTGATGCCGGCGGGGTCACCACCGGACCGATGACCGTACCCTTCATCCTGGCTCTGGGAGTGGGGGTGGCCTCGGTGCTGGGGGGCAAAAACGCCTCCACCGACGGTTTCGGCCTGGTGGCCCTGGCCTCCATCGGTCCGATTCTGGCGGTGCTGCTGCTGGGGGTCTTCTACGGATGAAGATCCAGCTCTTCGAGGGCTTCGGCCATGTGCTGCTGGAGGTGGGGATCGCCCTGCTGCCGTTGTTGGGCTTTTTTCTCTTCTTCCAGTTTTTTGTCCTCCGGCTGCCCGCCACCCAGTTTTTCAATATTCTCAAGGGGTTGATCCCCACCTTTTTCGGCCTGGCCCTTTTTCTCCAGGGGGTGAAGATCGGTTTTTTCCCGGTGGGCACCGAGATGGGCGGGGTGCTGGCCCAGATGGATCACAACTGGCTGCTGATTCCCATCGGCTTTGTGCTGGGTTTTGTCGCCACCTTCGCCGAACCGGCGGTGCGAATTCTCAATATCGAGGTGGAAAAGGCCTCCAGCGGCTCCATTCCCCAGAATATCATGCTTTATGCCTTATCCATCGGGGTGGCCATCTCCATTGCCCTCTCCATGACCCGAATTCTGCTGGGGATTCCCCTGTGGTACTTCATTATCCCCGGCTACCTCCTGGCCCTGCTGCTGATCCGTTTCTCCAGCAAGACCTTCACCGCCATCGCCTTCGACTCCGGCGGGGTGGCCACCGGCCCCATGACCGTGACCTTTATCATGGCGATCTCGGTGGGAGCGGCCGCCACCATGGAGGGCCGGGATCCCCTGTTGGACGGCTTCGGAATGATCGCCCTGGTGGCTCTGGCTCCGATCATCTCCGTGCTGATCCTGGGATTTTTGTATAAGCGCAGTCAAGGAGAGCAGTCATGAACACGATTTCATGTCATAAATTGCTGATCACCGTGGTCCATAAGGGCAGGGCCAAGAGGATTGTCGAGGCCACCCGCCGGGCCGGGGCCGAGGGCGGCACCACCTTCCTCGGTAAGGGCACCGGTATTTACGCAAAGAAGTTTTTCGGCATTCCGGTCAACCAGGACAAGGAGATCATCTTCACCCTGTTTAACATCAAGATCGGCGACCAACTATTCAACGAGGTGGTGACGGCGGGCCAATTGCAGGGCCCCGGCCAGGGAATCGCTTTTGTTATCGACGTTCCCTGCCTTACCGGGATCGCCCACTACTGCGAACTTGACAGCAAAGAGAGGCAAGAAGCCATGAACCGGCAAAGCGGCTATGAACTGGTGGTGACGGTGGTCAACAAGGGCAACGCCGAAACGGTGGTGGCGGCGGGCAAACGGGCCGGGGCCGAGGGGGGCACCATCCTCTTCGGCCGGGGCACCGGGATCCACGAGCAGGCCAAACTCTTTTCGATCCCCATCGAGCCGGAAAAGGAGGTGGTCCTGACCCTGATCGCCAGGGATAAAACCGACGCGGTGCTGCAGGCGATCCGTGAGGACAGCGGCCTGGACCAGCCGGGCAAGGGGATCGCCTTCGTGCTGCCGGTGGAGCGCACCACCGGGATTAAACGACTGGAGCCCTGAACCGATGCGGCAGCGGGCAAAAAACTTTGCCTCGCCAACGCCCAGCCACTTCCCGGTTGACATCCACGCCGCTTACGGCTATTTTCTTGCGGTTATCTGCTTTTCGTTACGGCACAATCGTTAAATATTCGTAACCGTTCAGCAGCACCCCATCTTCGGGCGATCAGCCAAGCTTACGTACCCGGGGTACGCGGCGCTTGGCTGCTTACCCGAACCTGGGGCACTGCTGAACGGTTACAGCCCGTTAAATCTACACTTTGTTGGCCACGGTGAACGGTTACAAATATTCGGGGGCGCGGCAGGGCCGGGTTTCCGGGGAAATTATCCACCATTTTTTACCAAAATCAGAAGGAGGGACCGATGTCCAAAGTACAGGCGATCGCCGAAAGCATCAATATCAT
>JBLRWU010000056.1:0-11888 GCA_047921155.1 Desulfurivibrio sp.
TCCGCATCGTCCGGCTGGTGAAGGCCGCCGTCCCCCGGACCAAGGCGGTGCTGGGCGGCCCCCATATCTCGGCCTTGCAGGAGAAGATCCTGGCCCAGTACCCAGAGATCGACTGCACGGTGGTGGGGGAAGGGGAACTGCCCTTGGAACAACTGCTGGCCGGGGCGGCGCCGGAAAACATTCGGGGGCTGGTTTACCGAACTCCGGAGGGGATCAGGTTCAGCGGTCTCCAGGACCGGGGCATCGAGCTGGACACCCTGCCCTTTCCCGCTTACGAGAAGCTGGAGGGCTACCCCCACGCTTACCAGTTGCCCATCTTTAACTACCCGCGCCACCCCAACGCCAGCGCCCTCTCCAGCCGGGGTTGCCCTTACGCCTGCAGTTACTGCGACCGCTCGGTGTTCCGCCGCAGTTTCAAGTACAACTCCGCCGATTATGTTTACCGGCACATGCAATATCTGAAGGAGCGCTGGGGGATTCGGCATATCAACTTTTACGACGACCAGTTCACCTTCCACCGCGGCCGGGTGGTGGAACTCTGCGACCGGTTGATCGCCGAACCGCTGGGGATGACCTTCAACTGCGCGATCCGGGCCGAACATGTGGACCCGGAGCTGCTGGCCCTGATGAAACGGGCCGGCTGCTGGATGGCCAGCCTCGGCATCGAAACTGGGGACCCGGAACTGCTGGCCCAGCACCGCCAGAATCCCGATCTCGAGATGCTGGCCCGCACCATCAGGGAGATCCACCGGGCCGGAATAAGGGTCAAGGGCCTGCTGATGCTGGGCTTGCCGGGGGAGAGCGAGGAGAGTGTGCGCCGGAGCATGAACTACGTCTTTTCGCTGCCCATCGATGACTTCAACCTGGCCAAATTCACCCCCTTCCCCGGCTCCCCCATCTACAAAAATATTCATGAACTGGGGGAATTCGAGGAAGATTACGCCAAGATGGACTGCATGAATTTTGTCTTCGTCACCAAAGGGATGACCCGGGAGCGGCTGGATCAGCTCTTTCTGGAGTTCTACCGCCGCCATTTCACGCGGCCCCGGGTGCTGCTGGGCTATGTGACCATGCTCTGGAAATCGCCCCACAGCTGGTGGCGCTTTCTCCGCAACCTAACCAGCTTTCTCCGCTTTGCCCGTTCCAACAAACGGCTGGACGGCTGAGCCCCTAGGCCCCCTCCCCCCGGGTCACCAGCAAATTCCTCAGCTCCCGGATTTCGGCCCGCAGCTTGCCGATATCCCGATGCAGCTCCAGCTCCTTCTCCTCGGCGATCTCCTCGATCTCCGCCATCTGGCGGGCCTGGGCAGCCTGGGACTGGCTCTGCATCGCCTCGACAATCACCGCGATGAAAAGATTGAGCATGGTGAAGGTGGCCATCATGATGAAGGGGACAAAGAAGAGCCAGGCGTAGGGAAACTCCACCAGGATGGGGCGCACGATCCCCATGGACCAGCTCTCCAGGGTCATGATCTGGAAGAGGGTGTACATCGAGGCCCCGATGGAACCGAACCATTCGGGGAAAACGGGGCCGAAAAGCTTGGTGCTCATCACCGCCGCAACATAGAAGAGCAGGAGCAGCAGGGCGATAATCGAACTGAGCCCGGGAATGGCGGCCAGCAGGGCCGAGACCACCGAGCGCATCCGGGGCGAAGCGGACGCCAGCCGGAGAACCCGCAGGACCCGCAGGCTCCGGAGTACCGAAAAGGCACCGGTGGCCGGCACCAGGGCGATCCCCACCACGATAAAATCAAAAAGCCGCCAGGGATCGCGAAAAAAGCGGCCCGGCCCCATGGCGATCATGGCGATACTCAGCTCGATCACGAAGATGGCCAGACAGATCCGATCAAGCTGGAGCAAAATATGGCCGTAGGGGTCGTTGACCCTGGGCACCGTCTCCAGGCCCAGGATCACGGCGTTGAGGATGATAACCCCGATCACCGCCTGGTGGACCCGGCGCTGCTCGATCCACGCATACAAACCTGCCCGCCATCCCCGGTCAAGATCAGCCATTGTCCCACTCCCCATCTTCGCATCGAAATTGGTCGTCAACCGACCGCCAGCCGTTCGGCTCGCCACTTTAAAGCAATTACGGCCGGCTTGCAGCAGAGAAATGTGGACGACGGCGAATTGACAGCCGGTTCAGCTTCAGGTAAATCTGACCATGATGCGACCAGGGGCCACCTTTGCAACCCGCTTCCCGGAGTCCGATTCCACCGATGCCCAATATCAGCAAAACGCCACTGCCGGAACTTTTGAACGTCGCCGGCCTGCTCTCCCGGATTACGGGCAGCTCCGCCCTCAAGGCCGGACTGCCCCCCGGCACTCCGGTTCACGTGGGCGAGCGCAAGGCCCAGGAGGTCCGGATCACCACCGTTAATTACGACCGGGAGGGCTGTCGGACCCAAACCGCCGTTCAGCCGGAGGAGTGCGCCGTCGCCCGGGAAAAACCGGGGATCACCTGGATCAATGTTGATGGCCTGCACCAGGTTGAATTAATCGAGAAAGTTGGCGCCTGCTTCAAGCTCCACCCCCTCACCATCGAGGATATCTGCAACACCACCCAGCGGCCCAAGCTCGACCTGTTCGACGACCACCTCTTTCTGGTGGTCAGGACCCTGCGCTATCAGCCTGCAACCCGCACCCTGGAACCCGACCAGATCAGCCTGGTGCTGGGCCCCAACTTCCTGCTCACCTTCCAGGAGCAGAGCGGCGAACTCTTTGCCGGGGTCCGCCAGCGGCTGGCCGGCGGCAAGGGCCGGGTCCGCTCCATGGGGCCGGATTACCTGGCCTACGCCCTGCTGGACGCGGTGGTGGACAACTACTTCACCGTCCTGGAGCAACTGGGGGAGGAGATCGAGAACATTGAAGACGAGGTGCTCGCCAACCCCGAGCAGACCACCATCCACCGGATCCACCTGCTCAAGCGGGAGCTGATCCTGCTGCGCAAGTCGGTCTGGCCCCTGCGGGAGATCCTGGGCAGCCTGATGCGCCAGGATGAGCAGGAGTTGATCGGGGAGGCGACCAACATCTACCTGCGGGACCTCTATGACCACACCATCCAGGTGATCGACACCCTGGAAACCTACCGGGACGTGGTGGCCGGCCTGCTGGATATCTATCTCTCCAGCCTGAGCAACCGGATGAACGAGACCATGAAAGTGCTGACCATCTTCGCGGCGATCTTCATCCCCCTGACCTTCATCGCCGGGGTTTACGGGATGAACTTTAACCCGGAGAGCAGCCCCTGGAATATGCCGGAACTGAACTGGTACTGGGGCTATCCCCTGGCCCTGGGCCTGATGGTCGCCGTGGTGGCGGCCATGCTGATCTACTTCAAGAGAAAGAGATGGCTATGACTTCGCAGAGTTGTTTTCCCAGCCCCGACAGAAACCGGCTGGACCCCCCATCATCCCCGGAAAAGATCCGCGATCTGATCATCGTGGGCGGCGGCCCCGGCGGCCTCACCGCCGGCCTCTATGCCCGGCGGGCGGCCCTGGAGACCGTGCTGCTGGACAAGGGCCTGCCCGGCGGCCAGATGAACAACACCGCGACGGTGGAAAACTGGCCCGGCACCGAGTCGATCAGCGGGGCGGAGCTGAGCGAAAAGATGGCCGCCCACGCCCAAGCCTACGGCCTGGAGATCATGAGCCGCGAGGTCAGGGAGATCGAACCCGGCCTGGACTTCCATACCGTGCGCCTGGACAACGACGAGGAACTCCACGCCCCGACCGTGATCCTGGCCACCGGCGGCACTCCCCGCAAGCTGGGGGTGCCGGGGGAGGCGGAAAACCACGGCAAGGGGGTCTCCTACTGCGCGGTCTGCGACGGCTTCTTCTTCAAAAACAGGACGGTGGTGGTGGTGGGCGGCGGCGATTCGGCCCTGGAGGAGGCGCTCTACCTGGCCAAGATCGCCACCAAGGTCTATCTGGTTCACCGACGCAAGGAGTTCCGGGCCGGGATGATCCTGCAAAAAAGCCTGCGGGCCGAAGCGAAGATCGAGGTGCTGCTCAATGAGGTGGTCAAGGAGATCAGATCCGACAGCGGCGGAGTGACCGGAGTCCGGCTGCAAAACACCGAAAGTGGCGAGGAGACCAGCCTGGCCAGCGACGGGGTCTTTATCTTTATCGGCTTTTTGCCCGATAATTCCCTGGCCCCGGCCGGGATCAAAATGAATGCCGACGGCTATGTGATCACCGATGAAAAGTGTGAATCCTGTATCCCCGGCCTGTTTGTGATCGGCGATCTGCGGGAAAAATTCGTCAAGCAGATCATCACCGCCGCCGCCGACGGCTGCATCGCCGCCCAGGCCGCCGCCCGCCACGTCGAACACCGCAAAAGCGCCGGCCGTTAAGGTTTACCCTTAGCGGGAGCCAACAGCTCGTCGAGCAGCCGGGCGATCTCCTCGAGCCGGAAGGGTTTGGCAATGGCACCGCTGAATCCATACTGCCGGAAATTGGCCATTACCGGATCATTGGAGTAACCGCTGGCGACGATCACCCGGGCCAGGGGGTTCAGGGCCAGAATCTCCCGAACCGCCTCCTTGCCGCCCATCCCGCCGGGAACGGTCAGATCCATGATGGTCAGATCGAAGGGATCGGCGGTGACCGCGGCATTTCCGTACAACGCCACCGCTTCCCTGCCTTCCCCGGCCGTAATCACCTCGTGACCCGATCTGCTCAACATCATCCGCATGGTTTCGCGCACCTGTTCCTCATCGTCCATCACCAGGATCCTGGCCCGGCGGGAACCCGGCGCGCTCTGTGCCGGCTCAGGCGCCGCATCGGGCCCCGGGGATCCGGCGGGCAGGTAGATCGTGAAGTTGCTGCCCGCCCCGGGGGCGGAGTTCACCGCGATATGGCCGCCGTGCTTGCCGATAACGGCATGGGTGATGGCCAGCCCCAGGCCGCTGCCCCCGGACTTGGTGCTGAAATAGGGATCAAAGATCCTCTCCAGCACTTCGCCGCTCATTCCGACCCCGCTGTCGCTCACCTCCATCCTGACATAATCGCCCGGCGCCAACCCTTCCCGGCCGCCCCGGGGTCCGACGGTGACGTTACGGCAGGCAATGTCGATCCGGCCGCCATGGGGCATGGCCTCAATGGCGTTCAAAATCAGATTCTGCACCACCTGACTGATCTGGCCCCGGTCAATCTCCACCCGCCGGAGGTCGTCCGGGAGGTCGTAATGGCAGGAGATTTGCCGGCCCCGTAAAACAAACTCGGCCGAATCCCGGACCACTTCGGCCAGGGAGGCTGACTCTCTGATCGGGTCACCCCCTTCGGCGAAGGTGAGCAGCTGCTGGGTCAATCCCCGGGCTCGAACCGAGGCCTTTTCCGCCGCCTCCAGCAGTTTGCGGCTCTCCGCCGTAAGCTGTTCATCCAGCAGACAAAGGTTGATGTTGCCCAGAATGGCGGTGAGGATGTTGTTGAAATCATGGGCGATACCGCCGGCCAACACCCCCACCGACTCCAGCTTCTTCACCTTGACCAGCTCCCGTTCCGCCTGCAGCCGCTCGGTGATATCCCGAAAAACCAGGACCACGCCGATGATCCGGTTATCCCGGTCCCGGATGGGAGCGGCGCTGTCGGCGATGTTGCGCTCTCGTCCATCTTGAGCCAGCAGGATCGTGTCATCGGCCAGATCGCTGCTGCGTCCCGCCGCCAGGACCTGTTGGGCCGGGCTTTCCCGGGGCCGCCGACTCTCTCCGTCGATAATCCGAAAAACCTCCGCCAGGGGGCGGCCGACCGCCTCCCCCGCCGTCCAGCCGGTCAGGGCAGCGGCCACCTCGTTGAGCAGCACCACCCGGCCCTCGATATCGGTGGTGATAACCCCATCGCCGATGCTGCCCAGGGTCACCGCCAGGCGCTCCTTCTCCTCGGCCAGGCGACCCTCATTTTCCCGCAGCACCGCCTGGCTGCGCGAGAGGGATGCGGCCATTTCATAAAAGGCTCCGGTCAGGGCAACCAGTTCGGTGGGGCCGGAGGAGGGCTCCCTGGCAACCTGAAGGTTGCCGGCGGCAAATTCGCGGGTCAGGGCCAGCAATCTGCCGATGGGAACCCCCAGAATATGCCGGCCCACCAGCCAGGCAACGCCCAGGGAGACGGCCAGCACCAGACCCATCAAGAGCAGATTACGCACCAGGGCGGCATTGGCCGCCGCCAGAATCTGCTCCTCCGGAATCCCGGCCCAGACGTACATATAGGGCTCATCGGCCGGGGCAAGGCGAACCGGCTCAAAGGCGATAATCCGCCGCCGGCCGTCGGAGCCTTCGCCGATGAAGCTGCCCGCCTCACCCGCCCGACGAGCCCTCTCCCAGTTATCAGCGCTGATCGGCCGGCCGACGGGATTGGTTACCTCATTGGCGGGCAGATAGAACAGGCGAATCCCCCGGTGATCGGTCACGGCGACAAAGGAGTTCTCGGCCAGCTCCAGCCCCTGGTGGAAACGGGAAAAACGATTCAAAGTGATGGCCGCGGTTAAAACCGCCCGGGGCTCCCCCTCCCGGTCCAGGACGGGATAGGCGAAACCGACGGCCGGCACCATGGTCCCCACCCGGGAGATAATATACTCCCCCACCGCGAAATCCTTGCGCACCAAGGCCTCACGAAAATGCTTGCGATCTCCCAGGTAGGCGGTCCCGAAGGGAAGGCCGGCGATCAGAACCCGACCGTCGAGGTCGGTCAGCGTGAGGTTGAGATAATCGGGATTTTGGGCCAGGTGATGGGCCAGAATCTCAACTCCGGCGTCAAGATCAAGCTCCTGGATAGCGGGAAACCGGGAGAGCATGGCCAGAATCTGCCGGGTGGAACCGGCAATCTCATCCTGAGCGCCGGCCATGGAACGAACCAGCCGGGCCACGTCGCCCTTGGCGCCGGCGATCTGGTGGCGTCGCTGCTCGATCCCGGCATAGATCAGGATCAGCAGGGCCGGCAACACGGCCAGCGCCACCAACAGGCCCAGATTGCGATTGATCGTTCCGGGAATATTTCTTATCACCTCTCCTCCGCAGCCCGGCCGATCAGAGCCGAGGCCCATTGCGGCGTCCCCAGGGCATGGATATGGGTGTAGAGGGCCAGGACATTGTCCCGGCAAAGCCCGTCGCGCCCCTGGCTGAAACCGGTGCCCCGCCGCATGGTCAGCACCAAATCCTCCGCCCGCCCCGGCCAGGAATCCACCGTGGAGTAACGAAACTCATGACCCCGGATCACGCTGCCCACCGGATAGAAGGGGTTCTCCTTCTCCACCAGCAGTTCCGTATAACCGTGGGCCTGGGGCTTGCGAGCCAGCCCGAAACGGACCGAAAAAACCCCGGCCAGGGGGTACTCCACCCCGTCCAGTGTAATGGCTTCGCCCAGATAGATCAAGCCGCCGCACTCGGCATAGATCGGTAAACCGGCGTTTGCCGCTTGCCGCACCGATTCCCGGAAGGAGCGGTTGGCGGCCAGGGCCGGAGCCGAGGTCTCGGGGAACCCCCCTCCGATGTAAAGGGCGTCCAGCTCCGGCAGCTCCCGGTCCCGCAGGGCATTGATCGCCACCAGCTCGGCTCCGGCCGCCGCCAGGGCTTCCAGGTTATCGGGATAATAAAATTGGAAGGCAGCATCGTGGAGGTAGCCGATTCTAATCGGACGAACCCCGGAGGGGCGCGACGGGGGTGGCGCCGCCGCCACCGGCTCGGGCAGGCGGGCGGCCGCGGCCGCTCGAATAATCCCGGCGATATCGAGATATTTTTCCGCCTGATCCGCCAGGGCCGCCACGGCAACGGCGGCCTCGCCATGTTCGGCGGCGGGGGTGACCCCCAGATGGCGCTGGGGGAAGAAATCCCGGCGTGAACGGGGCATGGCCCCCAATACCGGCAGGCCGGTGTAGTGTTCCACCGTCCGGCGCACGATATCTTCGTGCCGCGCCCCTCCGATCCGGTTGAGTACCACCCCCCGCAGATCGGGAGCCTGCTCGAAGTGCAAACAGCCCAGCACCTGGGCGGCCACGGTGCGGGTGGTCTTGGTACAGTCCACCACCAGCAACACCGGCAGAGCCAGCAGCCGGGCCAATTCGGCGCTGCTGCAACTGCCCTCCAGGTCAACCCCGTCGTAAAGACCCCGATTGCCCTCCAGCAGGGCCAGATCACCCCCACGACAGTGGGCGGCAAAGGAGTGGCGGATCACCTCCGGACTCATCAGATAGGGATCGAGGTTGTAGCAGGGGCGCCCGGCCGCCAGGGCCAGCCACCCGGCGTCAATATAATCGGGCCCCTTCTTGAAAACCGCCACCGGCTCACCCCTCCGAACCAGGGCGGCAACCAGGCCCACCGCCACCACGCTTTTGCCGGTACCACCGCCCATCCCGGCCACCACCAGCCCTCCGCTGCCGCCACCGTTTATCATCATCAACTCCCTTGTCTGATTATCTTCATAAGCGCCCTAATTTACCTCTTTTGTCCCGGTTCACCACCCCCTTTTTTTTGACGCCTCGGCAGGGCTGTGGTATCCTTCCCGGCTCCAATGAAAAATATATTTTTCACTCCTGATAACTTTACCCGCAAGGATACCGAATGACCAAGCAGACCGAAAAACCCGAAGAACTGGACAAGATTATCGCCGAATTGGAAGAGAAATGCGTCGAGCTGCCCAATAATGTCGTGGCCCATCACCATCTCGCCCTGGTTTACCGCAAGGCGGGCCGAATCGATGATGCAATCCGCGAACTGGAAAAGTGCCTGGAACTGGATGATCACGCGGTGGAGGCCCATATCAATCTGGGAGCCATCCACTTTGAGCGGGGCGACCTGGAAAAGGCCCTGGCCGCCAACCGCCGGGCGATCAGAGTATTGCCGGAGCTGGCCCGGGCCCACGCCAACATCGGGCTGATCATGCAGCAGCTCGGCGACTCGGAGCAGGCGGTGGCCGCCTACGAGGAAGCCCTGCGCCACGACCCCAAGCTGGTCAATGCCTGGGTCAACATGGCCACCAGCCAGATCGCGGCCGGCAACTTCGACCTGGCCGCCAAGGCCGCCAAGGAAGCGATCAAGCTGGACCCGGAGTTCGGCATGGCCCACAACAACCTGGCGGTGGCCCATTTTTACCTGGAGCAATACCGTGAAGCCAAAGAGGCGGCCGGCAAGGCCCGGGAGCTGGGCTACCAGGTGGATTCCCGTTTTCTCCAGGCAATCGACCACGAACTGAGCTCATGAAGGGCCAGCAGATCAAAATCCCCCCCCGTTGCTTTTTCTGCGGCCAGGAGATCGAACCACCCCGGCTTCTGGAGCAACGCAAGCTGGGGGAGTTCAATATGGGCGAGTGTGCATGCGGAGCCGTTTACGCCTGTGACGCCACCGGCCACAATGTGGGCGCAGCCATGGTCGATGCCCTGGTTTACGCCTGCAACGACGACTGGGATCTGGCCTGGGATCTGCTGCCGGACCAGGACTACCTCACCGGCCGGGTGGAGAGCTACGACGAGATCTCCCACCAGATTCTCGAGCAGCGCCACCTTGACGGTCGCTATGTCCGGGGAGTCCTCTATTTTGTCCGCCTGCAGAGGGAGATCGATGAGATCACCCGCTTGCGCAAGGCTAAAAAAGGGGCCCCTGCCGCCACCCATTCCGGCCCCGATTACCTCCCCCCCATCGAGCCCGAGCGCGATCCCCGGCGCCAACGCCGCCGAGCCGACAAGAAAGAGGTCGGCCGCCTGGCCCTGGCCGCCGACCTTGACGCCCTGGTTGATCTGAGCTTCGACGATCTTAAAACCCTGCGTTATCTGCAACGGCTGCTCTACACCCCCGACGAGGCCCAACGCTGGCGAATCGCCCATCTGATCGGGCAGGTCTGCGCCCGGTTGGCCACCCGCCAGCCCGGCGCGGTCAGTGATCTGCTGCACCGCCTGTTTGAAGCCAGTTCAGATTCGGCGGCCACCCCCTGGGGACTGGTCGAAACCATGGGCTCCATCATCGCCGCCCGACCCGATATCTTCGGGGCTTTTGCCCGGCACCTGCTGCGCTACGCCAACCATGCCAGCACCAGGGTCCAGGTACTCTGGGCCCTGGGCAGCATCGCCGCCCGCCGGCCCGACTTGATCAGAAACACACCCTACTACCAGATGTCCGCCCTGCTCGGCGATCCCGACCCCATGGTCAGGGCCATGACCGTCAGGGTCCTGGGCCGAATGGCGGCCAGTGAGTTTTTCAGCCCCCTGGCCAACCTGGTGGAGGACCAGAGCGAAGTGACAATTTACGAAGATGGTCGCCCCCAAACCACCACCGTCGGCAAACTGGCCGCTCAAGCCCTGAAAAACCCTGCGCCGGCGGTTTGAAAAACCCGTAAACTTAACGTACTGAGGAGTATCATATGCAGCCGATACCAAACAATCCGGCCGAGGAAGAGCGCGAGAAAACCCCGGCCGAGCTGGACTACGACGAGGGGTTGGAGTTGTTGAAAAGGGGCAGTTTTCCCCAGGCCGCCGCCGCCTTTCACAACGCCCTGCGGGGTTTTGAGGAGGAGAAAAACGACACCGGCATCGCCCGGTCCACAACCAAGCTGGCCGAGATCTGCCTGGAGAGAGAGGAGTACGGCAAGGCCCTGCCCCACCTGCAACGGGCCCTGGCCATCTGCCGGACCGCCGAGGATGACCTGAGCGCCACCTACCTCCAGAAGAGACTGCTGCGGACCCACCGCGGCCTTAAGGACTACCCGGCGGCCCTGGAGCTGGCCCTGGAACTGATGGCGGCCTACCAGGATTACAACAATCCGGCCGGAGCGGTGGAGATGATGGAGCAGATGGCCGAAATCTACCTGGCCATCGGCGAGCGGGAGAAGGCCGCCGAAAGCTACCGCACCGCCGCAGCCATCCACCAGGGCTTCAAACACACCCGGGCCGCCCAGGCGATGCTGGACCTGGCCGAGGCCGCCCTGCGCTCATAAAAACATCACTTGCCCCCGAAAACCCTGACCATCCCGATACTGATCTCATAGAGGACGATCAAAGGCCCGGCCATCAGCAGATGGTTGACCACGTCGGCGGTGGGGGTGAGGATGGCGGCAAGGATAAAGGCCAACAGGACGGCATAGCGCC
Source organism: Desulfurivibrio sp. (assembly GCA_047921155.1). Taxonomy (GTDB): domain Bacteria; phylum Desulfobacterota; class Desulfobulbia; order Desulfobulbales; family Desulfurivibrionaceae; genus Desulfurivibrio. The sequence continues at coordinate 11,068 of JBLRWU010000056.1, forward strand.
GGTTACGGGCCATAAAGGGGGCGTCGATCACCCCCAGCCGGGCCAGCAGAACCATAAAGACCGGCAGCTCGAAGATAACGCCGAAGGCGATCAGCAGCCGCAGGGAGAGGCCGAAATACTCGCTTACCCCCGGCATGCTGGTCAGATACTCGTGGGAGTAGCCGACCAGGAAGCGGAAAGCGGGGGGGAAGACCACGAAGTAGGCAAAGGCCGCCCCGCCCAAAAAACAGACCACCGAAACGGCGGTAAAGGGCAGAACCACCTTTTTCTCATGACTGTAGAGGCCGGGGGCGACAAAACTCCAGATCTGCCAGAAGAGGACCGGTGAGGCCAGCAGCAGAGCGGCGGTAAAGGCGACCTTCAGATAAAAAAAAAGCCCTCCTGATAGGAGGTGAAGATCAGGGTGGTGTCGGGCGGCAGCACTGCGAACAGCGGCGCGAAAAACCAGTGCCCGATCGGTTCGCTTAAGCTGTACGTGAAGACGAAGCAGATCCCCACCGCGATCAGGGAGCGGATCAGGGCCCGGCGCAGATCACCCAGGTGCTCGGTCAGGGGTTGTGACTGAAAGGTTTCGCTCACCGGCGCCTCGCAAGTGGACTTCAGGGAAATACCCGCCCCATGGGGCGGCCGTGGCGGAGCCACGATTGCTGAACAGGGGGATAATAACGTCGACCGCTCCCCGGGTCAACAACATTGCGGATAACGCTCCGGCCATTCACCATGAATCAGCCCCTTCCTGATAAAAAAGAGTTGCAGAGAGGCGCGGCTCTGCTGTCCCGGCCCCTGCTCCCTCTGGTCCGGCTGCTGCTCATGCTCTACCT
>JBLRWU010000057.1:0-11828 GCA_047921155.1 Desulfurivibrio sp.
ATTTCCCCCTGTTGAAGACGAGCCTGGGGCCGGTTCCGGCCGCGCCCGTCTCCTCTCTGACCGTGGGGGGGAGTTGAGCCTCCCCCCCACCTGCTTATCCCGGTTAATATTTGCCGAATTCCTGGTCATCAAGGGCGATTACCTCGCTGGGTCGGAGCTTTTTGCCGGGAGTATATTCGTTCCGGTCCCAGCCCTTGAACTCACTGGCGCTGCTTCTGGTCGCGGTGGCGGCCGGCAAGATCCGTTGTTGCCGGACCCGGCTCCCACCCTTGACCGTGAAAGTGGCCATCAGGCTGCGGAGGTGATCGGCCTGGCTGGAGAGCTCTTCGGACGCCGCCGCGCCCTCTTCGGCGTTGGCGGTATTGGTCTGGGTGACCTGGTCGATCTGGTTCAAGCCCTCATTGACCTGGGAGATCCCCTGGGCCTGTTCGTTACTGGCGGCGGCGATCTCGCCCACCAGATCGGTGGCCTTGGTGATGGCGGTGACGATGGCCTTCAGCGATTCGGCGGTCTGGCCGGCGATCTCGGTGCCGTTTTCGGTCTTGGCTACCGAACCCTCGATCAGCTCGGCGGTCTCTTTGGCCGCCTTGGCGCTGCGGGCCGCCAGGTTGCGCACCTCTTCCGCCACCACCGCGAAGCCCTTGCCGTGACGGCCGGCCCGGGCCGCTTCCACCGCCGCGTTTAAGGCCAGCAGGTTGGTCTGGAAGGCGATCTCATCGATCACCTTGATAATTTTGGAGATATTCTGACCGGCCTGGTTGATCTCACCCATGGCCATCATCATCTTCTCCATCTGGTCGTTGCCGGTTTCGGCCCGGCTGCGGGCCTGGTCGGCCAACTGGTTGGCCTGGGTGGAGTTCTCGGCATTAAGTTTAGTCTGAGAGGCCATCTCGGTCATGGAACTGGTGATCTCCTCCAGGGAGGCGGCCGATTCGGTGGCTCCCTGGGACAGGGACTGGCTGGAGCTGGACACCTGGGAGGAGCCGGAGGCGATCTGCTCGGTGGCGGCCAGAATCTCGCCGACGATCCGGTTAAGATCCTCATGGGTCTTGAGCAGGGCATTGCCGATCAGATCTTGATCGTCAACGGGCTTGATCTCGGAGGTCAGATCACCCTGGGCCAGTTTCTGGAGGGCTGCCACCACCTGATTTTGCAGAGTATCGGCAAAATCATCCATGGTTTTGGCCATTTGGCCGATTTCATCTTTACTGTCCAACTTCAGTCGAGTGCCCAGCCGGCCCCGGCCCAGCTCATTGATCATGGCAACCGCCCGACCAATGGGCTGGGTAATGATCCGGGTCAGGAAAACGCCCAGGGCCAAGGCAGCCAGGGTGCCGATAATCATCCCCAGGATAGCCGCGGTCCGGACTCGGCCCCCGTCGCCATGGGCCCGGGTTACCGCTGCCTCGGCAGTCGTCTCATTGATATTGATCAAGCGGCTCAGAACATCCATGGCTTCATGGGCTTCCGTGTCGATGGAGCCCATGACCAATTCGGTCAGTTCGTTGCGCAGGGCATTGGCCTCTTCAGCCAGATCAATCATCTGGTTGAATGCGGTAAAAACCCCCCGGGCCGCAGGTTGCATGGCATCGCTGAAGATCGCCTGGGCTTGGGCTCGGTTGCCTCCCTGCATCAGATCGCGCACTTGGGGTACCGCCTGATGGAAGCGATCGTGATTGGCCCGAATATCGGTAAGCATTCGGCGAATTTCGGGATTCCGGGTGGTAAAGCCGGCCAGCCAGCGCCCGAAATTACAGGCGGTGGGGTCACTCCCGCCCTCAAATTTGTGACCACTTTGAATTAGATCGACAACACTGAGTTCGAGGGCGTAGTGATCGCCACGAAAGCGCTGGAGACTGGCCACCAGCTCGGCGGGGGCCAGGATGCCCAGGGCTTCAAAACGCTGATTGAGTTGCTGCCACTGGTCGTTGCTCCGGTGCCAATTGGCCAGCGCCTGAGCGAACTGTTCGCTCAACCGCTCCTCCTCGGCGTCGGCCGGCAGGGTCATGAAGTGGGTCCAGGTTTTATCCAGCGTCTCCCTGGCCTGATTGAAGTCGTCCAGATAGGAGTGCCGCTGCTCCAGGCTGATTCGTTCATACATCAGGGTTCGCTGAATCGCCATCAGCTCCTCCATGGCGTTTTCAATTTCAAGCAGGGCCTTTATGCTGGGCAGTCGTACCGTCCCGATTTCAGCCACGTGGCCGTCCAACTGGATGGCGCCCCGCCAGCCGAAAAGACCCACCACCAGGATAATCGCCGCAACAACGGCAAATCCACCAAGCATCTTGGTACCCAGCTTTACATTCTTCAACATATTCTCCTCCCTCCTGTTAACCGAATTGTTGTGGCAGTTTGAGCAGATCACCACCCAGGCGCTGCCATCCAGGCTTCCATTTTAGAGCTACAGTTTAGTTTTCCGGGGACTCGGTCGGTGCCGCCTTTTTAATGGTGGCAAGCTCTTCCTCGTAGAGCAGTTGCTCCACGTTCAATAAAATTTTGACCTCGTTGCCGATCTTGCCCATGCCCTGCAAAAAAGGGCTGGACTTGCCCCGGCTCATCTCCGGCGGTGGTTCCACCTGACTCTCGGGGATATCCACCACCTCCTGGACCTTGTCCACCACCAGACCGATGGCGGTTTCGTCGATATTGACCACCACGATGCAGGTCCGCTCGTCGTACTCCTGTTCCGGCATGCCGAAACGGAGCCTGACGTCCATCACCGGGATCACCTTGCCCCGGAGGTTGATCACCCCTTTGAGAAAGTGGGGCATGTCCGGCACCCGGGTGATGTTCTGGATCCCGATGATCTCGGTAACGAAACGGATTTCGATTCCGTAGTCCTCTTTATTAAGATGAAAGGTCAGGTACTTGTCCTTCTGGGTATCTTCGTTATCCTCGTCCCATTCGCTGTCGAGTTCGTCTCTGAACTTTTCCTCTGCCATCCGGATATTCCTCCTTCGCTTTTCGTGGCTCGCGCAAATTTGGCGCCACTACCCTGGTTATTTCAGGCAACGGCCTGTGATTGTTTGAATTTGACGGGGAATGTTAACAGGGTGCCCTGGCCCACCGTACTCTTGACGGCGATCTCGCCGCCCAGCAGCTTGACCACCCGCTGGGCAATGGCCAGCCCCAGCCCGGCCCCTCCGTGCTTGCGGGTGCAGGATCCGTCGGCCTGGCTGAATTTTTCAAAAACGCAGGCGATTTTGTCGGCCGGGATACCGCAACCGGTATCGAAGATTTTGAAGGCCAGTTCTATTTCGTCGAGAGTTGAGGAGCGGCGGCAGATCGACAGCGAGATCGTGCCCTCATCGGTGAATTTAACGGCATTGTCCAGCAGCAGGCCGAGAGCCTGCTTAAGACGAGCGTCATCGCCGAGCAACTGGTCCGGAATGCCGCTGGTGGTGGTGAAAATCAGCTCCAGCCCCTTGGCCTTGGCCGCCGGCTGATATTCATCCCTGAGCGATTGCAGCAGTTGATCCAGGGCGAAGCTTTTCTCCTGGAGCTGGACCCGGCCGGCATCAAGAATCGCCATCTCCAGAAGATTGTTGAGCAACTTGTTCAGGGTCAGGGTGCTCTCTTCGATCATGGCGAGATATTCCCGCCCCGTTGCTTTGATTTCCGGGTCCAGCAGCAGCAGTTCGGTTGCCCCGATAATGCCGTTGAGGGGGGTGCGGATCTCATGGCTCATATTGGCAATAAATTCCGATTTGAGCCGGGAGGCCACCAGGGCTTCGTCCCGGGCCACCCGCAACTCCTCCACCATTTTGAACAGGCCGACGGTGGCGGCCTCCACCTCGGATTCCAGCCGGCTCTGGTAATTTTTTTTCAGGCGGTTGTGATTTCTGAACAGCACCGCCTGGCCGATCGCTTTGGTTAATTTGTCCGGATCGACGGGCTTGACCAGATAGTCGAAGGCCGACTGCTGCACCGCCGTCATCGCGGTGTCCAGTTCGGCATAGCCGGTATGGAGAATGACCGGCACCTCCCGGTCCAGCTTCCGTAACTGCTCCAACAGGGCGATGCCGTCCATCTCCGGCATCTTGATGTCGGACAGTACCGTGTCATACTCCTCGCTCTGGAAGGCAGCCAGGGCCTCGGCGCCGTCGTGGCAATCATCGACCCGGTAGCCTTCATTCAGGAGGATCGCTTTCACCGCCCTCAGAACCTGGGGGTCGTCGTCAACTACCAGGATGGTGCCTGTCTCTTCAATGTTCGGCATGGTTTGCTCCTGTTATCTGGGATCATCGGACCTGGGTCCGGGATAAGCTGGGGTCTGGCAAATCTCTTAAGCAAGGTTGATGCCAAATGGCGAATATTATGAAATGGCGAAATAAATCGCTGATGCCGGTGGTCGCTGGCCGCTGGCGAAGTTACAGGGTGGGAATTTTTACAGAGTAATAATTACAGGGAGGAGAAGCCTGGCCGACGGTTGTCCGCTGGCGGCCTTGCAAATGGCCATAAAACTTGACAGTCGGCCCCATAATTTTATAAACAATCAGGATACGAGGTGATATTGTGTTGCGCGATGCCACTCAACTTTGGCGTAAGCCCGGGAAGGATTGATGCCTGACAGAGTACTGCGGAAACGATCACTGCGCCCCTGGGGAAGAAACCTGCCGGGGCAATGGCTGCTCTTGGGGCTGGCGTGCCTGGTCTGGGCCCTGCTCCAGGCTCCGGCGGCCATGGCCCAGGAGCCGATCCGCAGCGCCACCGAAACCGACTATCCGCCCTTTTGTGTGGTTGACGGAGAGGGCCGGGCCAGCGGATTTTCGGTGGAGTTGCTGCGGGCTGCCTTGGCTGCCATGGGGCGCGAGGTCTCCTTCCGCACCGGGCCGTGGTCCGAGGTGCGCGACTGGCTGGCCCGGGGAGAGGTCCAGGCGTTGCCGCTGGTGGGTCGCACCCCGGAACGGGAAGATATTTTTGATTTTACCTTTCCCTATATGTCCCTGCATGGGGCGATTGTGGTCCGGGAGGAAACCCAGGGAATCGGCACTCTGGAAGATCTCAGGGGGAAACAGGTTGCCGTCATGGAGGGGGACAACGCCGAAGAGTTTTTGCGGCGGGAAGAGCGGGGGGTCGAGATCCACACCACCCCCTCCTTCGAGGATGCCCTGCGGGAACTGGCCCAGGGGCGCCACGATGCCGTGGTCACCCAGCGCCTGGTGGCCCTGCGGCTGATCCAGGAGGCCCGGCTCACCAATCTCCGGGTTATCAACCGGCCCCTGGCAGAGTTCCGCCAGGATTTCGGTTTTGCCGTCCGGAAGGGTGACTATGCCACCCTGGCCCTGCTCAATGAGGGCCTTGCCCTGGTCATGGCGGACGGCACCTACCGCACCCTGCACGCCAAATGGTTTGCCGCCCTCGAACTGCCGACCAATCGCCCCGTGGTGATCGGGGGCGATCACAACTACCCACCCTTTGAGTACCTGGACGAGAACGGGCTCCCGGCCGGCTACAATGTGGATCTTACCCGGGCCATCGCCCGGGAGATGGGGCTTAATGTCGAGATCCGCCTGGGACCATGGGCGGAAATTCGCCGAGCCCTGGCCATGGGCGAGATTGACGCCCTCCAGGGGATGTTCTACTCCCCCCAGCGGAACCTGACCTTCGATTTTACCCAACCCCATATGATCAAGGACGGGATCGCGGTGATCCGCCGCGGGGAAGGGGCCCCCCCAGCCAACCTCGCCGAACTCGGCGGCAAGCGGATTGTGGTGCAGAATGGCGATATCATGCACGATTTTGCCCTGGAAAACGGCCTTGGCGAGCAGCTCACCGTGGTCGATGGACCGGAGGAGGCCCTGCGGGAACTGGCCCATGGCAAGCATGATTGCGCCCTGGTTTCACGCCTGAGCGCTCATTACTGGATCAAAGAACATGGTTGGAAAAACTTGACGGTCGGCCGCCGCTCCCTGCTCTCCTCGGGCTACTGCTATGCGGTGCCCAAGGGAAACCAAGCCCTGCTGGCCCAGCTTAGCGAAGGGTTGAAGGTGCTTGGCGAGACCGGCGAGTACCGCCGTATTCACGAGCAGTGGATGGGGGTGTATGAGGATTCTCCCCCCGTATTTATGGAGATCATGCGCTATTTCGCCATGATTTCCGTCCCCCTGCTGCTCCTGGTTTTGGCATCCTTCCTGTGGTCCTGGTCGTTACAGCGAAAGGTGGCGGGCCGGACCAAGGCGTTGCGGGAGAGCGAGGAGTTTATCCGGACGGTGATGGACCACCTGCCGGTGGGGGTGGCGGTCAACTCCGTCGAGCCGGAGGTTAAGTTCTCGTACATGAATGACAACTTCCCCAGGTTTTACCGGACAACCAGAGAGGCCCTGACCACCCGGGACTTCTGGGAGTGTGTTTATGAGGACCCCAAATTCAGGGAGGAGACCAAACAAAGGGTGCTGGCTGACTGCGCCAGCGGCGATCCCGAGCGAATGCACTGGGAAGAGGTGCCCATTGCCCGGCGGGGCCGGGAAACCTCCTATATCGCCGCCAGGAATGTCCCCATCCCCGGCGGGAATCTGATGGCATCCATGGTCTGGGAGATCAGCGACCGGGTGCGGGCGGCAAGGGATAAAGAGAAACTCCACGAGCAGTTGCTTCAGGCCCGCAAGATGGAATCGGTGGGCCAGTTGGCCGGCGGGGTGGCCCATGATTTCAATAATATGCTCAGCGTGATCCTCGGCTACACCGAGATGGCCATGGCCGGGATAGCCAAGGACAATCCCCTCTACGGCGACCTCAAGGAGATTCGCAAGGCCGCCGAGCGCTCCGCCGATATCACCCGACAACTGCTGGCCTTTGCCCGCCGGCAGATCATCGCTCCCGAGGTGCTGGATCTCAACGAGAGCGTGGGGGGGGTCCTCAAAATGCTGCGCCGCCTGATCGGCGAAGATATTGAACTGGCCTGGCTACCCGGGGCCAATGTCTGGCCGGTCAAGATGGATCCCTCCCAGCTTGACCAACTGCTGGCCAATCTTTGCGTCAACGCCAGAGACGCCATTGCCGGGATCGGCAAGATCACCATCGAGACCGAAACCGTGACCTTTGATGACGCCTATTGCGCCGACCATCAGGGTGCTGTGCCCGGTGATTTTGTCCTGCTGCTGGTGAGTGACGACGGCTGCGGGATGGAAAAGGCCGTGCTGGAGCATATTTTTGAGCCCTTTTTTACCACCAAGGAGGTGGGTGAGGGCACCGGTTTGGGAATGGCCACCGTTTACGGCATCGTCAAGCAAAACGACGGTTTTATCAATGTTTACAGCGAACCTGGCCGGGGAACGACCTTCAAGGTCTACCTGCCGCGACATCTGGGCGGCAGCGAAAAGAGCTCCGGCGCCGGCAAGCCGGAGGTACCCCGGGGTCATGGCGAAACGGTGCTGCTGGTGGAGGACGAGCAGGCAATTTTGCGGATGGGAGCAAAGATGTTGCAGAAGCTGGGCTATCAGGTCCTGGCGGCAAATGGACCCGGTGAGGCCCTGCGTTTGGCCGCCGATCGTTCCATCGATCTGCTGATCACCGATGTGGTGATGCCCGAAATGCATGGCCGCGAGTTGGCCGAGCGGTTGCACGCCCTCCATCCCAACCTCAAAATTCTGTTTATGTCCGGCTATACGGCCAATGTCATCGCCCACCGGGGCGTTCTGGACGAGGGGGTTAACTTTATGCCCAAGCCGTTTGCGGAACCGGAGCTGGCCGTTCATGTGCGCCAGGCCCTGGACGGGGAGCAGATCCAGGTAATCGGGAGATAGGGTCGGTTAATCCAGGCCGTACTTCTTGATTTTGGCCAGCAGAGTTTTGTGGGTGATCCCCAGGATGGCGGCGGTTTTGGTCCGGTTGCCGCCGGTATGGGCCAGGGCCTGGCCGATGGCTTCTTTTTCCGCCTCCTCCAAGCTGACGGGGCTGACGGGGCTGACGGAGGTGGCGGGGTCGCCACCACGTCCGTGGTCGGGCGCCGCCTCCTCATTACGGCCGTTGCCCAGGGCCCATTCAATCATCTCGGCCGTCAACTCCCGGTTATCGCTGTGCAGGGCTGCCCGGCGCAGCACGTTTTTCAACTCCCGCACGTTACCCGGCCAGGGAAGAGCGAGCAGCAGGGCCAGGGCGTCATCCGCCAGACCGGTGCAATGGCGGTTTATTTCGCCGGAGGCTTCGGTCAGCAGGCGGTTGGCCAACAATGGGATATCCTCGGGACGTTGCCGCAAGGGGGGTAAAGCGATACTGTACTCGTTGAGCCGGTAGTAAAGATCCTGGCGAAAGGCTCGTTCCGCCACGGCTCGGCGCAGATCGGAGTTGGTGGCGCCGATGATTCGCAGATCGGTGGTCAGGGGCCGGCTGCCCCCCACCGGATAGAATCTTTTCTCCTCCACCACCTGCAGGATTTTGCTCTGGGCCTGGGGGCTGAGATTCTGTAACTCGTCGAGCAGCAGGGTGCCGCCCCGGGCCAGTTCGAAGTACCCCTTCTTCTTGCGGTCGGCGCCGGTGAAAGCCCCCTTCTCGTGGCCGAACAGCTCGCTCTCCAAAAGGGTTTCCGGGATGGAGCCCATGTCCAGGGCTATAAAGGGACCGGCGGCCCGGTGGCTCAGGTTGTGGATCAGCGAGGCGATAAAGGTCTTGCCGGTACCGGTCTCCCCTTCGATGATCAGGGAGAGATCGGAGGTGGCCACCCGCCGGATATCCTCGATCACCTGCTTGATCGCTTTGCTCCGGCCCAACTGCATCTCCAGGGAGGATTCCAGGCTGCGGTCCAGTTGCAGCACCTCCCGTTGCAGCCGCCGTTTCTCCAGGGCCCGCTCAATGGTCATCAGCAGGTAGTCGGGATCCGGGGGTTTGAGCAGGTAGTCGTAGGCTCCCAGCTTGATCGCCTCCACCACCAGGGCAACCTCGGCATAGCCGGTGATCATGATCACCACTGTTTCCGGGTGGAGCCGGCGGATCTCCCGGAGTACCGCCAACCCGTCCATCCCCGGCATGGAGAAATCCAGCAGCACAATATCGCAACTCTCTCCGGCAAGCCAGGCCAGGGCCTCGGCTCCTCCCCCGGCCACGGCCGTCGCCAGCCCCCGGTCCTCCAGGAGGCCGGCAAAGGCCTTGCGGATGGGCGCTTCATCGTCAATGATCAGAACTTTGCCGCTCATTTACCGGTCTCCTTTTCCCTGCACAATGGGGGGCAAGGCCACCAGCAGAGCCAGGTTGAAAATCAGTTCGCTGGAGATCATGGCTGGTTGTCGATGATCTCTTTAATTTTTCGGATCAGTTCATTGGGATCCAACGGTTTGGCCAGCAGATTCAGCTTCTCTTCCCGAATATCCCGGATGGTGATCACGTCGCCGGGATAACCGCTGATGAAAAGAGCCTTGATATCGGCCCTGATGGTCTGCATCTGCTTGTAAGTCTCCCGGCCGTTCATCCCCGGCATGATCACATCCATGACCACCAGGTCGATGGTGTCGCGATGTTCCCGAAAAAGTCGCAGCGCCTCTTCGCCGTCTTCAGCCTCCATGATCCGGTGGCCCTGGTTCTCGAGCAGGCGCTGCAAAACTTTTCTGACCTGGGGTTCATCTTCAACCAGCAGAATGGTAATCGGGTCGGGGGGCAAAGGTTCGGCTGGCTCCTCTGCTTCCCGGGCCTCCTCCGCCGGGGAGTCGGGGGTTCGCAGGGGCAGGAAGATGCTGAACACACTGCCCTCTCCCGGTCGGCTGTCCACCTCGACCGCTCCTTGATGCTGTTGGGTAATCCCGTAAACCTGGGCCAGGCCAAGTCCGGTGCCCCGGCCCACCTCCTTGGTGGTGAAAAAGGGATCGAAGATTCTCTCCAGCCGCTCCCGGGAGATACCGGTGCCGTTATCGGCCACGGTCAATATGGCGCAGGGGAGGGGGATGCTCCGGGAGACTGCCTTGGCATCCGGCCTCCCGGCCTCGATCCGGCCGGTGCCCACGGTCAATACCCCGCCATCGGGCATGGCATCCTGGGCATTGCCCGCCAGATTCATCAACACCTGTTCGATCTGGGCCCGGTCCGCCACCACCGGGAGTTCACCCTCCACCAGCTCGGTTCTGATCTCGATATTCTCCCGGATGAGCCTGCGCAACATTTTGCTGCTTCTGTCGACAATATCGTTGAGGTCTTCAGCGGTGGCCCTGATCTCCAGTTTACGGCTGTAGGCCAGCAGGCTGCGAGTCAGTTCCGCGGCCCGTTTGGAGCTGTCCAGGATCTCCTGGAGATAGTCCTGGCTGACCGGGTCATCCTGATGCCGTCGCTTAACCAGAGTGGCAAAACTGATCAGCGAGGTGAGAATGTTGTTAAAGTCGTGGGCCACCCCGGCGGCCAGGGTGCCGACCGCTTCCATTTTGGCGGCCTGGCGCAGCTTCTCCTCCATGGAGCGGTGTTCGGTGATATCGAGCATCACCCCCCGCAACCGGACCGGCCGGCCCTCCTCCATCTCAACGCTGACCAGATTCTTCAGTCGGGCGATGCCGCCATCTTTTTTGATGAAACGGTATTCAAATTGGTGATCCCGGCCTTGCCCGGAAAGGCAGAGTCGGCAACACTCGGTGGCCCGCTGCCGGTCTTCCGGGTGAATATGGTCGACCCAAAACTGGAGATCGGTCCACTCCTCCGGTCGGTATCCCAGCGCCTTGGCAACCTGAGGGGCAATATAGCTCCAGCGGTCGGCAAGAACGTCGAACTCCCAGGGGATCGCTTCGGTCCCCTCGGTCAGCAGCCGGTACTTCTCCTCGCTTTGGCGCAGGGTTTGTTCGACCCGCCAGCGTTGCAACAGGTAGCCGTACAGGCGTTGCCGGGCAAAAATGAGGCCCAGTATTCCCATCAGCCATATCCCGCCGTGTGCCCAACTGCGGGCAGGCAGGTTTTGGTGGAATTTGGCCAGGTAGGGAGCCCAGGGGATCGCTATGCTGATTCCCCCCCTGAGCGAAGCGAGGGGTTGATCAGTGTGGCATTTCAGACAGGGCGTTTCCACCAGCATGGGTTGCATCAGGCGCAGGTAGGTCGTGCCTTCGATCTGTTCCAGACCGAAAAATTCCGGCTGCCCGGTGGTCAGGGCCAGCAGGGCTCTGTTTTCCCAGTTATCGGGGGAATTTTCCGGGCGGATTGGATTCAGGCTGGTGATGCGCCCGTATCCCTGGGTATCGGTTGTCCTGGCGATCTCATATAGTTGCCGGGTGATATAGGCGGGATTAAGCAGGGTCAAAGGGCGGCCGGACGGGGTCGTGATATCCCGCTCCGGAACATGGGCCAGATAGGGGCTGGGCGGGGTTGCGGGGCTGATCGGCACATAAACCCCGCCATGTTCGCTGGCCCAGCGGCGGACGGTCAGATCATTTCTGACACTTTGCCGGGCCGCGGTCCTGGCGTTCTCCATGGTGGCCTGGTAGTCACTGTAATGGTGCCAGCCGGCCATTGCTCCGATCGTCAAAGTCCAGAAGAGCCCGGCCAGCATAAAACCCATATCCTGCAGGCCGGTTTCGTTATCGGAGGCGTTATCGTTACCTTTGTACATTCGGGCTCATAACTCCAGGTGAAAGCTGCTGATTTTTTGGCTGTCGCCGGGGTGGTTCCCCGGCCTTCCCGTGCAATATCAAGAAACCAATATAATCCAGCGCCGGTTATTAGGTAACCCTTTTTCGCTTTTTGCGGGGGGTGGCGGTTTATTTAATGCGATATTAGCTTGACTGCCGCCCCCGCTTTGGGCAGAATCAAACACTGTACTTTTTCTTTTCCAAACAGATAGATAGGGTCTGTTAACTCAGCAGGAGGGGTTGGTGATTTGAAGAAACTGTCATTTTTGGTGGTGGATGACAGCGCCACCATCCGCA
>JBLRWU010000058.1:0-11792 GCA_047921155.1 Desulfurivibrio sp.
CGGCCCCAACTCCGCCCCAGCCGGCTCCCCCGGCCCCACCAACGCCGGCGCCACCTCCTCCAACGCCGGCGCCTGCTCCGACGCCTGCTCCCGCGTCGATCCCGGTCCCACCGCCCCGGCCAGCGCCAGCTCCCGCCGCCACCCCGGCACCAATCCCGGAGGTTGCCCCCCAGGTTGCCCCCAAGCAGGCTCCGCCCATCTCTCTAAGGCCGCAGCGCACCCGTGACGCCTTGGAGCAACTGGAACAGTTTCGGGAAGCCCAGCGACGGGAGGCGGAGAGCAGGGCGCTGGCCCAGCAGGCGGAGGTCGCCAGGAGGCAGGCCCTGGAATCGGTGCGCGATCTTTACACCCAGCCGGCCACAAGCGAAACTCCGACCCCGCCGCCGCCCGCTGCGGCGGCCCCCGGGCCGGCCCCCGCCCCCGCCGGCGGAACGGTCACGGCAGACGCCACTACCCGTGCATACCTGAGCCGGCTCCACAGCCATATCCAGAACCACTGGTCGTTGCCTAACCTGCCCTCCTGGGACGAGCAACTGCTGGCGACCATCATCATAACCGTTCGCCGTGACGGCAGCGTCCGCAATACGGCGTTTGAAAAACGGGCGGAAAACAACTATTTTAATCAACTGGTGCAAAAAGCGATCCGGGATGCCTCCCCCCTGCCCCCCTTTCCGGACGCCCTGCGAGATAGTGAAATGGAGATCGGCCTGCATTTTCGTCCCGGGGCGGTCTTTTAGAAAAATTCAGGAGAAAAGATGATCGTTAAACTGTATTCTTCGGCTTCGTTTTTCCGGGTTCCGGGTGCGCTGCTGGCCATGCTGCTGTTACTTGGGGCACTGGCCGTCCAGGCCCAGGCCCGAGTTTATCTGGATATCACCTCTCCGGAGCTGCGCAAGATCGCGGTGGCGCTGCCGCCGCTACTGGACCAGGGACGGCCGGAACAACTCCACCCCGATGGTCGGCGGATGGGCGATATCCTGGGACGGGCCCTGGAGTTCCACGGCTTTGTAGAACTGATCGACCCCAAACTCTACGGCGAGCGACAGGAGGCCGACTGGAGCAGACACGGGGCCGAGTTTGTGATTCTGGGCAGTTATCGCAACAGTGGGGATGAGTTCAGCCTGGAGCTCAGGCTGCTGGATATCACCGAGGGCCGGATGATCCATGGTCGCCGCTACCAGGCTCCCCGGGAGATGGTGCGGCATGTGCTGCTTCGTTTCTGCGATGAAGTGGTGGAGGTGCTCAGCGGCGTCAAGGGGGTCAGCCAGAGCCAGATCGCCTTTGTTTCCGATCACGGCGGCCACAAGGAGATCTATCTGGCGGATATTCTTGGCGATAATATCCGCCGGGTCACCCGGCACCAGTATCTGGCGGTGGCGCCCCGCTTCACCAGGGACGGCAACGGCCTCACCTATACCTCCTACCATCGGGGCAACGCCAACCTCTACCGAACCGATACCAGGGAGCTGAAAGCCACCCGAGCCATCTCCCGCTGGGAGGGACTGAACATCACCCCCTCCTGGCCTCCGGCCGATGACCGGATGGTGCTGACCCTGAGCCGGGACGGCAACCCCGACCTTTATCTGACCGAAAATGACGGCCGGATCATTCGCCGCCTGACCCACGGTGAGGGGGTCAATGTCTCCCCCAGCTTTTCCCCGGACGGTCGCCGCCTGGCCTTTGTCTCCGACCGTAGCGGCACCCCGCAGATCTATGTTATGGATATGCGGACCATGGCGGTGCAGCGCCTGACCTTCCAGGGCAACGACAATACCACTCCGAGCTGGTCGCCCGACGGCCGCTGGATCGCTTACACCAGCCGGGTGGACGGGGGGCTGCATATTTTTATGATCCGCCCCGAGGGGGGACCGCCGGTCCAGGTCACCCGAACCTGGGGGGATCATGAAACCCCCAGTTGGTCGCCCGACGGGCGCCAACTGGTTTTCTCCCGCAAACGTAACGATCGGGAGGAGATCTGCGCCATTTTCACCAACGGCAGTGGCCTGCGGGTACTGTTTCGTAACGAGCCGGGCAACCACTCCATGCCCCAATGGTCGCCGCGCCCGGAAAGATAACGAAATCGGTAACCGTCCAGCAGTGCCCCATCTTCGGGCGATCAGCCAAGCTTACGTACAGGGGGTACGCGGCGCTTGGCTGCTTACCCGAACCTGGGGCACTGCTGAACGGTTACAGCCCGTTAAATCTACACTTTGTTGGCCCTCGTGAACGGTTAACGAAATCATGAACAAACGGAGAATAAAATGAAAAAAAGCATGCTCAGCTATGCCCTGCTGGTTGGCCTTACCCCCTTTTTGGTGCAATGCGTGGCCACGGAGCAGGATCTTCGGGGAGTGGACCTGCGGACCCGCACCCTGGACAACCGAGTGACCGAACTGGAGCGGCTGACCGAAGCGGTGCGCGGCCAAGCCGCCGCCCAAGCCAGGCTCGGCAGTGATCTGGGCGGCATCAACGATCGCCTCCTGCAGCACCAGGGACGGATGGAGGAGAGCGACCATCAGCTCGCCCGCATCAGGGAACAGCAGGAGGGGGCCCAGCGGAACTCCAGTATCCGGTTTGATAATATCGACATCAAGCTCAAGGAGATCGCGGGTCGTCTGGAGGAGAGCGACCAGCGCTACGCCGCCGCCATGGCCGAATTTGAAAAGCAGCAGCAGGAAAACAGCCGGCAGATTCAGGAGCTCAGAGAGCAACGGGCCAGGGAGGCGGCAGAAAGAGCGGCGGCCGCGTCGGCGGCCGCCCGGGCAGCGGAGCAGGCCCAACGGGAAGCTGAGGAACGGGCCAGACGGGAGGCGGCGGAACGTGAAAAAGCTAAGCCAACGGCGACTCCCAGAGGTGGCCCCCGGGAGATTGTGCCGGAACAGGTGAAACAGAAGGTGGGATCCGGTGGTGCCGTAGCTGCGGCAGAGGCCCCGGCCGGCCGGTCGGAACCGCCAGCCGAAACCGTCGCGGCTTCCCCCCGGCCGGCTGAAACCCCGGCGGCGGGCCAGAGTCTCTACGAACAGGGGCGTAACCATCTCCGGGACAAAAAATATCAGGAGGCCTACTCGGCCCTGGCCCGCTACCTGGAGCAGACGCCCCGGGGTGAAACAGCCGCCGACGCCCGTTTTCTGCTGGGGGAGAGCCTGTTCAACCTCAAGGAGTTTGAGTTGGCGATCCTGGAATACCAGAAATTAATTGCCGATTTCCCCGGCAACAGCCGGATCCCCGAAGCCCTGCTCCGCCAGGGGATGGCTTTTGAAGAGTTGAAGGAACCCTCCACCGCCGTCATTATCTACGAACGGCTGGCCGGAGAGTTCCCTCGCAGCAGTCAGGCGGAGAGGGCCCGGGCAAGGCTGCAGAAGATCCGTTAACTGGTGATGCCCAGCTCTTTCTCCTTGGCAGCCACCGCCAGGCGGGTCTTGATCGCGGTATCGGAGATCAGACTCATGGAATCGATGCCGCACTCCACCAGGAAGGTGGCGAATTCCGGAAAGTCGCTGGGGGCCTGACCACAGATCCCGATCTTCCGGCCCCGGCGCTTGGCGGTGTCGATCACCATCTTGATCATGGTCTTCACCGCCGGGTCCCGCTCGTCATAGATGTGGGCCACCAGGTCGGAATCGCGATCCAGCCCCAGGGTAAGCTGGGTAAGATCGTTGGAACCGATGGAGAAGCCGTCAAAGACATCGGCGAAGGCATCGGCGGCGATCACGTTGGAGGGGATCTCGCACATTACATAAACCTCCAGGCCGTTCTCGCCCTGAACCAGACCGAACTCCCGCAGCACCTCAATTACCTTGCGGCCCTCCTCCGGGGTCCGGCAGAAGGGAACCATCAGCTTGATATTGGTCAGGCCCATATCATTACGGGCCTTGAGCAGAGCCATGCACTCCAGCTCGAAGGCGGGCTTGTATTTGGGATCGTAGTAACGGGAAGCCCCCCGCCAGCCGATCATCGGGTTGGACTCCACCGGCTCGTAAAGCTTGCCGCCCACCAGGTTGGCGTACTCGTTGCTCTTGAAGTCGGAGAGACGAACGATCACGTCGCGGGGATAGAAACCGGCCCCGATCCGCCCCACCCCTTCGGCCAGCTTGTCGATGAAGAACTGTTTTTTGTCATCGGGATAGGCGGTGGTCCGACCCTCGATCTCCTTGACGATGGCCGCCACCTTGGGGTCGGAGGGCGCTTTTTTCTTGAGATCGTCAAAATAGTAGAGGGCCAGGGGATGGATGCCGATGTGGGAGTTGATAATAAACTCCTCCCGGGCCAGCCCCACCCCGTCGTTGGGAATCTGCCCCTCGGAGAAAGCCTTCTCGGGAATCCCCACGTTCATCATAATCTTGGTACGGGTGGTGGGCACCGACTCCAGGTCCAGCCGCTCCACCTCGTACTTGAGCAGTCCCTCGTAGATATTGCCGGTTTCGCCGTCGGCGCAGGAGACGGTGACATCCGAGCCGTTGGCAATAAGCTCGGAACCATCCCCGGTGCCGATCACACAGGGAATCCCCAATTCGCGCGAGATAATGGCGGCATGGCAGGTCCGGCCACCCCGATTGGTAACGATGGCGGCGGCGATCTTCATGATCGGCTCCCAATCGGGATCGGTCATGTCGGTGACCAGCACCTCGCCCTTCTTGAAGTCGTGGATATCGGATACGTTGTGGATCACCGCGGCCTTGCCCTGGCCGATCTTGGCCCCCACTGCCTGGCCGCTTGCCAGCACCTTGCCCTGCTCTTTCAGGACATAGGTCTCAATCTCCCTCTTGCTGGTCTGGGAGTGGACGGTCTCGGGCCGGGCCTGAACGATGAAGAGTTCACCGGTGCCCACCTCCTTGCCGTCGCCATCCTTGGCCCACTCGATATCCATCGCCTTGTCGTAGTGATCCTCGATGATACAGGCCCAGCGGGCCAGGGTGAGGATCTCGTCGTCGCTGAGCACGTAGCTGCCGCGCTCCTCCGGGGTGGTGTCGATGTTTTTCACCGGCTCCGCGGCACCCGGCTCGTTGTTGTAGACCATCTTGATCTCTTTGCTGCCCAGACGCTTGCCCACCACCGGCCGCTTGCCCTCCTTGAGGGTCGGCTTGAAAACATAGAACTCGTCGGGGTTGACCGCCCCCTGGACCACGTTTTCCCCCAGACCCCAGGCGCCGGTAAGGAAAACCGCGTCCTTGAAGCCGCTTTCGGTGTCGATGGAGAAGATTACCCCCGAGGAGGAGGAGTCACTGCGGACCATCTTCTGGACCACGATGGAGAGATAGACGTCGAACTGACCGAACCCCTTGTCGTGACGGTAGGAGATGGCCCGGTCGGTGAAGAGGGAGGCGAAACATTTCTTGCAGGCGGCGATCAGGGCCTCGGGGCCGCAGATATTGAGATAGGTCTCCTGCTGGCCGGCAAAGGAGGCGTCGGGCAGATCCTCGGCGGTGGCCGATGAACGAACCGCCACCGCGCAGTTGGGGCCATAATCCTGCTCCATCTTGCGATAGGATTCAATAATGGCATCGTAGAGCGGTTGGGGAAATTCGGCGGTGCGGATGATGTCCCGAGCCTTCTTGCCCCGCTCCTGGAGGTTGCGCAGATCGTGGGTATCCAACCCGGCCAGGGCATCGCGGATCGCCTGCTCAATCCCCGCCTCTTCCAGCAGGTAGCGGTAGGCATAGGCGGTGATCGCGTAGCCGTTGGGCACGCTCACCCCCTTGGACATCAGCTTCTGATGCATCTCCCCCAGGGAGGCGTTCTTGCCGCCGACCAAGGGTACATCGTCAATCAAGATGTCGTCGAACCACAAAATAAGGGCCTGGTCATGTTTTCCCATCATCCAAATCTCCCATCTAGTATTTTGACTGATTAAACCTTCGATATAAAAACTGAAAGAGCAATGTCGCACCTGATAATTTCAGGGTTTACAACGGGGGGAGTAACAACTGTTCATCACCACCGGTATATAGCTAATCTTCGGCCGGCGGTCAACCCAATAAGGCCTTGGGGGAGACAAAAAGCCAATTGAAAAAATCGGCGGCAAAACTGGTAACAACACTGGAGTTTCCCGCCAATCGAGGCTAGAATCAAATCTGTCAAGAGCCACCCCCGCCAATTTAATATCACCGGGAATTACCATGGAAGATCAAGCCGCCACCCCGATGGCCAGGTTTACGGTTCCGGGAGATCACGCCGCCAGCGATTATTTCGCCCTGCTCCGGGAACTGCTGCGCCAACGCCGCGAACAGACGCCCGGCAGCCCCCAACGGGCCGCCACCCAGGCCGCCATCGACCAGGCCTATGCCCTGCTCCACGATGAGATGCTCACCAGCCAGGCACCACCGGTAAACCCGGTTAAATTCGGGACCTCCGGCTGGCGGGGAATCCTGGGCAAGGATCTAACCACTCAATCGGTACGCCAGGTTACCCAGGCGATCATCAATCTCTACCGGCAGGCGGAACAGGAACCGGAGCTGGCGGCCGCCCTCGGCGTCAACGGTCTTGACCAGGCCAGGAAACAGGGGGTGGTGCTGGGTTATGACAACCGTTTCGGCGGGCCGCTGCTGGCCCGGGCGGCGGCCGACCTGCTGAGCAGCCGGGGGTTCAGGGTCCACTTTGCCGGGGAAGCCACCACCGGAGTGCTGTCGGCGGCGGTCCTGGTGCTGCGGGCCGCCTTCTCCATCAACCTGACCCCCAGCCACAACCCTCTGGAGTACGGGGGTTTCAAGTATAACGCCGCCGATGCCGGACCGGCCGCCGCCATCATCACCAACCGGATCACCAGCGAGGCGGGCCGCATCATCGCCCGGGGCGAGATTCCTCGTGGGAATCCCGATCCCGCCCTGATCCAACCCCTGGACGCCCTGGCCTGCTGGCAGCAACTGGTGCGGGAAAACCGTGAGCGCCACGGCCTGGATTACGACGGGATCATGACCGAACTGGCCCGCCGCGACGATTATGTGCTGGCCATCGACTGCGTCCACGGAGCCAGCCGGGTCCACCTGGACCGACTGCTGGCCGGCATCCCCCCGGCACGGCTGCTGCGCTTCCGCGACCAGGCCGACCCCACCTTCGACGGCGTGGCCCCGGAGCCATCCTCGGCCAACCTGAAGATGGTCAACGCCGCCCTGCGCCAACGCCCGGAGCGGCTGAAACTGGGGGCGATCATCGACCCCGACGGGGATCGAATCCGCTTCACCGACGGCACCCTGGAGTTCGACATGAACCTGTTTGGAGCCATGGCCTATCACTACCTCCACCAGGAGAAAGGCAAGCGGGGAATGGTGGCCAAAACCGTGGCCACCAGCAACTTCGCCAACGCCATCGCCAGGGGCCTCAACGAGGAGGTGTTTGAACCGCCGGTGGGCTTCAAAGAGTTCAAGCCGGTGATCGGCCAGGCCCTGGTTATCTTCGAGGAATCCGACGGCATCTCCCTGATCGGCCACACCCCGGAAAAGGACGCCTATATCGGCCTGCTGCTGGCTCTCGATCTGCTGCTGCACCGGCCCGAGGGGATAGCGGCCTACCTGGCCGCCATCCGCACCCGTTTCGGCAGCTACTTTCCTGGCCGGGGCGGGATCGAGGTCAGCAAGAGGGGGGAAGATCTGCAGCAGGCCCTGGCCGGGCTCGAGCGCTACCGACCGGGAACCGGCCTGACGGTCGGCACCGCCAGCCGCACCATCAAACAAGTGATCACCATCGACGGGCGCAAGATGATCCTCGATGACGACAGTTGGCTGATGATCCGCCCCTCGGGCACCGAACCCAAAGTCCGCTTTTATGTGGAGGCCCGCAGCGAGGCGGGCAAGGATGAACTGCTGGAGACGGCGGCAAAGCTGCTCCGCGAAACCGGCCTGCTCGGCTAACCCAAAAAAAGGTGGGGGACGATAACACCGTGGAGAGCAAGGAGAAGCGGATGTTTGCAAGGGGCAATAAAATCGGATCAGCGCTACTGCTGCTGGCCATCGGTTGCTGGCTTGGCGGGACCACGGCGGTATCCGCGACACCGACAACCCCGACGGACAACCAATGGATCCCCCGGGCGGCCCAGTTGGAGGAGCGGCGGGACTGGCCGGAGCTGCTCAAACACGCCTTTCGCTGGACCAGAAACAACCCCAACGATTACCGGGCCTGGTTCAATATGGGACTGGCCCAGGAGCAAATGGCCCTGGTCGAGCAGGCAATGGGCAGCTACCGCCAGAGCCTGCGTTTAAACCCCGATTTTGCTCCGGCCTGGTACAACCTGGGAGTGCTGTTGCGGGAGGCGGACCGAATCGGCGAGGCGATCGAAGCCACCCGCCGGGCCACCGAGGCCGCCCCCGAGATGAAGGAGGCCTGGTATAACCTGGGGGTCCTCCATGGCCGAGCCGGTGAGTACGACCGGGAGATCGAAGCCTATCGGCGCCTGCTGGCCGTCGCCCCGGAGTTTGCCCCGGCCTGGTTGAATCTCGGCGCAGCCCACGGTAATGCCGGCCGGATTCCGGAGGCGATCACCGTCCTGGAACGAGCGGTGGAACTGGCCCCCCGTCAACCCGGAGCCCTCCTGGCCCTGGGCCAGGCCTATGTCGCCGGCGGCCAACTCGCCAAAGCCGGGGATATCCAGCGACGCCTGGCCGCCCTGGACCCGGAAATGGCCGCCCAACTGGCCGATCTTCTTTAGTTTTTCAAATCAACTCAAATAAAACCAGACTCAGGGCCATCACCAGCATTCCGGAGAGCAGGCCGATGATGGGGGTGTGGGGGGTGCCGTAAAGCCGGGCGGCGGGGAAAAGCTCGTCAAACGAGATGTAGATCATCACCCCGGCGATTCCCGCAAAGATCAGCCCCAGGGAGGACTCGTTGAGGAAAGGGGCCAGCAGGATAAAGCCGACCACCGCCCCGGCGGGCTCCGCCAGCCCGGAGAGCAGGGAGTACCAGAACCCCTGACGGCGGCTGCCGGTCCCGTGGTAGATGGGCAGGGCCACCGCCACCCCCTCGGGGATATTGTGGATGGCGATGGCAACGGCGATGGGCACGGCCAGGGCCGGATCGAGCAGGGCCACACTGAAGGTGGCGAAACCTTCCGGGAAATTGTGAATCGCCACCGCCAGGGCGGTGAAGATCCCGGTACGCTTCAGAGAGCGGGCCTTCTGGACGTGGAGATCGCCACCACCGGAAAACTCCGCTTCCTTTTTCAGTTCGTGGGGATTGACATCTTTGGGCACCAGCAGGTCGATCAGGGCGGTGACGGCAATACCGAGGAAGAAGGCGGCGGTGGCCACGGCATAGCCGCCCTGCTCTCCGTAGACCGGGGCCAGGGCCGCCATCCCCTTGGGCAGCAGTTCCACGAAGGAGACATAGATCATCACCCCGGCGGAAAAACCCAGGCCCAGGGAGAGCCACACCGTATTGCGGGGGCGAATAAACATGGCCAGGCCACCACCGATGGCGGTGGAAAGCCCGGCCAGCAAGGTCAGGGAAAAGGCGAACAGCAGGGCGGAAAGTTCGAAACCGGCCATCTCCGCTCTACTACGGGTTCACCTTGAGCAGTTGCACATCAAACACCAGCACCGCATTGGGGCCGATTACCGGGGGGGCGCCGCGCTCGCCGTAGGCCAGGTCGGCGGGCAGGAAAATCTCCCACTTGGCGCCTTCACTCATCAACTGCAGGGCCTCGGTCCAGCCGGAGATCACCCCCGCCACCGGGAAAACGGCGGGTTCTCCCCTTTCCAGGGAGCTGTCGAAAACCGTGCCATCCACCAACCGCCCCTCGTAGTGTACCGAAACCCGATCAGTTGCGGCGGGAGAGACGCCCTCGCCCTGCTCCACCACCCGGTACTGAAGACCACTGGGCAGGCTTATCACCCCTTCACGGTCGGCATTCTCAGCCAGAAAGGCCTGGCCGGCCCGCAAATTTTCCGCGCTCAGTTCACTCATCATCTCCTCCTGACGACTCAACATCTCCCCTTGAAAGGCAACAATCGCCTCTTGCATCTCCTCGTCGCTCAGCAGAGGCTCGGCCCGGCCGACGGCATCCTTGATCCCCAGGGCCAGCAGATCGGCATCGATCTCCATCCCCTGGGCAACAAAATCGGCGCCGATATTCAAGCCAATGCTGTAACTGACCTTATCCTTGACGCTCTTCAGTTGCGGGCGTTTTTCAGCCTGACCACCGTTGGCTCCGCAACCGGTTGCCAAAAACGCCAGAGCTACCATCATCACCAAGGGAAATCTTAAAAACAGTCGTTTCATTGTCGGCTCCCTTTGCTGTGTCACTTGTGGTTAAAAACAGAAAAACCAGGACTGTCGCGCCTGGTTTACCGTTGATTTGATTGGAAAAGTTCCGGCCGCCGGCCAAAATCTTGTACTGGTCGGGACGAGAGGATTTGAACCTCCGACCCCATGCTCCCGAAGCATGTGCTCTACCAGGCTGAGCCACGTCCCGACTTTATTCATTCACCAAACAATATGCCACCGATACCCCAAGCCCCGGGAGATGCACCCCCAGGTTAAGGCTCAGGCGGGGGCCATATTGCTTAATATTAGCGGATTATGCAAGCAAAAACTCCGGGGAAAGACGGGAAGAGTGACTAAATGCAGCGGGGCCGGCATCCCGCAGGATACCGGCCCCGCCGGACAAGGTGGTAACAGGTAAATTACTTCACGGCTTCGGCAAGCTTGCTGCCGGCCTTGAAACGGGCGACTTTGCGAGCCTTAATGGTGATCGGCTTGCCGGTCTGGGGGTTGCGCCCCTGACGGGCGGCCCGTTTGGCCACGGAAAAGGTGCCAAACCCAACCAGGGTGACCTTGTCCCCCTTCTTAAGGGCCTTGGTCACCGCACCCAAGGCGCCGGCCAGGGTCTTTTCCGCGGCGGCCTTGCTGATACCGCCGGCCTTTGCCATCTGCTCCACCAATTCACTCTTGTTCATTCCTTCCTCCTCGCGCTGTTTGGTTTTGCTAGTCTTCATCCCCTACCACGTCATAAATGCAGGTACCATCAGGCTTTAACCAGCCGATTTTCGATTGTCAACAAAAAATTTCCCCGTGTCAAACGAAAAAAACCGCCAAAACCGTAAATTTACCCCTCAGGGGGGCGTTTCCCCCGCTCCACCTGCCCAAAACCAAGCTTACGACAAAAACCATCTATTTCCAGCCAGGTGGAGCTCTCCTCCAGGCGGGGAAAATCATCAACCTGAACCTCAATCCGGCAGCAATGGCCGTGGTGGCGGAAACGGCAGCCGCTGAATTTTTTCCCCCGCAAAAACTCCTCGCCCCGGGCCACCAGCGCAATTTTGTCCCGAGTGATGGGCTGACCGTCCATCACTCGGGTGGCCAGGCAGGAGGCCGCCGGCTTATCCCAGTTGGCCAGTTTGCGGTGGCGGGCCATGCTCCTGACCATCCCTTTGTCCAGCCCCACTTCGGTCAGCGGGGTTCTGACCTGCAACTCCCGGAGGGCGGCCAGGCCGGGACGATCTTTGCCCAGGTCGCTCAGGTTGGTGCCGTCGAGCAAAACCTTACAATCATGATCCGCCGCTCTGGCCAGGAAAAGTCGATAGAGCCGCAACTTGCAGTGGTAACAGCGCCGCGCCGAGTTGGCCGTAACCTCCGGCCAGGAGTAGGGATCGAGATTGATGACCAGGGGACGGCACCCTAAATCGACGGCAATCCCCATGGCCTTATCGTACTCTCCCGCGGCCTGCAGCGGGCTGCGGCCGTGCAGAGCCAGCACCTGCTCGCCATGGACCATTCGGGCCGCAGCCAGTAACAAAGAGCTGTCCACCCCGCCGGAAAAGGCCACCGCCACCCGCTTAAACCCGGCAATCGCCTCGCAGAGC
>JBLRWU010000059.1:0-11610 GCA_047921155.1 Desulfurivibrio sp.
CCGTGTCAATCGTCGGCAGAAGTGCCGACAACATGGGGTGCTGCTGAACGTTTACCAGGTTTTGCTGCGGATCATCTCTTCGAGATGCTGGAGGTCGACCGTGCTTTGGCGGCAGTTGCTGCTATCCAGCAGGCAGACCTGGGGGATCACCGCCACCCCCTCCCGGCCCAGGGTGCCGCTGTAGGCGATGGTTTCCGGTTTGAGATATTTTTCCCGCAAATCCCGGGTGCAGAGACAACCGATAACCCCTTGGGGCTGGTACCTTTCGATCTGGCGCACCAGGAAATTTCGGCTGCGCAGGATTCCCTCCTCCTGGTGCAACCTGCCGCTGACCACGATAAAGACCCGCTGGTAACCAAGCTCCAGGGCCAGGGCGCGCAGTCGGCGCAAGGGGCAGGCCAGCAGGCAGTGGGGGGGGCAGATCAGGCCCTCGGCCGGGTCAATCTCCGTGGGGCAATCCTTGGCCCGCAGGCAATAAGGCAGGAAAAGCAGCCGCCGGGCAAAAGGGATCCGGCGGAAACGGCGGGCGTAAAAACGGTTGCCGGCCGCCACGGTGCGGCGGACGTAGGCATCCTTGTTCATTTTGGGCCGCAGCCGACACAGAGGCTTGTAGAGGAAAACCAGCAGTGACAGGGTCAGCCAGGAGGGGATCAGGTTGAGCATGTTTATAACTGGTGGTACTCGCGGATTGCGGGAATAATTGCGGCCGATTGATGGAAGTTTCCGTCGGTGGGCCCACTTTCGGACCGGTTGGCCCTGTTCCTTGGTCTCATCGACCACGCCCCATAATACCTCAATTTTGGCCGGACCGAAGGTTTTTCCCCGGCGTTAAGATAATTTTTACGGCAGCATCATACAAATTTGTTATATTGCCCCCCGGATGCAGCCCCCGATTATGATGAATAAGCGATTCGGATCATTTTATCAGGATGATATCTGTTGCCATGAACGAAACCAGCCCTCCCGCCGTCTCCGAGCCGCTGCCCAAAGACTATGCCGATCTGGTCTGCCTTTATGAGATCACCAGGGAGCTGGCTTCATCGGCTGACCTGCGCAGTTGTCTGGAAAAGGTATTGGCCATCCTGGCCCGGCAGAAAAATTTGCGCAACGGGGCGGTTACCATCATCAATCCCGTCACCGGCCAGATCGAAACCGAGGTGGCCCACGGCATCACGGTGGAGGCCCGCCGCCGGGGAACCTATCGGATCGGCGAAGGGATCACCGGCCGGGTGGTTGCCTCGGGTGCCCCCATCGTGGTTCCCCAGATCAGCAAGGAGCCGCTCTTTCTGAATCGCACCAGCGCCCGGGAGAAGGGGAGCGCCGCCCTCTCCTTTATCTGCGTGCCGATTCGCCGGGGACCGGATACCATCGGAGCCCTGAGCGTCGACCGTGAGTACCGGGAGGGGATCGAGTTCGATCAGGATCTGCGTTTCTTAACCATCTTAAGCGGCCTGATCGCCCAGACCGTCAAGCGGATTCAACTGGTCAACCAGGAGCAGTTGCGGCTGGAGCAGGAGAACAGCAAGCTGCGGCGGGAGTTGTCGGGGAAATACCGGGTGAGCAGCATCATCAGCAACTCCAGCCGGATGCAGGAGGTGTTGGAGATGATCCACCGGGTGGCGGCCAGCAATGCCACCGTGCTGCTGCGGGGCGAGTCCGGCACCGGCAAGACCATGGTGGCCAAGGCGGTGCATCATAACAGTAAACGGGCTGCCGGCCCCTTTATTACCGTCAACTGCTCGGCCCTGCCGGAGAGCCTGCTGGAGAGTGAGCTGTTCGGGCATGAGCGGGGAGCCTTCACCGGCGCCCACGAGGCCCGCAAGGGCCGCTTTGAGTTGGCCGAAGGCGGTACCCTTTTCCTGGACGAGATCGGGGAGTTGAGTACCGCCGTCCAGGTCAAGCTGCTCAGTGTGGTTCAGGACCGGGAGTTTCAGCGGGTGGGCGGATCCCGGCCCCGGAAGTGTGATGTCCGCCTGATCACCGCCACCAACAAGGATCTGGAAAAAGCGGTGGCTGACGGCACTTTCCGGGAGGATCTCTACTACCGGCTCAACGTCTTTCCCATCTACCTGCCCCCGCTTCGGGAGCGGCGCACCGATATCCTGCTGCTGGCCGAATTTTTCCTGGAGAAGTTTGCGGCGGAAAACGGCAAGGAGATCCGGCGGATCTCCACCCCGGCCATCGATCTCCTGGCCCAGTACCATTGGCCGGGCAATGTCCGGGAGTTGCAGAACTGTCTTGAGCGGGCGGTGCTGATCTGCGACGAGGAAACCATCAAGGGCTATCATCTGCCCCCGACCCTGCAAAGCGCCGATTCCCTGCGCCGGATCAGCCCCAGCTCCTTTACCGCGGCGGTGGAGGGGTTCGAGCGGGAGTTGATTGTCGATGCCCTGAAACGATCGGGTGGTAACCAGACCCAAGCGGCCGCCCTGCTGGAAACCAGCCTGCGGATCATCAACTACAAAATCAAGAAATACGCCATCGAGCCCCGCCTTTACCGGTCGGAGAATAAAGGGGCATGAATCTGCTGTTGCACATCTGTTGCGGACCCTGCGCCTGCTACCCCCTTACCCGGTTGCGGGAGGAGGGGGTAACGGTGCGGGGCTTTTTTCACAACCCCAATATCCACCCCTACCGGGAGTTCCAGCGGCGGCTTACGGGGGTGGAGCAGTTGGCGGCCAGGTTGCAACTGGATGTCGATTATCAGCGGGATTACGGCCTGCGCCACTACCTGCGCCAGGTGGTTTTCCACGAGGATGATCGCTGCCGCTACTGCTACCGGATGCGGCTGCAAGCCGCGGCGCGCCGGGCTCGGGAGCTGGGGGCGGATGCCTTCAGCTCGACCCTGCTCTACAGCCGTCATCAGCAGCATGAGTTGATCCGGGAGATCGGGGAGGAGGCGGGAGCGCAGGAGGGGGTTGCCTTCCACTACCGGGATTTTCGCGGGGGCTGGCAGCAGGGAATCGAACTTTCCAAACAGTGGGAGC
Organism: Desulfurivibrio sp.; assembly: GCA_047921155.1. Lineage (GTDB taxonomy): Bacteria > Desulfobacterota > Desulfobulbia > Desulfobulbales > Desulfurivibrionaceae > Desulfurivibrio. The sequence goes on from JBLRWU010000059.1 coordinate 2,988, forward strand.
TGTACCGCCAGCCTTACTGTGGCTGTATCTACAGCGAAGAGGAGCGTTACCGGCGGTAAACGGCCGCGCCCGGCCGTTTACCGCTTAAAGGCTGCCGTCGCCGGCACTTACCCCGGGTGAGAGGGCGTCAAAAAAGCCCCGCCAACTGTCCAGGGAGAGATCGGGCAGCCAATCGCGCCAGCGGCGGGTCGGGGGGTTGCCGGCCTCGATCGCGGCCAGCAGTTCGCCGGCCTGGGGAGCGACACTGCTATCCGGGTAGGTGTCCTGCAGATACCGCAGCCTGCCCACCGCCTGGTCGTACTCCTTGGTTTTCACGAAAAAGACGGCGACATACATTTCATGACGGGCTAAAAAATCGCGGGCCGCCATGATTCTGGCGGCGGCTTCAACCGCGTAGGGCGAGTCGGGGAAGGCCCGGTTGAGACGGGTGAAGGCGGCAATGGCGTTGATCGCATGGGCTGGGTCGCGGTCGACGGTGCCGATCCGCTGATAGTGGCTCATCCCCATCTGGAACAGGACATAGGGGATCGCTTCGTTGGTGGGGTGGTTGTTCTCGAACTCCTGGTAGAGGCCGTGGGCTTCCTGGTAGCGGCGCAACTGGAAGTTGGCGTCCGCCAGCTTAAGCTCGGCCAGCGGTCCCACACTGCTGAAGGGGTAGCGGTCTCTGATCTCCTGGAAGATCTTCAGAGCCTTGCGGTAGCGGCCGCTGTTGAACGCGGCCATCCCTTCCGCCGCCAGGATTTCCGGGGCTTGCGGGTCGGGATCGCGGTCGCCCTTGCCGGAAGAGCCCAGCGAGGCGCAGCCCATGAGGGCGACGGTCAGCAGGGCAAGCAAAAGCATCCCGGCCAGGCGGACCGGCCGGGATGAGCGGCGATGGGCAGTGAGCATGATGGGATTACAGGGCCTTGTTGAGCAGGGCGGTGAGCTGGGGTTTGCCGACGGCGCCGGTGATCTGGTCCACCACTTCGCCGTTTTTGAAGAGAATCAGGGTGGGGATTGCCCGGATCCCGTATTTGCCGGGGGTGGCAGGGTTGTCGTCCACGTTCATCTTGCCGACTTTGGCCTTGCCCGCGAATTCGCCGGCCAACTCCTCGATAACCGGTCCGATCGCCTTGCACGGGCCGCACCATGGCGCCCAGAAATCCACCAGCACCGGCTCGCCACTCTGCAACACCTGGGAATCGAAATCGGCATCGGAAACCTGCATCACCTTGTCGCTGGCCATAATCTATTCTCCTTAAAAATAGCTGGGGTTTACGTTACAATGTCCGGGAGGTTGTTACCCTAGATCCTCCTGGGATTGTAACGAGCGCCCCGGATAATGACAAGGGGAAATGTAACTCTGTTACGCGGAAATAAAGGGGCGGATGGCGGCGGCGTATTCGAAGCGGCTTGACAAGCTCTCCCCGGTCGATTTACATTGCAGGCATGGCTGCTCGAATCTGCATATATTGTCGGGAAAAGGTACATCCCCTGGCCGTGGTCTGCCGATTCTGCCGCCGTGACCTGCCGGAATTGCCCTCCTCTCGCAGCCGCTCCCGACCCTGGCTGCCGGTGTTGCTGCTCACCGCCGCCACTTTCGCCGGCGGCGCCCTGCTGGCCGCCGAATTTTTTCGTGAACGACGCAACTGGCTGGAATAGCCCCCGTCGACCACCTCCCACCCGGTTCCCGTAAAAATAAGAGGATGATCTTCGCCGATGGACCTGACCCCGTCCTCAAGTTTTTTTCGCGCCCTCAGTGATCCCCATACCTTTACCCTGACCATGGAACTGGTGCCCAGCCGGGGCGGCCGGGGAGACAGCCATATCCGGGCCCTGGAAGTGGTGCGCCGGGCCGTGGCCGACGGCCGGCTGGCGGCGGTCAGTATCACCGAGAACGCCGGCGGTCACGTTGCCCTGTCGCCGGAGGTTTTGGGGACGGAGATCCGCCAGTTGGGTCTGGAGGTGATTGTCCATCTCTCCTGCAAGGACAAAAACCGCAACCAGATGGAGAGCCAGTTGTTCGCCTGGGACCGTCTCGGGATCAGGGATCTGCTGGTGATCACCGGGGACTATCCCCAGCCGGGCTACCGGGGATTGGCCAAGCCGGTTTTCGATCTGGACAGTGTTCAGGCCCTGGATCTGATCGGGCGCCTGAATCGAGGCGAGGGTTTTGCCGCCGCCGGACCCGATGCCGCCGGGGTCAGGCCGGAACAGGCCACCGCCTTTGTCCGGGGGGTGGCCCTCTCCCCGTTTAAGCACAGCGAAGCGGAACTGGTGATGCAGTATTACAAGCTCCATCGCAAGTTGGCGGCCGGGGCCGATTTTGTCATCACCCAGGTGGGGTATGACGCCCGCAAGTTCCATGAGGTTCTGCTCTACCTGCGCCGTCATGGTTTCGGGCGGGTGCCGGTGCTGGGCAACGTCTTTATTCCCAACCTGCGGGTGGCCGAGCTGATGTACCGGGGGGCGATTCCCGGCTGCGTGATCACCCCCGAACTCTATGCCCAAATTCTCCGCGAGGCGGATTCCCCGGACAAGGGAAAGCAGGCCCGGCTGACCCGGGCCGCCGCCCTGCTGGCGGTGCTTAAGGGGCTCGGTTATGCCGGGGCCCATATCGGTGGGCCGGGGCTGAGCTATGACGATATCTCCTCGGTGCTGGACCAGGCCGACACCATGGCCGCCGACTGGTCGGCCCTGCTGCCGCAGATCAGTTTCTGGCCGAAGGATTCCTGCCACCTTTTTCGCCGGGATCAACTCACCGGCTTGAACCTGGATGAGCCGGCCCCGAGCAGAGAGCCGGCCGGGGAGATGCTGCGCTACCGCCTGGCCCATCTGGCCCACCGGGAGGGTTTTGTCCCCGGCGGCCTGCTCTATCGGCCCTTTAAGCGCGCCTGCCTGGCCTGGAGCGACAGCCGGCTGGGATGGGGCCTGGTCCATGTCGAGCATCTGCTGAAATTTATCGCCTTCGGCTGCCAGAACTGCGGCGACTGCACCCTGGCCGAACTGGCCTATCTCTGTCCCCAGTCGGCCTGCGCCAAGTATCTGCTCAACGGACCTTGCGGCGGCAGCCGGGACGGCTGGTGCGAGGTCTATCCCGGCCGCCGCCGTTGCCTTTATGTGCGGGCCTACCGGCGGCTTAAGGGGGTGGGGCGAACCGGGGAGATGAAGGAGGGGCTGGTGCCGCCTCGCGACTGGGCGCTGAACAACAGTTCATCCTGGGTCAACTACTTCCGGGGAATCGATCATCATCGGGATAAGCAAGCGCCGTGAGACGCGGCGCCGCCGACCGGTTGCCAAAAAAATCTTTGCCCGCCGGGGGGGAATGTGTATATTCTCCCTTCTTTGTCGAATGGGTTTCGGTCCGGGTGCCGAAGCCTGCTTTTGCACCTTACCCAGGGATAAGCAAATGCCCAATCATAAGCTTGCAGCGATGACCGCTGCCGACCGAGGTTCCGCCGACCACCGGCCCAAGGATGAGTGCGGGGTTTGCGGGATCTACGGTCACCCCTATGCCGCCAAGATCACCTATTTCGGGCTTTATTCCCTGCAGCATCGGGGGCAGGAGAGTGCCGGGATCGTGGTTTCCGACGGGGAACAGATTCGTCAGCACAAGGGGATGGGGCTGGTGCCCGAAGTCTTCAGCGAATCCGATCTCAGTCGCCTGGAAGGGCGGCTGGCGGTGGGCCATGTCCGTTACTCCACCACCGGGGCCTCCAATATCGTCAACGCCCAGCCTTTTGTCGCCAACCATCGGGGCGAGACCCTGGCGGTGGCCCACAACGGCAACCTGGTCAATATCCGCGCCCTGCGCGACGAGCTGGAGGGCCAGGGCTCAATTTTCCAATCCACCATGGACAGCGAAGTGGTGGTCCATCTGATGGCCCGCTGTCTGGATCATGATCTGGACCAGGCCATTATCGAAACCTTTCGCCGGATCAAGGGCGCCTACTCCCTCCTGATGATGACCAGGGACAAGCTGGTGGCGGTGCGCGATCCCGGCGGCTTCCGGCCCCTCTGTCTGGGCAAGCTCAACAACGGGGCCTATATCGTCGCCTCCGAAACCTGCGCCCTGGACCTGGTGGAGGCCCATTATATCCGGGATATCGAGCCCGGCGAGGTGCTGATCATCGATGAAAACGGCCTCCGCTCCCTCTCTCTGGGCCAGGAGCAGCCCCGCAGCTTCTGCATTTTTGAACAGGTCTATTTCGCCCGGCCGGACAGTGACATCTTCGGGATCAACGTCTATCAGAGCCGCAAACGGATGGGAGAGATCCTGGCCCGGGAATGCCCGCTGGACGCCGACCTGGTGATGCCCTTTCCCGATTCCGGCAACTACGCCGCCATCGGTTACGCCCAGGCCTCGGGAATTCCCCTGGAGATGGGGGTGATCCGCAACCATTACGTGGGTCGGACCTTTATCCAGCCCACCCAGTCCATGCGCGATTTTTCGGTGCGGGTCAAGCTCAACCCCATTCGCAGCTTCCTGGAAGGCAAGCGGGTGATCATCATGGAGGATTCCATTATTCGGGGGACCACGGCCCGGAGCCGGGTCCGCTCCCTGCGGGGGGTGGGGGTCAAGGAGATCCATATGGTGATCAGTTGCCCTCCCACCCGCAATCCCTGTTTTTACGGAATCGATTTTCCCTCCGGCGGCGAGCTGATCGCCAACCAGAAAACCGTCGATGAGATTCGTGCCCACCTGGATCTGGACACCCTCTACTACCTGAGCCTGGAGGGCCTGGTTGAGGCCACCGGCGCTCCGGCCGACCACTTCTGCAAGGCATGTTTCGATGGCAACTACCCGGTGCCGCCGGATATGTGTTTTCGCAAAGAATCCCTGGGACGTTGCTGAACCGGTTTCCGATTCGCGAGATGGTGGAGTCCGATCTGCCCGCGGTGGCCGCCCTGGAGCGGGAGGAGGGGGTCGGGGGCTGGTCGGTGGCCCAGTTGGCGGCGGAGTTTGGCCGGCCCGGCTCCTGGCGACTGGTTGCTGTTGATTCGGAAAGTGGTCAGGTGGTATCATACATCCTTGGCGGTCAGGTGCTGGATGAGGCGGAGATTTTTCGTTTGCAGGTGGTTAAATCCCACCGCCGCCGGGGGATCGCCGCCGCTTTGCTGGCCCGGCTGGAGGAATTGCTGGGGCGCCGGGGGGTGGGCCGCTGCTTCCTGGAGGTGCGGGCCGCCAACCATGCCGCCCTGGCCCTTTACCGAAAAGCGGGTTTTGCGGACCGGGGGCTGCGCCGCGGCTACTACCGTGATCCCGTCGATGACGCGGTGTTGATGCAGAAAACGTTTACCAATGATGGAGGAGCGGGTGAAGAACATCAAGGATCTTGATATCCGGGGGAAAAAGCTGTTGATCCGGGTGGATTTTAATGTGCCGCTGGACGGGCAGGGCAATATCACCGAAGATACCCGGATCCGCGGGGTGTTGCCCACCATCAACCATGCCCTGGATGAAAACGCTGCCATCATCATCTGCTCCCATCTGGGGCGGCCCAAGGGTCAGCCCAAACCGGAGTTCAGTCTGGCGCCGGCGGCGAAAAGGCTCTCCCGGCTGATCGGCAAGGAGGTCAGGCTGGCCCCCGATTGCGTGGGGCCGGAGGTGGAAGCGATGGCGGCAGCCCTTAAGCCCGGCGAAGTGCTGCTGCTGGAAAACCTGCGTTTTCACTCCGAGGAGCAGGCCAACGACGAGGAGTTTTCCCGCCGGCTGGCGAATCTGGCCGATATCTACATCAACGACGCCTTTGCCGTGGCCCATCGGGCCCACGCCTCGGTGGTCGGCATCCCCCGCTTTGCCGCCCAGAGCGCGGCCGGTTTCCTGCTGCAAAAGGAGATGGACTATTTTCACCGCTCGGTCAGCGACCCTTTGCGGCCCCTGGTGGCGATCATTGGCGGCGCCAAGGTTTCGAGCAAGCTGGGAGCCCTGACCAACCTGATGGACCGGGTGGACAAAATGATCATCGGCGGCGCCATGGCCAACACCTTTCTCAAAAGCCAGGGCCTGGATGTGGGCCGCTCCAAGGTGGAGGAGGATCTGCTGGCCACCGCCGCCGAATTGGTGGTCAAGGCCCGGGAAAAGGGGGTCAAATTCTACCTGCCGGTGGATTGTATTGTGGCCCCGGAGCTTGACGCCCGGGCCGAGACCAAGCGAGTTACCTGCCAGGAGATCCCGGCGGAATGGATGGCCCTGGATATCGGTCCGGCTTCCACCATGCTCTTTACCGAGGCCTTGGAAGACGCCAAAACCATCATCTGGAACGGCCCCATGGGGGTCTTCGAGATCGACGCCTTCTCCCGGGGCACCATGGCCCTGGTCCAGGCCGTGGCCCGCTCCCATGCCTTGACCATCGTCGGCGGGGGAGATACCGATGTGGCGGTCCACCGGGCCGGGGAATCCAGCAATATCTCATATATCTCCACCGGCGGCGGCGCCTTCCTGATGCTGATGGAAGGGAAAAAGCTGCCGGGGGTTACCGCATTGGAGGTTTAGCATGCGTATCCCGCTGATCGCCGGCAACTGGAAGATGCATCTTAGCCTGGCCGAGGCCGCAAACCTGGCGGCGGCGGTGGCAAAGATGGCCGCCGCCTGCCCCGATCGGGAGGTGATGATCGCCCCGCCCTTTACCGCCCTGGCGCAGGTAAAGGCAGTGGCCGGCCCCCGGCTGATTCTGGCCGGGCAGAATGTCTGCTGGGAGGAGCAGGGGGCCTTCACCGGCGAAATCTCGCCGCCGATGCTGCGGGAGGCCGGTTGCCGGATGGCCCTGGTCGGTCATTCCGAACGCCGCCACCTCTTCCACGAGGATAACCGGATGATCAACCGGCGCCTGCGCGGGGCCATGGCCCACGAGCTGATCCCCCTTCTCTGTATCGGAGAAACCCTGGCCGAGCGCGACAGCGACCGAACCATGGCGGTGTTGGAAAAACAGGTCCGGGAGGGTTTGGAGGGGGTCGAGCTGGTTGATCCGGCCCGGCTGGTGTTGGCCTATGAACCGGTGTGGGCCATCGGCACCGGCAAAACCGCCGGGCCCGAGCAGGCTCAGGAGGCCCACCATTTTGTCCGCCAACTGCTGGCCGTACTTTACGAGAAAAATATTGCCGCCGGAATTAGAATCCTGTATGGTGGCAGCGTTAATGCCGCCAACGTTGATGAGATCATGGCCCAGGCGGATGTTGACGGTGCCCTGGTCGGCGGCGCGTCCCTGTCGGCCGAGTCTTTCGAGCGCATCATTCGCTTTAATTGAGCCAAAGCGGATGGGCGTTTTTTTTGTCTGCAATTCTGCCGACAATTGATAGTTGATTGTGAGAGGTTTATGCAAACCATTTTAATTGTCCTGCATGTGCTGGTCTGCCTCTTCATGGTGGTGATCGTCCTGCTGCAGCACGGAAAGGGCGCCAGTATCGGCGCCACCTTCGGCGGTTCCAGCCAGACGGTTTTCGGCACCGAAGGACCGCTGCCGCTGATGAACAAGATCACCACCACCGCCGCCGTGGTCTTTATGATCACCTCGGTTTCGCTGGCCTGGTATTCCAGCCGGGTCGGAGATGGTTCCGTGATGGAGCGAGTTCGCACTCCGGCGTCCGGGTATGAAGAGGTGGTGCCGGAGAGTGACGAGCCGGTGGCCATTCCCCTGCCCCCGGCCGCTTCCGGCGACGCACCGAGGACCTTCCCGGGGCAGGAGTAGAAAGTCCCTCTGTTGAAATTGATGTTGCCGGAGTGGTGGAACTGGTAGACACGCCATCTTGAGGGGGTGGTGGGGCAACCCGTGCGAGTTCGAGTCTCGCCTTCGGCACCAAGTTATAGTCCAGCGTAATGCGCTGGAGTCCAGAAAGCCCTGAAATCTCAGGGCTTTTCTTTTTTGTTTGTCCGTGTTTGTCCAACCTGGGCGGTGCTGTCGCTGGGCCAAATGGCGGTAGTTTAAGGCTAGTTGTGTTGCCAATACAAAGATTGTATACTGGTTTAAAATACAAACCGGAGGTACGAATCATGCCTGCAACAACCGTCAATATTTCCTTTCAGCCTGAGCTGCTCGCCGACATCGACGCCGAGGCCAAGCGAGAAGCCCGAAGCCGTTCGGAACTGCTCCGGGAGGCGGCTCGCCTGTACGTTGAGCGGCAGCGCCGCTGGGATTCCGTTTTCCAGCTTGGCGATGACATTGTCCGTCGAGAAGTGGTGAGCGAGGCCGATGTCCGGAGCGAGATAGCGGCCTTTCGGCAAGAGCGCCGTGGCCGGCAATGAAGATCGTCTGCGATACCAATGTCCTGATTTCGGGGTTACTGTTTGGTGGTAATTGTCGTGCCATCATTGGTTTGGTAAGCGAGGGCCGGATTGATGGATTTACCACCAACGCGTTGGTGACCGAACTTGAAGGTGTTTTGCTGCGCCCCAAGTTCGGTCTGGAAGCAAACCAGGTGACGGCCATTGTTGATCTGGTCCGGCAGACCTTCATGGCGGTAGCGCCCCGCGAGGCCGTTACGGCGGTCATTGATGACCCTGACGATGACGCTGTCCTGGAGGCTGCCCTTGCCGCCGGGGTGGACTTTGTGGTCTCCGGTGATGATCACCTGCTGCACTTGAGGGAGTTTCGGGGAATCCGAATCGTATCCCCGGCCGAGCTGATTGAAGAACTGCGGTAACGGA
>JBLRWU010000060.1:0-11488 GCA_047921155.1 Desulfurivibrio sp.
GTCGGCCGCTGCTTTCCTATGTCCATACCACTGGCGGGATTCGCATCCACGAGGGGACCCTGGGGGTGATCCAGATGCCCAAGTGCACCATGGCGGTGCGGGAATATATCGGCTCCGGCGGTCTCTATATCGTGGTTTACGACAACAATTCCTATGCCGGACCGGTGGCCAGCTTCCTGGGCTGTTCGCCCTATCAGTTCGCCATTCGTTCCAGTCGGATCGGGTTTGCCGGGCCGCGGGTGATCCGGGAAACCACCGGTGACGATATACCGCCCTATTACCACAGCGCTCGTAGCGCGCTGAAACGCGGCCATATCCAGGGGATCTGGGATCGCCGCGAATTCCGCCGCAATCTCCATAAGTCGCTGATGACCATGGGCGGCGGTAATCTCTATTACAGATAACGGGTAGTAGCCATGCTGGAACACGAGATAGATTACGACACCATTTTAAGCAATTACCGCGCCGACCCCTTTGATTACATGGCGGTGCATACCTCCCATACCGGCCGGCTGCGTTTCAAGGTGGGGATGGGGGCTCAGGTGGAGGGGGTTTCCGGCAAGTTTCGCCACATTCCCGGGACTCTGCTCTACGAACTGGAACGGGAGCGCAACCCCAAACGTTTCACCGCCAAGACCAACGGCCAGGTGGACATGATCCGTAGCGACCTGGAGGGCAGTTTTGTCGAGGCCGGGGAGCAGATCATGACCATCAAGCACCCCCTGACCAAGCGTGAGATCATCGAGTATATCCTCCGCCAGGTGTTGACCCCCTATAAATCCCCGGAAAAGGCCAAGTATTTCTTTTCTCTGGATCTTCAGTCCAAGATCGACAAGTATGGCCGGCAGGCGGTGTCGATCAAGCCCGGGGACGAGGTTCTGACCATGTCCCTGATGAAACGCGATACCCCGGTTTATTACGACGGTGAGCCGGGGATCATCCACTCGGTCTATTTCAAGCCGGGGGTCAGCGTCGAACAGGGCGAGCCGCTCTTTGGGGTTTGCCCCCAGGATCGCCTCTCCTTGATCGAGCGGATCATCACCCGTGTCAAGGCCGAATGGGATTAAACGGTTTGGCCGATGAGCCGGCCTGCCGCCGAGGGCAGTTCCCGGCCGAGGTGGTGGAGCAGGTGCTGGCCCATGGGGCGGTGGTGGGCAGTCGCATCGAGGTTTTCGCCCAACAGGGCCGCTGCATGGATTATGCCCGCAAGCTGATCCGTGAACATGAGGCCGCCGACCGCTCCTTTCCCAGCGGCCTGGTCTTTATCGCCCGTGAACTCAGCGCCGGCCGGGGGCGTTTTGATCGCTCCTGGCACGCTCCCCCCGGTGGTCTCTGGTTGACCCTGGTCCTGGTCAACACCCTGTTGCCTCAGCATGGTCGTTTCTATTCCCTGGCCGCCGGGGTGGCCTGTGCCGAAACCATCCGCTCCTTCGGGATTGATGCCCGGATCAAGTGGGTCAACGATATCCTGGTTGGACCCGCCAAGCTGGCCGGCATCCTGGTCGAAACCGACCGGGGCTTGCTGGGCCGCGAAGAGTACGTGCTGATCGGCATCGGCATCAACGTCAACAACGATCTTTTCCCCTCCGAACTGAACGGCCTGGCCCTCTCCATGAAAGAGGCCAAGGGTGGCGAGCTGGATTTGGAGCAGGTGACCGACCGCCTGCTGGCCAAACTGCGCTGGAATATCGGCCTGCTCCACCATGTCGAGGCCCGGCAGTTGGCCGAGGAGGGCGATAGCGGCGAACCACCCCCATCTCATCCCCTGCTCGCCGCCTGGCGCAAGCTCAGTGATACCATCGGCCGTCGGGTGCTCTTCGGCTTTGATATTCAGAAGGCGCCCCAGTATGAGGCGGTGGTGGAGGATATCGACTCCGGGGGCGGTCTGGTGCTGCGGCTGGCCGCCGACGGCCGCCGGATCACCGAATATGCCGGCGAGATCCGCTATTTGCCCTGAGGCGAAAAAATGTAATATAAGATTGACACCCTTTGGGGGGATCGATTAACCCTTTTCTTTGGCTCCCGGGGGTTTTCCCGGCGCTGTCGCTGTCTCCATCAATTTCACCGGGACGTGACGATGATAAAGTCCATGGCCGTACGATGGCTGCTTTTTCTGGCACTGGGGATCGTTTCCGCCCCGATCCTGCCCGCCGCATCCGCCGGGATTGTCGACCCGGAGGCGGTCCAGCGGCCCCTGCAGGTGGTTTTTATCCGCTACCCCATCGAGCCGGCCCACTTCGCCGCCGTACTCGAACAGTTCAAGGCGGGGATGACCGCCAGGGGCTACCTGGAAGGGCGCGATATCGAGTATGTCGATATCCTTACCCGCAGCAGCGACCTGACCGCGGTGCCCGATGTGGCGGCGGCGGTGAACCGCTATAAGGATTCGGCGGACCTCTTCGTCACCTGCGGCTGGGTCTCTCTTTATGCCCGGGAGATTCTCAAGGAGACCGAAGTGCCGCAACTTTTTGTGCCGGCGCTTCACTCGGTGGCCCTCGAGATGCTGCCCTCGGTGACCGAGCAGCCCGGCACCAATCTTTCCGGCGTTTACCTGATGTATCATCCGGAAAAGATTCTCCGCCTTACCCGCCTGCTGCTGCCCGGCAGTCGCAATTACGCCTACGTCTACGATTCCCGGATCCCCGCCGACCTGGTCTATAAAAAGGCTTATCAGCAGATCTCCGCCGCTGAGCACCATGGCCTCACCCTCAGCTATCTTGACCTGGCCGGGGGGGTGGAGCCGGTGATTGCCGCCTTGCGGCAACGGGAGATCGATGCCTTCGGCGGCATCATCGGGGTGTTTCAGCACCGCCAGAAGCTGGCGGTAAGCGGGATTCCGGTGATTACCTCCTACACCCTGGATGTCGACCGGGACACCCTGCGGTTGTACACCGGCGATGACAATGTCGTGGCCGGGCTGTTCAACCCCTTTGATTATAGCGGGACCCAGGCCGCCGAGATGGCGGCGGACATTTTTGGCGGCAAAACCACCATTGCCAAGAGCAGACCCCGCAGGGCCATGCAGATTGCCTTTATCAACCTGAAAAACGCCGGCAAACTGCAACTACCCATCTCCTTCGCCGCCCTGGAGGCGGTGGATTTTGTCATCAGGTAGAGGGTCAGCACCAAAAGCATGAAACCGGCAATGCCCAGAAAAACTCCCCGCATCCGCTCCATCCGCACCCCCTTCCTGTTGGCCATGGCGGGTCTGATCATGATCCTCTCCCTGCCGTTGCTATACTCCGGCAACCGACTGCTGGACAATATCATTTACCAACTGGGCTCGGAGCTGCTGCTGGAAAAACTGCATGCCCTGGTGGCCCCCGTGGATCGCCGCTATGAAACCCTGCACCGGGTGGGCCTGGAGGACAGCCAGGTTCATCTGGACGAGATCAGGCAAATGGCCCTCCGCGATTTCGCCCTTTTCCGTTATATGGAAAGCGGCATGGTGGTGGTGATCGAGGAGGATGGCACTCCCGTCCCGACGGGGCACCTGGCCGACTCGGAAACCCATGACTTAAGTGAACTGTTCTTGCTGCTTCAGGGCCGCCGGGAGCCGGGGGTCTTTCTTTTCGATTCCGACGGGGAAAAGCGGCTGGCGGCAATGCTTTTTTACGAGCCCTGGCAGAGCTATGTGGGGATCTGCATTAACGAGGATGAGCTTTTCTCCCCCCGTGACGCCTTTCTCTATATCAATCTGCTGGTGCTGGCGGTGGTGCTGCTGATCGCGGCTCTTCTCACCCTGGCCATTCGGCAGTTTTTGATCATCCCCTTGGTCAGGCTTACCGATTATGCCACCCGGGTAAGCAACGGTGATTATGCCGCCACTCCGGCCGGTACCTATATCTTTGAGTTGTCCAGGCTCAAGGAGGATATCAGCACCATGGTCGCCTCGCTCCACCGCAATATGGAAGAAGCCGCGGAGCAGGTCGTGATCATCCGGGAGCGGGAGGCGGAACTGTCCCGGGCCTTCGAGGAGTTGCGGGCCAGTGAGGAGCGCCTGGCCATCACCCTCCAGAGTATCGGAGACGGGGTGATTACCACCGACCGGCGGGGGAGCATAATGCTGCTCAACGGCGTGGCCAGCCAGCTCACCGGCTGGAGTTCGGATGAAGCCGCCGGCCGGCCGTTGCCCGAGGTCTTTAATATCGTTAACGAACGCAGCGGCGCGGTCTGTGAAAATCCGGTGGAGAAGGTATTGGCCAGCGGGCTGATTGTGGCCTTGGAAAATCATACCGTGCTGATCGCCAAGGACGGCACCAGGCGGCCCATTGCCGATAGCGGGGCTCCGATCCGCGACCAGAGCGGCGCCATCATCGGGGTGGTCCTGGTCTTTCGGGATATGACCGAGCAGCAGAGGGTTGAAATGGAGCTGTTCAAGATCAAAAAGCTGGAATCGGTGGGGCTATTGGCTGCCGGTATCGCCCATGATTTTAATAATTTGCTCACCGCCATCATGGGCAATGTCGACCTGGCCTCCTTGCTGAGAAAGGGCGATGACGAGGTGGTCAGCCTGCTGACCGAGGCCAAAAAGGCCGGCTTGCGGGCCCAGGGGTTGACCCAGCAGTTGCTTACCTTTGCCCGCGGCGGGGCGCCGGTCCGCAAGGTTGCTTCCCTGGAGACGGTGATCCGGGAATCCACCGCCTTTGTGCTGCGGGGCAGCGGCGTGAGTTGCGACTATGATATCCCTCCCGACCTCTGGCTGGTCGAGATCGATCGGGGTCAGATCAGCCAGGTGATGCAAAATATCGTCCTTAACGCCCGCCAGGCCATGGCCGACAGTGGCCGGATCGTGATTACCTGTCGCAATCTGGCCGATCGCGAATATGCCGGCAATCGTCGGCGGGGCAGTTTTGTTGCCATCTCGATCAGCGACAGCGGTCCCGGCATTCCCGATGCCGATCTGGAGATGATCTTCGATCCTTACTACACCACCAAGGATACCGGCAGCGGCCTGGGTCTGGCCATCTGTCACTCCATTGTAACCAAGCATGACGGAAAGATCGAAGTTTCCTCCCGGCCGGGAGTCGGGACCACCTTCACCATCCTGCTGCCCGCAAAGTTGGACGGCGCCGAGGCGGACAAGGTGGTTCCGGCGCTGAGCGATGCGCGGCCCCGGGCCAAAATCCTGGTGATGGACGATGACAGGATGGTGCTTGAGGTAGTCCGGCGCGCCCTGGAACAGCTGGGGAATCAGGTGCATACGGTCACTGATGGCGAGCAGGCCGTCGCGGCCTTTGCCGCCGCCATTGCCAATGGATCACCCTTCGATCTGGTGATCATGGACCTGACCGTTCCCGGGGGCATGGGCGGCAAGGAAGCGGTGGGCAAGTTGCGGGAGATCGATGCCGGCGCCTTGGTGGTGGTGGCCAGCGGCTATGCCCACGATTCGGTGTTGGCCGATTATCGGGCCCACGGCTTCGACGCCCGCCTGAATAAACCATTTTTGTTGTCCGACCTGGATGATCTGCTCCGGCAACTTTTGGAAAATTGACCCGCTTTGCCATCCGATATTATTCCCACTTCCGCAGGGGAGATGCCACCATGCGGCCGGTAAAACTGACAATACTGCTGATCTTCCTGCTCTGGTGGCCGTTGGCCGCTTGGGCCGACCCCTCCTCCGTGCAGGAACATTTCGTGGACGAGCCGATTTTCGGGGGCCGGGCCTTTCTGCTGGAAGCCGGCCGGGGCAACTCCCCGACCCTGCTGCTGGTACACGGGATCGGCGACCAGGCCTCCGCGACCTGGGGCGGGCTCATCGAGGAGCTGGCCACCGATTATCATGTGCTGGCGGTGGACCTGCCCGGATTCGGCCGCTCCGAAAAGCGCAATCTCCTTTATTCCCCGCAGGAATATGCCACCTATCTGCGCTGGCTGGTGGATAATTTCAGCTCCGAGCCCCTGGTGCTGGTCGGCCATTCCCTGGGCGGAGGGGTGGCCCTGCGCTTTGCCGCCGACTACCCCCGCCAGGTCCAGCGTCTGGTGCTGATCGATGTCGCCGGCATTCTGCACCGACAAATAATCACCCGCGACATGCTGGACCCCAATCTGCGGGGCCGTCTGTCCAATTTGCCCTCCGGACCCCTGGAGCGTTTCGATGATTGGGTGGGTGGCCTGATTACCGGTCTGCCCGGTTTGCCGCTGGATATGGGGCAGATCCTGGCCAATGAAGCTCTGCGGGCCCGGGTTCTGGCCGGCGATCCGGGCCGGATTGCCGCCCTGGCCCTGGTCCAGGAGGATTTCAGCCGCGCCTTGCGGACGGTGCAGGCCCCAACCTTCATTATCTGGGGTAAGGAGGATCAGGTAACCCCCCTGCGCACCGGCCTGCTCCTGGAATCATTGCTGCCCCAGGCCAGCCTGCAGGTGATTCCCGGCGCCGGCCATGTCCCCATGGCCCAACAGCCTGAGCGCTTCCGGGAGGCGCTGGGCAAAGCCCTGGTCGAGGCCCCCGCGCCCAGGGTTCCCCCCACGGAACCGGCCGATCGGATCGGAATCTGCCAAAGCCAGCAGGGCCTGAGCTTCAACGGTCGTTACGACCGGCTGGAGATCGCCGATTGCCGCGATATCCGGCTGGTCGATGTCCATGCCAACTCGGTGACCATCAGAGGGTCGCGGGTCAACATCGAGCAGGGCGTTTTTCGGGGCAAGGGCACCCCCCTGCTGATCGTCGATTCGGTGGTGGTCGCCAGCGGCCTGCGGGTGGAGGGGGACACAGCCCTGGTCGTGACCGCCAGTCGCCTTGATCTGGCCGGGGTGGAGTTGATCGGCCACGAGGCCGCGATCCAGAGCGATGAGCTTTCCAAAATTATTTTTTCGGTCAGCCAACTCACCAGCCACCGCGGCCGTAAATTGATCCACGGCCATTTCCCCGCGCCGTGACCGGGGCGAGTCGCAGGCATGGAACCGGTCACCGTCATCATCCCCACCCATAACCGGGCCGATCTGCTCGACGGCGCCATCGCTTCGGTGCTGGCTCAGGAGTACCGCCCCTTGGAACTGCTGGTGGTGGATGACGGCTCCAGCGACCATACCCGGCAGGTGGTGCAAGCCCGGCAGCAACAATTGGCCGGCGGCCGCGCCGCCGGGCCTTCCGCCCTCCCGGCCCCGGAGTTGCGCTATTTTTTTCGCGAAAACGGGGGTGCGGCGGCGGCGCGCAACCTGGGCATCCGCCAGGCCCGCTACGACCTGCTGGCCTTCCTCGACTGCGACGACCGTTTTCAGCCGGGCAAACTGGCCGCCCAGGCGGCGGCCATGGCCGCCAATCCCCACCTGCTGCTCTCCCACACCGAAGAGATCTGGTTGCGCCGCGGCCGGCACCTCAACCAGAAAAAGCGCCATCGCAAGGAGGGGGGCGACCTCTTCGCCCGCAGCCTGGAGTTGTGCGTGATCGGGATGTCCACCGTGATGCTGCGGCGGCGCCTGCTGGAGGCGGTGGGCAACTTTGACGAGGCGCTGCCCTGCTGCGAGGACTACGAACTCTGGTTGCGGGTAACGGCCCGCTTTCCGGTGCTGTTCATCGACCGGCCCTTCACCGAGAAACATGGCGGGCGGGACGACCAGCTTTCGGTGCGCCACCGGGTGGGGATGGACCGCTTGCGGATCATGGCCCTGCAGAAATTGCTGGCCGGAGCTGACCTTACCCCCGAGCAGGCCGACCTGGCCCGCCGGGAACTGGTCCGCAAATGCCGGATCTACGGCCGGGGCTGCCTGAAGCACGGCCGCCGGGAGGAGGGGGAAGGGTACCTGGCGCTGGCGGCAGCGTCAGCGGACTCCGGTTTTCCGCAGCCGCATTTTGGCGTAGATGGTCCAGAGGGTGCCGGGAATCAGGAAGATCAGGGCCAGCACGGCGGTGACCGTGCGCGGGTCGGAGCCCCGGTCCAGGGCGGCTCCGGTGAAATAGGTGGATAAGCTCAAAATCAGGGTGACCAGGGCCATCTCGGCGGCGAAGACCCGGCCCCGGAACTGATCCTCCACCTTTTTCTGCAGCAGGGTGGTGCTGAATACCCACTGCACCGAGCCGCCCAGATGGCCCAGCATCACGAAGAGGGCCGCCCAGGCCAGGGTGGGTGACTGGCTGAAGCCGAGATAGCAGGCGCAGGCCATGAAGAAGGCCAGACCGATGGAGCGATACATCTGCTGGTCGCTTTCCCCCAGCAGCCGCCAGGCCAGGATCGGCCCCACGGCCGCCCCGACTCCGCGCATACTGTAGAGGATGCCGCTGCCGCCTCCGCCCTGGCCCCCCACCTGAAAAACCTGTTCGCCGAAGATCGCCAGCATCACCATGATCCCGCCGGCAAGCGCCCAGCCGCTTTTGACCATCAGCAGGCCCGCCACGGCCCGATGCCGGGCCAGGTAGCTGAAACCGGCCACCAGATCGTTAAGCCCGGTGTATTCGCGCCAGCCCGCCTTGCCCTCCCGCCGGCGGGCGGCATGGGGCAGAATCACCGTGTTGAGCAGCAGGGCGGAGATCGCGAAGGTGAGGGCATCCAGCACAATGGCGGTCTGCCAGCCCCAGGCGGCGGTGACCAGCCCCCCCAGGGCCGCCCCCACCGCCAGCATGATCGACCAGGTCGCCCCGGAAAGGGCGTTGGCCAGATGCAGCTCCTCCGGCCGGCAGATATTGGGCACCGAGGCCCGGCGGGCCGGATCGTAAAAACTCCACATCGCCTCCTGGATCAGGGCCAGCACGAAGACCAGCCAGACCAGGGAGGGATCGCGGATCAGCAGAAAGGCCAGTACCACGAAAATCCGGCCGACATCGCAGAGGATCATGATCCCTTTGCGGGAGAAGCGGTCGGCGATGACCCCGGCGGCCGGGGCGAGGATGGCGGTGGGCATGAACTTGGCGATCAGAAACCAGCTTACCGCCACCCCGGAGCCGGCCAGCTCGTTGAGCAGCACAAAAACGGCGATATAGTTGAACCAGTTACCCAACTGGCTGATTACTCCGGAGAGCCAGAACCGCAGGTAGTTGCGGTTGCCGGAGAAGAGGATAACGTAGGAGCGCCACTCCCCGGCGGGCAGATGGGGCCGGGAGGTGACGGGGGTTTGTGGTTCCATGGCAGACATCGGGGCAAAATGAGTTTTTTCGCTTATGCTGTCAAGCACAAAGGGGGCAAAGGGCGGATGGGGCGTGGAATTTGTTTGACCGGGTCGGCCATCTTGCTTAAGTTGATGCGGTAGGCCCCGCACACGCAATCACGCCAGCGAAACAACCGCTTTCAGAGGGAGGATATACAAGCATGACCAGACCATTGGGAATCACGGTAAGCCGCCATATCACGGACAGCCAGCGTCTACACCCCGAGGCCACCGGCGATCTCACCGGCCTGCTCAACGAACTGATCGTGGCGGCCAAGACCATCTCGGCCGAGGTCAATATGGCGGGCCTGGCCGATATTTTGGGGATGAGCGGCAAAACCAACATCCAGGGCGAGCATGTCCAGAAGCTGGATGATTTTTCCAACAACACCATCAAGCGGCGGATGGCCCGCTGCGGTTATCTCTGCGCCATGACCTCCGAAGAGGAGGCCGATATAATCCCGGTGGTGGAGGGTTACGAGGGCAAATATACCCTGGCTTTCGATCCCCTGGACGGTTCCAGTAATATCGACGTCAATGTCAGCATCGGCACCATCTTCTCCGTCCATCGCCGCCTCTCCGCCGACGGCGGACCCGGTGATGAATCGGACCTGCTCCAGGCCGGGAGCCGGCAGGTGGCCGCCGGCTATATAATCTACGGCTCCAGCACCATGCTGGTCTTTACCACCGGGGAAGGGGTGCAGGGCTTCACCCTGGACCCCAGTGTGGGCGAGTTTTTCCTCTCCCACCCCGATATCCGGATTCCCGAGAAGAGCAAGTACCTGAGTGTCAACGAGGGTAACTACAAGTACTGGCAGGAGCCGGTACGCCGCTATATCGAATATCTCAAGGAGGAGGACAGGGCCAGCGGCCGTCCCTACAGCGCCCGCTATATCGGTTCGATGGTCGCCGATTTCCACCGCAACCTGATCGCCGGCGGGGTCTTTCTCTACCCCAGCGACAGCAAGGACCCCACCAAACCCTACGGCAAGCTGCGCCTCCTTTACGAGGCCGCCCCCATGGCTTTTCTGGTGGAGCAGGCCGGAGGCCGGGCCATCACCGACGATGGCCGGGAGATCCGCGACATCCAGCCCGACAACCTCCACCAGCGGGTGCCCCTGGTGATCGGCAGCCGCCGCGACGTGGATCTTTATGAAGAGTTTATGCGCGGTCCGCGCTGAATGGCCGCCGGGCGGCCGCTTAACGGCTAACTGATTGTCAGGATGGAGGGGTGATGCCATACGTCAATATCAAAATAACCAACGAAGGGGTAACCCCCGAAAAGAAGGCGGAACTGGTGCGGGGAGCCACCGAATTGCTCCAAAAAGTGCTTGGCAAAAACCCCCAGACCACCGTTGTTATAATCGATGAAGTTGAGACCGATAATTGGGGAATTGGCGGCGAAACGGTAACGGCCAGAAGAAAGAGTGGTCCATAATAATTAACGGCCCAAGAGGTTGCGCAACTCCTCGCCCATTTCCGGCATCTCTCCACCCGGCATCTCCTGGCCGAATCCTCCGAACATCTCCATGCCCGGAATTTCCATTTTGCTGTAACCGGTCGGCGGCTGAAAGAGATGGCCGGGCTGGCGCCCCTCCTTGATATTGCGAATTTCGGTTACGGTTCCGGCATCTTCGGTGCGAATCGCCGCCTGCAAACGGGGATCGAACCACACCGTCACCGCGCCGGCCCGGCCGGCCCGTTCGCAGACCCATTTTTCAACTTTGCGACCCTCCTTGGTCTCGCTGCCGGCTTTGCGGGGGGTGGTCAGCTCGGGACAGGGCGATAAAAAATTGCCGGCATCCTCGGGCCGGAAAGGGGTCTCAAAATAGGTGCGCTCCCGAACCTGGAGCATCCAGGAGAGGTTGCGGGCGAAGTTAACGATCATAATGTACTGTTCCCCGTCGCTGCTGCCTTCAACGCGCAGGCCTTCGGGGCCGGCGTAATACTTGCCCCGGTTGGTTTCGTCGTTGCCGGTTTCGATAAAATCGGCGGAAAAAGCCACCGGCGGCCCCTGGGCCGGGATCTCCCGGGCCGAAAGGAGTAGTACCGCTCCTATTAACAGGAAAAACAGAATCGTAGATATAGTTCGCATCAGACGCCTCCAAAATATTATTTTGCTGTTAATGAACTCAGGGTTCAGAGTCGTGCTCCAGGCTAATGGTGAGATGAAGCCGCTCTCCTCCCCTGATCCGCACTTTTCGTTCCAGCGGCTTATAACCCGCGGCCGTTATTTTTAACTGATATTCGCCCGGCAGCAGCCCGACCTCGAAGGAGAGGTCGGGGTGGCGCAGGAGCTGGTAGCCATTGAGTGTTGCTTCTGCCAGCAGCGGCTTCACCAGCAGCAGTAAGCGGCCGGCGGGCGGCGGCGGCGCGTCTTCGTACCAGGGAATCTCCGGTTCGTAAT